>CAZUAB010000137.1:0-6658 GCA_964617795.1 uncultured bacterium
CCGCCGGACCCACGCCACAGTCCCCTTCGGCATCTCCGCGCGCCGCCTTGCTGAACTCCGAGGCCGCGAAGAAAACACGGACCGCCGGCTGGTCGGAATTCGCCGCCGCCCAGGCCCAACCGCTGCCGGAATTCAAACGCTATCACCCGCGCCCCGGCCATCCGGATTGGCCCCGGCTGCAGGCCGAGGCCTGCGCCCTGGCGGCCGAAATCGCGCCGACGCTGGAATTGCCGCAACGCGGACTGCCCCGCCTGCGCCGGCGCCTGCAGGCGTGGCGAACGGCGGCCGGCAACTATGTCGCCAACCGGCGGCTGGCCAAAGCCGGGCGCGAGGATCTGCGGCCGCTCTACTTCATCTGGACGACGCTGCGCACCTGCAACTTTACCTGCACCTACTGCGACGACCATCAGGGCCGCAAGTACCCTGAGCTGCCCAACGACGGCGTACTCGACACCGCCGGCGGCAAGCGCCTACTGGAGGTCATGCGCACCCGTACGCCCTCGGTCTATTTTGCCGGCGGCGAGCCGACCGTGCGGCAGGATCTGCCCGAGCTCAGCCGGCACGCCGTCGAACTCGGCTATGACCCGATCATCATCAACACCAACGGCAGCCTGATCGCGCGCAACCTCAAGCAGCCGAACTGGCGCACGTGGCTGGCCGACACCGACATCATCATCGTCAGCCTCGATGCGCTTGATCTCGGTTTGCTCGCCGACATGTGGGTCTACCGCAAACCCCAAGACGTGCTGCGCAACCTGTTGATGTTAAACGAACTCAAGGAGCAATTCGACTTCAAACTGATGATCAATTGCGTCATCCAGCCGGGCCGCATCGACGAAGCCCGAGCCGTTCTGGAATTTGCCGAAGACATGGGCATCTGGTTTACGCCGGTGCCGATGAACGAGGGCCCGACCGTGCACGCCGGCGTGCATCTCGATCCCGCCTATCCGGCCCTTGTCGAGACCATTCTGGAACGCAAGAAGGCCGGTGCGCGCATCACCGGCTCGCTGCGCATGAACCGCCGGCTGCTCAAGTCGGAGCCGCTGGAGTGCCGCAACACGCTTAAACCCCATATTGACTATGACGGCAAGCTGGCTTGGCCCTGCAAGGCCAGCGTCAACGTCAAGCCCGAATACATCGACGTCCTCCAGTTCGACGACGTCGACAGTCTTTACGACCACGCGAGCCGTCGGATTGATCCGACACGATTCCACGGTCCGGCCTGTAACCAGTGCGGGGCCAATTGCAACTGGGCTCAGAACTATTCGACAGACGCATACGCCCACGGCCTGCGTCACCCGGCCTCGCTACTCGGCGAGGTTCGCGACTTCCTGCGGCCGTCGTGAGCGCCGTGCGCACCGGCGTTGCCGGCACCGTCGGCGATCGCGCCTTCGCCCTTGACGGGGGTATTATTCTGCTGGTCAGCGCCGGGATCGTCACGGCAGCCGATCAACTGGCACTGATGACCGTGGCCGTGCCGCTGCTGCTGGCGGCCCGGCACGTACTTTGGGCCCGCTTGCCACTCGACGAGCGGGGCCACGTAGTCGGTGTCGAAGCGGCGCTGATGATCGCCTGCACGGCCTTCGGCGCATTCAACGACTGGAACTCGGTCGTCGGGCACGGCATCTATGACTACGGCGTCCCGGTGTACTTCCCGCAATGGAGTACGATTCCCATCTGGATGCTGCTCTTTTGGGGCATGATCCTGCGTTTCTTCTACACCCTCGCCCGCTGGCGCAGGCTCGACCCGCCCGCAGTCCCGCACGACACGCTGTGGCCGCTTACCGGTCCACGGCCCCATCTGCGCATCGCCCTGCTGCTTGCGCTGACGCTGGCCACGCGCCAGGCCATCTATCGCTGGTACCTCGATCCCGTACTGAGCTGGCTACCCTTCGCTGCGGCACTAGCCATCTATGCGCTATTTTGCCGCCCGCGCCGCTACGAATGGACATTGATCGGCTTGGCGTTAGCGATCGGCCCCGCCGTCGAAATTGCCTACATCCAACTCGGCGGCCTGCACCACTATCATCTCGGCTGGTTCGCTGGTGTCCCCCTTTGGATCGCTCTTTGGTGGGGCTTAGCCTTGCTGATATGGCAGGAGCTGGTACAGCGGGCGCTGGGCATGACTGACGGGACTAACTAGCGGAACGGTGCAACGGACGGTGCCGAACGGACGAACGGACGGTGCGGCGGTGCCGGGTTATCCAATTATTCATTTTGGGACGCTTAGGCTAGCGGTACTGCCTAGCGTTTCGTTGAGACGGCCAATATTTCTGTCCGTTGTGCCGTAAATGCGGCATCTAATCGTAAAACTGATAATTGAATAACCCGGCACCTAGCCGTTCGGCACCTAGCCGTGAGTGTATGCCATCATGTCCCCATGCCATTCAATGCCCAGCCGACGTTGATCGGACCAACGCTCGCGATTCGCCCACTCGCCGCCGATGACTTCGAGCCGCTGTACGTCGCGGCATCCGACCCGTTGATCTGGACTCAGCATCCCGAACCGACACGCCACGAGCGGTCGGTGTTCCGGAACTTCTTTGCCGAAGCGCTTGCCTCTTGCGGTGCCCTCACTGTCCGTGACCGTGTAACGCACGAGGTGCTGGGCAGCTCGCGCTACTACGGCTGGGATGAGACCGCCCGGTCAATCGTCATCGGCTACACATTCCTCATACGCCGTATCTGGGGCGGTGCTGCCAACGGCGAACTCAAACGGCTGATGCTCAAACATGCCTTCCCGGAGGCTCAGAGCGCCTGGTTCCATATCAGCGCAAACAACCTCCGCTCACGCCGGGCCATCGAAAAAATCGGCGGCGTCCTCGATCACACCGACACGGTGCGCCGCGGCGAAGTCGAGCACGATTACTGTTTTTACAGGATCGACGCCACTGGGGGCTGAAGATCGACGGGGCCCTGACTCGGAGCGCCGGCGCGTTCAGTCACCTGCCAACCTGCGGCCAAAATTGGATAATTGAATAACCCGGCACCGTTAGGGGCGCGGCACTAGGGGCGGCACTGTTATCGCCCCAGATCCGCCGCCTTGAGCACCAATGCCGCGTTGACGCCACCAAAGCCGAAGCTCGTCGATAGTGCGGTGCGAAGAGGCGCCCGCTCACCGGCCGTGCGCACGAGGCGCAGGCCCGCAGCTTCGGGACAGGGTCGGTCGCAGGGTAGGTTGGGCGGCAGCACGCCCGTGGTGAGGGAAAGGATCGAGATCAGCGCTTCGACGGCCCCGGCGGCCCCCAGCAGGTGGCCAGTCAGGCCCTTGGTCGAACTGACATAGACACGGTCGGCGTGCGGCCCGAGTAAGCGCGCCAGCATGCCAGCCTCGACGGCGTCGCCGGCCGCAGTGCCGGTCGCATGGGCGTTGATGTAGTCGAGTTCGCCGGCACGCATGCCCGCCTGCGTCAGCGCAAGGGCCACGGCGCGTTCGGCGCCAGCCCCCGCCGGGTGGGGTTCGGTGACATGATGGGCGTCGGCACTCGCGCCGTAGCCGACCAATTCAGCGTAGATGCGCACGTGGCGGGTCAAGGCCCGCTCGTAATCTTCGAGCACCAGCACCGCCGCCCCTTCACCCAGCGCAAAGCCACGGCGATCGTCGGCAAAGGGGTGGACGCCGTATTCCGGCGGCGCCAGCGCACGCAGAGCGGCAAAGCCCGCAATACCCAGCGGATCGAGTACCGATTCGGCGCCGCCAGCAAGGGCCACATCGAGCTCACCGTGGCGGATGCGCAAGAAGGCCTCGCCGATCGCCGTCGAGCCGGCGGCGCAGGCGTTGGCGTACGTCAGTGTAGGCCCGACGATGCCGGTCATCTCGGCCAGATGACCAGCCAGGATGTTGGCAATCGCCCCTGGTATGAAAAAGGGCGACACGCGGCGTGGGCCGCGCGAATCGAGTGTGCGGGTTTCGCGCACGATCGTGCCGAGACCGCCAAAGCCGACGCCCATGAAGATACCGTGTCGCCCTCGCGGCGCGGGTGCCTCGCGGCTGTCAGCCCAAGCCGCCAAGCCAGCGGCCAGCCCCAAATGGGCGAAGCGGTCGAGCCGACGCTGCAGTTTGGCCGGTAGGGGATCGGGGTCGGGCAAGACTGCCTCGGCCACGAGTGCGGCCAGATCGCCTTCTGGAAAGGGCCACGTACGTGGCGAGAGTGCCGAAACGCCGCCCTGCAAAGCCCGCAGAACCGCTCCAAGATCGTTTCCGAGTGGACTAACCACACCGAGGCCCGTAACCGCGACGCGGCGGGGCGCGGATGTGGTCATCGCCTTAGGCCAAACCGCAGAGCGGGCCGATGTGTTCAGAGATGGTCTTGGATATAACGGACGACATCGCGCACAGCCTCGATGTTTTCCGCTTCGTCTTCTTCGATGGTCAGTTGGAATTCGTCTTCGAGTGCCATTAGCAGCTCGACCACGTCGAGGCTATCGGCACCGAGGTCGTCGGCAAACGTGCTGTCGGCGGTGATCTGGTCGACCGACACGTTCAGCTTGTCGGCAACGATGCGGATCACGCGATCAAGGAGATTCTGTTCGTCGGTCATGAGCGATTCCCGTCCCTTCAAAAAATATGTTCAGAGCATCCAAAGGCCGCCGTTGACCGCAATCGTCTGACCGGTCACGTAGGCGCCGTCCCTCCCCATCAGAAAGGCCACGGCGCCCGCAACATCCTCGGGGCAGCCAATGCGCCCGAGTGGAATGGCAGCAGCCAGTTCCGCACGCTTCGTCTCCAGTATATCATTCGTCATCGGCGTTTCAATCCAACCCGGCGCCACAACGTTGACCGTGATACCACGCGGCGCCAACTCGCGCGCCAATGAACGCGCCCAACCAACAAGTGCCCCCTTGGACGCACCATACACAGCCTGACCTGCGTTGCCGGCCAGGCCGACCGTCGAGCCGATCAGCACGATACGGCCGCTGCGGGCAGGCAGCATGCCACGTGCCAGACCACGAAAGATCTCCATTGCCGACAGCACGTTGACGCGCAGTACGGCCTCGGCCGTTGAAGACTTGAGCCGGGCCGCCAGCCCGTCGCCGGTGATGCCGGCTGCGTGTACAAAGCCGGTCACCGGCCGATCACCAATGACCTCGGACAATCCGCTGTCGGCTGCAGGTTCGCTGAGATCGCGGATCCAGTAGGCGACATCGGCACCGGCGGCGCGGCAGGCGGCCGTCGGCTCCGCAAGCCGCGCCCGGTCGCGAGAGGCGTGCAGCACCAAATCCCAGCCCTCACGGGCGAGGCGCTCGGCCACAGCGGCACCAATACCGCCCCCGGCCCCAGTCACGAGAGCACGTGGCCGTAGCTCAGCCAAGGGCCGCCGCCAAATCTTGGGGCCGTGCCACCTCGTAGACCGGCCAGTCAGGCAAAATACGCCGACACAGCCCCCTCAGCACACCCGCCGGGGCCACTTCAATACCCGGTGCCGCCGGTGCCATGCGTTGTAGCTGTTCGCTCCAACGCACAGGGGCCGTGACCTGCTCGACGAGCGCTGCACGTATTTCTGCAGGATCGTCGGAATGGGGCGCCAGGCGCGCGTTGCTCCAGACCGGCACGGACGCGGCAGCCAGCGGCAGCTCGGCGAGAAATTCAGCCAGCGCGGCGGCGGCTGGGGCCATCAAAGGAGAGTGGAAAGGAGCAGAAACCTGCAACGGCACGGCCTTGCGCAATCCGCGGCGACGCGCCTCGGCCACGGCGGTTTCGACTGCCGCACGTTCGCCGGAAAGCACGATCTGACCGGGCGCATTGATATTGGCGGCCGCCACAATACCGCAGGTGGTGCCAGCGGCCAGAACCGCGGGCAGATCGGCCTCTTTGAGACCCAGCAAGGCGGTCATCGCCCCCATCCCCTCAGGTACCGCCGACTGCATGGCGCGGCCGCGCAGGTGCGTCAAGCGCAGCGCGCCGGCCAGCGTCAGGCTTCCACAGGCACAGAGGGCGGTGATTTCGCCCAGGCTGTGGCCAGCGGCGGCCACAGCCTGAATGCCTTGTGCGGCGAGGTGGCGGGCGACGCCAACGCCAAGCGCCAGCAGCGCTGGCTGGGCATGGTCCGTTCGTGTCAGTTCTTCAGCGGGGCCGGTGAGCATCCAGCGGCCCAACGGCAATCCGAGGACGTCCTCGGCCTCGGCTACGGCTTCGCGCACGGCGGGAATTGCCGTCCATTCGGCCGACATGCCGGGGTACTGGGCACCCTGGCCGGGGAACAGGAGCACGGCCCGCACAGGCGTTAGTCGAGGATCTCGTTGACCTCGCGCTTGCGGTAGAAGCCGCAGGTCTTGCAGACCGTATGCGCCTGCTTGGCATTGCCGCATTGCGGGCAACGGCAGATAGCGGTCGGGGTCAGACGGTCATGGGCACGACGGCGGTCACGGCGACCAGACGACGTTTTTCTCTTGGGAACGGCCATGGCGAACTCTCCTTCAGGCGCCGCATACCCGCGGGACAACCCGCGAGCAACGGAAGTTCGGAAAACCAATACGGGACCGCAGGCATCCCCGAAACACTCAATCCTTCAGACCCCGCAGCGCGACCCGGCGGCCATCCCCCGACTCGCGGCAGCCACAGTCCCCGTCTGCCCGTCGCGCACCGCATTGCGGGCACAGCCCCGGGCAGTCGGGCCGGCAGAGCACTTGGTCGGGCAGCATCAAAGCTGCCTGCCCA
>CAZUAB010000138.1:0-3486 GCA_964617795.1 uncultured bacterium
AGCGCACGGAGGGCCGACGCTACGGCGATGATCTCACGCCGAGCCGTACCAGCCTCGCAGCGATGCATGCAGCCGCCGAGCGGAATCACTGCGGGCAGCAAAAGCAGTGCGGATAAAATCGGGCGCAGCGTCGCTGTGCGTGTTGTCATGGATTCACCTCCATTGGTGAACAGTCTGCCCCGGCCTGGCTTGGTTTGACGAGGAAATTTCCACGATTTCGTGCACCACCGGTGAACAGCCCCATCACGGCAGGACAACCAGAGTCAGACCGGCCAGAACGCCGTCATCGGCAGCCTCCTGACCGAGCGCATCCGTCAGGTCGTCGGGCGGGGCGGTCACCGCAAGTGCCGCATCCCAAGCCGCCAACATGGCCGCCGGATCAAAGCGCAGCTCCAGGTCGAACGGACCCACCGGGGCCGGCACAGCGAGCGTCAAATGCAGCAGCGCACTGCCGCCGCGCAGTTCAGCGGGCTGGCCGTCGACCGTGAGCCCGCGCAGCCGGACCGCGTCGAGGCGCAGCCGCAGATCACAAAGAACGCCAGCCCCCAACGCCTCACCGGCCGCCACCTCGCCGGCCCCGCGCAGCATGTCGACGGGCAACGCGGGCAGAATCGGCGCTTCGTCGGGACGCGTACAGGTGCCGCCTGCCTCGTCATGGCGCAGGGTCGGCGCGTGCAGAACGGCCTCGGCCGTCAGCAGTGCAGCAAAGCCCAATCGGGGCGGGTCAAAGACAAGGCCGGCGGCCGCCGCACCGGGCGTGCGCAGCAGCAGGCGGAACGACGTTTCTGTGGATTCACGGGAGTCGGGACCGGCAACGGCGTTCATGTCGGCATGGCTGCCGACAAAGGTCCCACCGCCGCCGCAGCCGGCGACGAGTGCGAGCACGACAAGCAGGCCCGTCGAACGAACAATCCACCTCACGCGCGGTCCCCCTCGCCCGTCCGGGTCAGCCGGAAGGCCTGCAGGCTACATTGGACCACATCGCCATCAACGTCGTCCAGATTTTCCTGCCAAGCCAGCACCCGGTCGAACAGTTCACGCATCATCGTCTCGGATAGCGCCAGCAGCTCGGGCAGGCGCTCACGCGGCACGGTCACCGTAAAACCGACCGTCCGCCGATCGTCGTGACTGAGCAGATCCAGCGCCCGCTCGCTCAGCCGCAGCATGGCCCGGTGGTATTCTTGCATCCAGCGACTGCGGGCACCCGGCTCGGTCTCCAGTACAGGCTCGCGCAGATGCCAACGGCCATCGGCCTCTATCTCCAGAAGTCCAAGCTCCTGCAGTACGGCCAGCGCATGCCGGGCCTCGTCGGGCCGAATCGGCGGCACAGTGCGCGGGGCAATCCAGGCCGGGTCGGGGCGAAACCCCGCCAATGAGGCCATGGCATGCACCACGGGAATATAGGCGTGCATCAGATAGCGCAGCCGGGCACCCGACAACTGCCCGCGTCCGCGCCGCGCTGCCGCCGTCGTCAGGGCCTGCCAGGCCGCCTCGCGCGCCACGCCGTCGGGCGCCTGGTTCCAGGCCACGAGATGGGCGAAAAAGGCGGTATCGGCGTCGTCGAGCCCAAGCGCCACGCCAAGTCGCCGCGCCGTCTCGGGGCGCAGGTTGCGGCGTCCGGCGGCAAAGGCCTGCACGTACCCGGGTGAGGCCAGATCGGCCAGCCAGGCCAACTTACGGAAGCTGAACCCGCGTTCGTGTGCGCGCTTCCATGCGCAACGGTCGCGCACAAAGGCCCGTGCGTCGCGGTATTCCCAGATATCAGGGGCGGATTTCGACATCTTGGTGAACATCATATCATTGCTCACAAGGATAGAAACAGATTCGATGAACTTGATTCAGTGAACAAACCGGGCGCCTTGCCACCTAGGCCGCTTGCAACCGGCGCGCCGTTGTGGCTCCATGCATGGCGAACGAAAGGCGAACACCATGCTGCCTGCCCTTGCCGATACGCGGCTTGCCGGCCTGCGGCCAGCCCGCGAGCTTGAGCGCACCGCAGACGCCGGCGTCTACTGGCAACCGTCGGCCCAGCGCGGCCGCTGGATCGAAATCAGCGGTATCGCCAGGCTGACGTGGGCAGTCGCCCTGCTGGCCGCCTGCCAGCAGCAAGGCGAGCCTGCGGCCTGGCTCTGCGCGGACGGCGCCCTGCCGGCAGTCGAGGATTTGGCGGCCTGGGGCATCGACACGGCCGCACTACCGGTCATCATCCTGCCCGATGCCGTGGCGGCCGGGCGGGCCGCCGACATGCTGCTGCAATCGGCGGCCTTTGGCCTCGTCGTGGTCGATCTGCCCGATGGCGCCCGCTGGTCCACCGCCCGGACAACGCGCCTGGCGGGTCTGGCCCGCCGCCACGACGCCATTCTTCTGACGCTGCGCCACGGCAAGGCCACCGCATCGGGTGGAGATGCGCAGGTTGATGCGCGCCTGCACGCCGCCGCCATATCCGTCTCCGCGGGACGCTTCGACTGCCGCCTGCAGGCCGGCAAAGATCGCCGCCACGGCCCCGGCTGGTCGGTCGCCATGACTTGCCGAGGTCCAACCGGTGTCTACTGAAGCCGATCTCGACGGCCCGCCAACGATCGCCTGCTGCCGCGTGCGCGGCCCGACGTCCGAAACGCCCGATCTACTGCGCCGCTTCAGCCCGCGCATCGAAGCTGACCCCGAACGCGACGATCTCTGGTGGCTCGACGCACGGGGCCTAGCCGGCCTGTGGCCGGACCCCCGGGTCTGGGCAAGCGATCTTCGCGCGGCGCTGAAGGCGGCTGGCCATGCCTCGCGCCTGGCCGTTGGCCGCTCGCGCACCGGTGTCTGGGCAGCTGTTTTCCATGGCCCGGCATGCCGCGTCTTTGCCACGCTCGCCGAGGAACAAGCGGCGCTTGCGGCCACACCGCTGGAGCGTCTGCCCTTGCCGCCGACCGATGCGGCGGAATGGGTGCGGCTAGGCATGACAACGGTCGGCGCCCTCGTCGCGCACTCGCCCGACCTGCTGGCGGATCGATTTGGGTCCATCTGGCGCCGCTGGGGCCGCCGCCTACGCGACGGCGACCCGCGCCCGCTGCACGGCCCACCCCCTGCGGAAATCCCCACCGTGCAGCGCAGTTTCGAGCCGCCCGAGCACGACCGCGAGCGCCTGTTGTTTGCCGGCCTGCACGACCTGCAGGCGCTGCTCGGCACGCTGTCGGCGCGCGGCAACCAACCAGCAAGTCTGTGCTTCGAGCTCACGCTGAGCTCGGGGCAGCACACGGCGCTTGCATTGCAGGCGGCCGCACCCACGCACAGCCGGCGAATCTGGGCCGACCTGTTGCGGCTACGGCTTGATGTCACGGCGCTTTGCGAGCCCGTCGCCGAATGGATCCTGACGCCAACGCCGGTGCGGCGCAGCGCCGAGCAGTTGCCGAGCCCTGCGGCAAGGCCCCGACGTGACCCGGCATCGGCGCTGCAGGCGCTCGCACGCTTGCGTACGGCATTCGGCGCCGAGGCGGTCGG
>CAZUAB010000138.1:3496-6598 GCA_964617795.1 uncultured bacterium
GCCGCCGACGTTCATCTGCCCGAGGCGCGCAACGAACTGCGCGGCGCTGCACCCGCGGCAGCGGCGCATCCGCAGCCCGCGGCGGCGCTACCTCCGCGCGTGCGCCGCCTGCACCGCACTCCGCCGCCTTGCTCGCCGCAATCCGTCGACGACGCGGCCATGGCCTGCGGCCCCTGGCGCCTGTCGGGCGGTTGGTGGCAAGGCGAGGTCATCCGCGACCTGTGGTGGCTATGTGCAGACGGCACACGCTGGCGCTGGCTGGCCCACGACCGCCGTCGCAACCGCTGGCTGGAACTGGGCGAGTTGGGCTGAGCGCCGCCTCTTTAGACGGTGAACGCATCCGTTTCGCCGCCGTCCTCGGCACGCAGGCGACGGGCATGCAGCGTACCGTCGGCGGCGACATCGACGATCAGGGCACCGTAGCTGGCTTCGGCGGCCTGCCGCAGGGCCGGTTCGTCGGGGCGCTCGGCGGCCGCGTCGGCCAGCGTGTCGTCAACGTCGTAGAGAAAGGCGCCGCCGCCGCCGTCAACCACGTAAGTGATGCCGTCGACGACGAAGCGTTCGTAGGAATGGTTGTGCCCCGTCAGCACGAGGTCGACGCCGTGCCGCACGAGCAGCGGATGCAGGCGCGCCCGCACTGTCAGGTTGGCCCGTGAACGACCGAAGGTGTAGTAGGGACGATGGAACATGAGTACCGTGCGCTGTACGGCCGCTGCCGCGGCGGCGGTGGCCAGCGTCTCGTCCAGCCATTGCAACTCGGGATCGTTGTCGCCGCTGATCTCGTATTCGGAGTTCCAGGAGACGAAGCGCACGCCGCCGTAGTCAAAGGTGTGGCGGTGGGCATTGCCGCCGGTCGCCTGCTCGCCGAACAGGCGGCTGAACATGACTGCAAATTCGTTCTGATCTTCATATTCGTGGTTGCCCGCGCAGACGTGCAGCGGCGCGCGGGAGGTCAGCGGCGCCAGTTCGGCAAAGAGGCCGTTCCAGGTGTCGAGCGGGTTGGTCTGATATTGCAGGTCGCCGCCGTGCAGGACGAGGTCGGGCTCGGCCGCCGCCAGCACCGCCAACACAGCGGTCCGGGTGGGCATCATGGTGTCGGCCAAAAAGGCGAAGCGGAATCCCTGGCCGGCCGCCGGCGGTGAACGGAACGAGCCGCTGATCTCGCCGTCGGCGGTGGGGAGGGTCCAGGTGTAGCGTTCTCCGGGCGTCAGGTCGTCGAGGTCGAGGCGGTGCAGCGCATGCAGCCCGGCTTCGTCCGGATAATCGACGACGATGCCGCTGGCCGGCGGCCAGTGGTACTCCAGCTCGTCGACCGTGGGTATACTGCGGATTTCGCGGACGCCCGCGGGTCCTTCGAGCCGCACCGTAAGCACCGCCGCCGAATCGGCCTCGGCATTGAGCCGCACCGTCCCCGGCGCCCACACTTGCGTCCATGGCGATTTGCGCAAACGCCCCGGCGGCAGCGGCAACGGCGCCGGTTCTTCGGGACTCGCACAGCCCGCGATCGGCCCGAGCACGGCCGCACCACCGACCACGATCCCCAGCCGCGCCGCATCGGCCAACAAACCCCGCCGCGTCCGCAGTGCGCGCTGGTGGGGAGGAATGGGTTTGGAGGTCATAACGCTGGCCTGCCTTTCCGGTCAACCGGCGCAAAAAAGCGCGCGGCGGTCAAGGGGATTTTAGCACGGGGGGCGGTGAGGAGATCTTTTCTACACAGCGAAAACCTACATACCCTGCCAGCGCTCTCACCCCGACAACACATCCCAGCAGATCAGCCGCAGATCCTCGCGCCGGAGGCGGCGGGGGGCGTCGGCGGCGGGGGACGGTGAGGGCGCGGCGGCGAAGCGGTCGCGGAGGGCGCCGAGGTCGCTGACGAGGTGCGCGTGGTCGCCGGCCGGGGTCGATTCCTGGACTTTCTTCAGTTCTTTGAGCATCGCGGGCAGCATCGGCTGGGTGACGAAGCGCCGGAGGTCGAGCACGAAGTTGCGGTCGATGCCCGGGGCCCGCGCCGCCTGGGCGAGGCGGCTGCCGACGGCCGTCTGCACGGCCTCGATGCGCCCGGGCGCCAGCGCCGTGCCCTCCTGGCGGTCGACGTCGGCCAGAATCGCGGCGATCACCTTCTCCTGCACTTCGAACACCCGTGCCCGCAGATCGCCGGCGACGACCCGCGGCGTATCCGCTTCGCAGGCGATCAGTGAGGCAATGTCGAGCCGGTTGTCGGTCAGCCCGTCGGTCCGGGCATCCCAATAGCGCCAGAAGTGCCGAATGCCGCCCTCGGCATCGTCGGCCTGGAAATAGAAAAAGATCCCCCGCGCGGTCCCCTTGACCAGCCCCGAATGAATCCCGTCCGGCAGGGCGGCCAGTCGTTCGGCCATGCCGGCCGCCAACTGCCGCCGAATCTCCAGCACCAGATCCTCGCTCGAGGCCAGCTCGGCGACCTTCTCTTCTTCCTCGATCAGGCTGCCGTCTTCTTCGCGGATCCGCCGCAGCGTGTTGAAGTTGCGCGGATCGACCGCCTCGCCGAGCACGCTGGCGTCAAGGAAGCCGGTGCGGTTGATGTCCTCGATCTTGGTCGACAGCGATTCGACGATCTTGAGCAGGCTCTCGAGCCCCGCGTCGGGGAACATGTTGTAAATCCAGAGCGTGTCGAAATTCGTCCCGATGCGGTCAATGCGTCCGGCGCGCTGGACCATCCGGGTCGGGTTCCAGTGCAGGTCGTAGTTCAGCAGGTAGGGCGCATCCTGCAGATTCTGGCCTTCCGACAACACATCGGTGGCAATCAGGACGTCGATCTCTTCGGGACTGCCCGCCAGGTCGGCCCGCCGCTGGGCCAGTGGGGCGAATCGCTCAACGATCCGCAGCCGCTCGCGCGCGTCGGCCCCGCTGTCGATGCGCTTGACGTTCGGCGCCCCCGCCGCCGCCAGAAACTCGCCCGCGCCGGGCGTCTCGGGGTTGCCAAGCTGCCTGTAAAGGTAGCGGGCCGTATCCTTGTAGTAGGTGAAGACTAGGACCTTGCGCCCCTTCAATTCGCTGGCGAGCAGTCCCTTGAGCGTGTCGAGCTTGGCGTCGTCGTCGGGACCGATCGCCTGGACATTGCGGTAG
>CAZUAB010000139.1:0-6559 GCA_964617795.1 uncultured bacterium
TATCTACGCGTATGTCGGCGGGGATCCGGTGAATTTGGTGGATCCGGGGGGGATGTGGACAAGTGGCTGGGGCTTTTCCCTATCGGCCAACGGGTTTGGGTTTGCGGGAACAATTGGCGTGCAGGTCGTCACGGATTCCGAAGGCAATTCGGCTGTAGCCACGTACGGCGGGGTTGGCTCGGGCACCGGATCGCCGGGCGCATCTTTGACACTTGATCGGACGTGGACCAATGCGGCGAATGTTTGCTCGCTGGCTGGGCCGGGTGGACAACAGGGTCCAGCCGGCGGGCTAGGAGGCGCCGCTGGAGCGGCTGAAGTGGTCGTGGGAGACGGCTATGTCGGAGGAAATGTCTCTGGTGGCCTTGGTACACCCGGGGGCTCGCTCAATACGATTCCAACCCACACGCAGGTATGGCCTTTCTAGGTGGTGGATCGTACAGCGGCCGAGCTTCGCATGTTCATTGAGCACGAGGCGCTCGAGTTTGGGGATCTCCGCAAGTGGCGGCTGCTATTCGTGGTCGCGCTCGGTGTGATGGGCGCCGTGCCTTTTGCGCTACCCGATACCATTGTTCTGCCTGCACAGTGGCTTGGGATGTGGAGTATCCTCATCCTGGTGTTCGGCGCGGCACTGTACCTGCTGACCGGGCGTTACGATCCTGCGGCCATCACAGTCAATAGCCTGATCGTGGCCGGCCGGCGCATCTGTTGGTCTGAGGTCGAATTGGAACCAGATCAGTACGGAGAGGTGTGGTTTGGAGCGCATCCCTGCGCCTGTCCCGCGGAGGTAGCGCTTCGCGTCGAGGGGCGCCGTATCCGGATTCGGACAGACTCGACCTCGGCGCCGATGCGACTGCGAGACCCTTTTGGCCGCGTCTGCTTTGTGCACGAAGTCATAGCGGACCTGGTTGACCGAAGCCGTCGCGGGGGACGTTGAAGGGACATGATGATAAAAGCCCCGCACCGTCGCGGAATTAACGACCTCGGCCGGCCGGAATTCGGCCGTGCCCTTTACGGCAGCAGTTCCTTGACCTTGCGGGCCACCACCGCGGCTTGGATGGGCTTGGTGATGTAGGCGTTGGCGCCGAGGGCAAAGGCGCGGTTGCGGTCCTCTTCGCCGGCTTCCGTGGTGATGATCATGATCGGCACGGTGGCGTAGTTGGGGTCTTGGCGGATCAGGCTGACCAGTTTGAGGCCATCCATCATCGGCATATTGATATCGGTGATCACGAGATCGTACTGGTGGGCCTTGATCTGGCGCAGACCCTCGACGCCGTCACCGGCTTCATCGACCTGCAAATCGCCCGCCCGCTTGAGGGCGAATACCACCATTTGCCGCATTGTGGGCGAATCTTCGACGATCAAGACGCGTTTGGTCAAAGCAGGCAGCCCGTCGTTATTTCGTCAGAAGCTGAATGAAGCCCTGCATCGTGCTGAGCTTACGCTCACTCTCGGTGTAGAGCTTGGAGGCGAAAATCGCCGTGGCCGCATGGCCGCCGAGCAGGTTGAATAGTTCGCGGTCCACATCGGCAAAACGGGGTTTTTGGGACAGTAACTGGTACACGACAATAGCGCCGATCAGATCGTCCTTGATCTTCAGCGGAATCACGGCCAGCGGGCGCGTGGGGTCGAGGTTCCGTTCGCCTAGACGGTCTTCGTAGAGGACCAACTCGCGGCCCGCAATGGCTGTGCCGATTTCGCCTTCGCCCAGCTTGACGGTAGGGAAGCGCTCAATGCCAAGGCCTTCGGCGGTGACCGGGCTCAGTACTTGGTCGTGCTGATCGAGCAGGTAGACTGCAAACAGCTCGGCGCCAACGAGGTTGATGACGATCTCGAGAATGATCTGCAGCACCTCACGAAAGTTGAGCGTACTGTGGAGCTGGTAGCTGGCGATGTACAGGTTTGCGAGGTTGTTGTTCTCCTCTTCGACCTGCAAATAGCGGCTGAGGAAGCTCTGATTTTCTTCCTCGACCGTGCTGATGCGACCGTAGAGCTCGTCGTAACGGCTGCGCCACGAAGCCAGCTCTTCCTCGAGGCGCCGCACCCGCTCGTCGGCCTCGCTGGCCGGGGGCGCCTCGCCGCCTGTTCTCTGCAAACTTGCCTCAAGCCCGGCGACACGCAGGCGCAGACGCTCGTTGTCTTCGACCACCTCGCGCAGAAAGTCGGCGCCCCGATGGAGCATGTGCAGGAATTCCTGCGCCGCCTGCGGTTTCGGGATCGAATCGTCGCCGCTCATGACCGTCCTGACGTGGGCGTGAAACATGGATCAAAGTCAGATAAACAGGGTATCACGCGCTTGGGGGTGGGTTCAACCGTCGCGGCTGAGGAGGCCCAATTGCCACTGCCCCAAGGCGCCGGCAATGGTGTCGGCGTGGTACACATGCGTGGCCGCTCCACTGGCCACCAATGCGGCCGGCATGCCGTTGACCAATGCCGTGGCCGGATCTTCGGCAATCAAGCGTGCGCCGGCGGCGGCCATTTCGCGGCCACCTTCGGCGCCATCGTTGCCCATGCCGGTCAGCACCACACCCGCCGCCGCGGCGCCAAACACCTTGGCCACGCTGCGGAAAAAAACATCGATGCTCGGTACGAAACGGGTCGTCTCGTCCGGGTCGCGGAGCCGGAAACGCAGGTCACGCCCGCGTGAAACCTCACAGTTGAAGCCCCCAGGGCAAACGTAAGCCGAGCCAGCGTCGATACGATCGAGGTTGCGGATCTCGCGCACGGGAAACGACAGTACGCGATCAAGGCGCTGCGCAAAGGCCTCGGTAAATCCGGGCGGCATGTGCTGGACGATCACGAGCGCGACGTCTTCTTGTAGCTTGAGTGAGCCCAAGATATTGTTTAGCGTACCGGGGCCACCGGTACTCGCGCCAATTGCAATCAGGCGTCGCGGCTCGCTATGAACGAAGGGAATCTGTTTGGTTTCCGGCAGCAGTGTGTCCGCGGCTCTTTCGACTGCGGACGGCCGCCGTGCCGGGGTTGGGAAGCGGGCGGCCTCGATCGCCTTCAATTTGTCGCGCAGGAGATCGACCAACTCGTAAATTCGCGTGCTGGTTTGGCGCGTCGGCTTGGCGACAAAGTCCAGTGCACCCAGTTCCAGTGCCTTGAGGATACTCTGGCGGTCGTCCCGGCTCGACACAATGATCACCGGCGTCGGCCGTCGGGCCATCAACAGCCGCAGGAACGTAAAGCCATCCATCCGGGGCATTTCGAGATCGAGGAAGATCAGATTGGGTTCGATGCGGAAAGCCAAGGCCAAGCCTTCATCACCGGTACCCGCGTAGTGGAATTCGCAGGTGCCGAGAATCTCCTCGGTCATGTTGCGCAGGGCACGTCGGGCATAGCTCGAATCATCGACAATCAAGATGCGGTGATTCATGGCGACACCACCGGAGCCGGCCGCCGGTAAATAATTTCACCATCGATGTGCTCAACGCTCAGGCCGTGCGCCAGTTGCAGCAGGCTTTCGGCGTGGCCGAGCAGCAGGACGCCGCCCGGTTCAAGCGCGGCTTCGAAGCCGTCGACGGCGGATCGACGCGCATCTCGGTCGAAGTAGATCATCACATTGCGACAGAATACGGCCTGCGGCTTGGGCAGCGCGCGAATCGAGGCTGGGTTTACGAGATTGAGTGAGGCGAATTCGACCAACTCCCGTACGCGATCCGTGACCCGCCAGCGCCCGTCTTTGAGCGGCTCGAACCACTGGCTGCGCCAATGCGGCGGGCAACTGCGGAAGGCGCTGTCGCGGTAAATGCCCTCTCGCGCGCGCGTCAAGGCGCCGCTGTTGATGTCACCGCCGATGATGCGCAGCGACTCCGGTCCAAGGCCCAATTCAAGCGCCATGATCGCGAGTGTATAAGGCTCTTCGCCGGTCGAGCAACCGGCACTCCAGATGCAGCGAGGGTGCCCCGGCCGCGGTGCTGGCAAGGTCGGCAGTACGCTGCGAAAAAAAGTACGTAGTTGGCTGGCCTCACGGTGGAAATAGGTCTCGCCGGTGGTGATCGCCTCGATCAGTTCCTGCGTGAGAGCCACGGCGTGAGGGTGATGTCGCAGGCGCATATAATAGTCGCGCAGATGCGGCATCCGTAGCGACTCGGCCACGGCCTGCACCTTGCGTTCGTAAATGACGCGGTTGTCGGTGTGCAGATGGATACCACTCGTTTCGTAGACGTGGTCCGAAATCGCTCGAAACCAGATGCGCACCCGGTCCCGCTCACCGGCCATGCCCGGTGCCCCGGCATCGGCAATACGAAGCAGCATCACGCGCACGTCCGGGTCGTCTTCGCCCTCAAGCCGAGCCCGGACGCCCTCGGCGACCTCGCGACCCGTCAGCAGCCACAGGCCGGCTTCGAGCCGCACGCGCCAGTGGGGATCGTCAAGCAGCGCCAGGTCCTCGGGCCGGCAGGGCGCCTGCGTCATTTGCAGGAAGCGCAGCGCTTCGCAGCGCAGGTCCAGGTCGTCGGCATCGACAAGCGCCCGCACCTTGTCGGCAATCCGGTCTTCGTGCAGTACACGCAGGCTGCGTAGCGCCTCGATCCGCACGCTGGCCGAGGTGTCGTTGCCAAGGTGGCCAATCAAAGTGCTGCGCGCGCGCTCGGCATCGATGCGCAACAGGATTTTCAGCGCCTGACTGCGGATCCAAGGGTGGCGGTCCCTGAGCAAGACATCCACCTCGCCCTGCACCGATTCAGTCGCCGTTTCGGCCAAAATCTCGCAGGCGGCCAGCCGTACTTCTTCAGATTCATCGACAACCGCCAAGGTCAAGTAATGCCGTGCGGATTCCAGCCGAAAACGGGCAAGTACCGCGAGCGCCGCCGCGCGCAGGCCCGGGTCGGCCCGCCGCCACGCCTGCTCGACGCGGCCCCGCATATCGCTGAGGCCGAGTTGTTCGCTGAGGACGAGAAAGCTGCGCCACTCAGCCGTCGCGCTGATCGATTCGCTCCAGGGCCGCAGAATGGCCAACACTTCGGCCTGTGCCTGCGGCAGCAAGCTACGCAACCCCTCAACCACGTGCTCGATGGCATCCGGATGGGCCAGCAGTTCGGGGAGCCAGACGAGCACATCCCGGCGTCCGAGCGCCGCGGCCCAATGAAATACCTGCGGCCGCAACTCGGGGCGCATTTCTCCTAAGGCCATCAAGACATCGCCTTGTCCACGCGCCCGCAATCTTCCCGCCAACTCAACGAGCAGTTCTTGCTGTTCCGCACGGGCATCGAGCAAGCCAATGAAGAAGTCGTCAAAGGCCGGGCTACGGGCGAACCGGGCCGCCGCCATCAGTTGCTCGCGTTCAAGCAAGCCATTGCGAAACGGTTCGAGTAGAAGATCGATCTGGTCAGTCCAGACGGCCAGCCAAACGGCCCCGGCCCGCAACTCGGGGTCGAGCGCACGCAAAAACCCCTTGAGCGCCGAGGCGCCCAATTCAATATTGGGTGGCCCCAGCCGCGCGGTGCGCTCCGCCAAGAGCTCGGGGATCGTGGCGCCCAAGGCCTTGGCGGCCTCTTGCAATTGAATTGGCGACAACTCGGCCAGCCAGTCCCATAGAAAGCGATCTGCTGCGGGGTCAGCGATTGTGCCGACGAGCCGCAGCAGGGGACGCGTCAAGACCGGATCTTCGCGCAGCGGGATCAGAGGGCGCAACGGATCAGCCGGCAGGGCGCGGCGGGCGGCACATTGCGTCAGCGCCTCGAGAACGACGAAGCGTTCGCCTGTGTCGCGGGCCAGCGGCAGCCACTGCAGCAAGGCCTCGGCGGCGGTCGGTGTACCGATGCGCCCCAGCGCCTCGATGGCGGCGAAGCGAACGTTGGGATCATCCTGCCGGAGCATCCGCGTCAGGGCCGGCACAAGCGCCGGTGCTCCGAGCGAGCCATACACTTCGGCAAGCAGGCGCAGACGGCTGGCACTGCGCGTCTCGGCGGCGTCGATCAGGCTGCGGAGCAATTGCGTCCCTGAGCGGCCGAGCACCTCGACGACACCGGTGCGTAACGCCGGGTCGCTATGTTCGGCAACGGCATCGAGCATGGTCGGAACCAAGCTGCCGACCTCCGGGTGCCGGGCAAGCGCGTGGATCGCTACCTTGCGATCGGTAAAGGCGCCCGACTCGAGAACTGGGCGCGACAGCAGCCACAACTCGTCAGCCGGGCCGGCAAACGCGCGAATCCGCTCAACAGCGGCCAGCAGGCTCATCCGTCGAGGCCGTACTCCTGCCGCTTGCCGACCTCAATCTCGCCCAGGTACTCATCCATAAAGGGCGACGGATCCACAGCAAGCTGGCCCAGCCGTTCAGCAAAGAGCTGGCGGCCTTCGGCAAGCTCATCGGCCAGCGCACCAGCCAAGTCGCCGGTCCGCACGCCGGTCTCGACCTTGTCTTGATTGTAGAGCACGATGTCGGAGACGATGGTGCGTGCCAGGCGCCGCATGCGCTTGAATTCATCGTCATTTAGGCCCAGTTCGGCAGCCGTCGGCACGGCGGTGCCGGGCGCCGCCATTGCGGCGGTAGGCGCCGCAGAGGCGGGTGCGGGCGACGGAGTAGCTGCGGCTGGTCTGGTAGCGGGGGCCGATG
>CAZUAB010000140.1:0-6517 GCA_964617795.1 uncultured bacterium
CGACGTTGCACTCACAGCCGTCACGGACGGCCAAGGCGGCTGGGTTCGCCTACCGGTGGCCGCGGCGGGCGACTACGTGGCGTTCCTGAACGACGGCGTACCCTTGGCGGCGTTCGCTGCCGACGGAACATCGGTGATCGCGGCCGAGGACGTGGCTGACCATTCCGCAGCCTGCGATACGGTCGCCGGACGCTACGTCTTCGATCTCCCGGTCGGCGAAACGATGCTGTGGTTCGGCCCGTCCACAACCTCAACCGTCGCGATCGTCATCGAGGCTGCGAGCGCGCGCGACGGCCACGATCACGAGGACTAAAGCACGTGCGCAGCTCCCTCTTGACCGGGGCCCTTTTCACGCTCGGCCTCTGGCTGCCGCCGACTTTATCGCCAGCAGCCGATTTGGCGGAAACAACCGCCCCGGCCACCACCGCGACCAGTCTCGAGGGGGAGTTGGCAGCGGCCCTCGCGGCCGATGCTGCGACCTCGGGACAATCGGCGGCGAACTCGCCAAGTGGTCCGCTGCGCCTACAGGCCGGCCCAGTGCTCATCGACTTGGCGTTTATCGCCGATCTGGCCGCCGCCTGGTTCAGCGACGCGGACCCTCGGATGACCGGCGGCCACGATCCAGCGGGCACCGGCTTCCATCTGCAGCAATTGGAGATGGCCCTGGGTGCGGCCGTCGATCCGTATTTCCGGCTCGATGGCAACCTTGTGTTCAGCTTGTACGGCGTCGAGGTCGAGGAGATCTACGCCACAACGTTGGGCCTGCCGGCCGGCCTGCAACTACGGGCGGGGCAGATGCTGACGCGCTTCGGGCGGATCAATGCCACGCATCCTCACGCATGGGATTTCAGCGATCAGATGCTGGTCTTGGGGCGGATATTCGGCGGCGAAGGCTTCCGTGGTCTCGGCGTTGAGCTCAGTTGGCTGCTGCCATTGCCGTGGTATGCGGAATGGGTCGGCTCGACGCACAATGCCGACGGTGGTGCGACGATGCGCTCGTTTTACGGCAATACCGATCTGGGGATCGAAGATCCGCGCGATCTCGTCCAGGTCGTCGCACTCAAACAGTTCTGGGATTTGACGGATCGCTGGTCGCTGCTCGTCGGTGGTTCAGCAGCGGTCGGTCCCAACGGCACCGGGCCGACCGCCCGCACGGACATCGGCGGCGGTGACCTGACGCTGAAGTGGACCCCCAACGGCGCAAGCAGGCGGGCCATGCGCCTGCAGGCCGAATGGCTGGCACGGCGGCGGCAAACGCCCGGCGCGCTGCTCAGCGACCACGGCGGCTACGTCTATGCCCTCTGGCAGTGGAACAGACGCTGGCAAACGGCCCTGCGCTACGAATACGGCAGCCCGACCCGCGATGCGCAGGGGCGGATTGTCGCCGACGACCTGGACCCCGACTGGATCGGCGAGCGGCATCGCGCCGCCTTGGCTGGCACGTTCCGGCCGAGCGAGTTCTCACGGCTTCGCTTGCAATTCAACCACGACATCATGACCTGGCGCCCGGAGCCGGTCAGCGGCGTGATGCTAACGGCGGAGTTCGCCGTCGGCGCCCACGCCGCTCACGCCTGGTAAGGACCTCCACGATGCATTATTTGCTCGTTTTGCTCGCGCTCCTTTTCAGCCACGGCTACGCCGCTGCGGCCGGGCCGCTGCGGGTCGTGACCACCGTTCCCGAGTTGGCGGCTATCACCCGCAGCATCGGCGGCGACGACGTGCTCGTGACCACCATGGCCCAGCCCGGTCAAGATGCCCATTTCGTCGATGCGCGCCCTAGCCTGGCCCTCGACCTGCACAAGGCCGACCTGCTGATCGCCGTCGGCCTCGATCTCGAAATCGGCTGGCTGCCGGTGTTGCAGACGGGCGCCCGCAACCCGGCCATACTGCGCGGCGGCAAGGGTTGGCTCGATGCCTCAACACAGATCCGACCGCTGGATGTACCAAGCACCGGCGTCGATCGCAGCCTCGGCGATGTGCACGCCGGCGGCAATCCGCATTACCTGTTCGATCCGCGTATCGTCGCCCTCGTTGCCCAGGCCATCGCGGAGCGCCTGGGGGCATTGCGGCCCGCGGGTCGCGCTGCCTTTTCCAGTCGGCTTGGTGCGTTTCTTGGCGAGTTGGCTGCTAGGCGTGTCATTTGGGAGGACCGGCTGGCGCCGCTGGCCGGCAAACGAGTGCTGACCTATCACCGTTCGCTCAGCTACTTGTTTGACTGGCTGCGACTAGAATCCGCCGGCGAACTGGAACCAAAGCCGGGTGTACCGCCCAGCCCGGCGCATCTGGCGAGCCTGCTGACGCAACTGGCCGGCGCCAAACCCGTGTTTTTGCTGCATGAGCCTTGGTATCCCGATCGAACCGCGGCCATGGTCGGCAAGCGGCTCGGCATCCCTCATGCCGTGCTGCCGGTCGGGCCAAACATTGCCGAGGGTGAAAGCTGGATCGGCTGGATGGACCGGGCCGTCGATATCATCGCCGCTGCCGGGGGGCTGCCATGAGGATTCCAATCGTCACTGCCGCTGCGGTCGCCCTCGGCCTCGCCGCTTGCGCAAACAGCCCCGGAGTGGGTTGGGGGCCGGTCGAGCTTGTGCTGGATGCGCGGTGGCAGGTGCCCGACGATCGCAAGACAAGCAGCGACGCAATCGCGCTGGCCGGCGGCTGGTTGGTCGACGTCGACGAGGTCGTTCTGACCGTGGCGACGGCACGCTTGCAGTCCACGGTTTCCGGGGGAACCGCGGCCGATCCGACGTTCGATCCCGCGAATCCGCCGGCCGGCTACTCCAATTGCCACAGCGGACACTGCCACGCCGACGACGGCCGCCTTGTGGCCTTCGAAGACATCGCCGCCGACATAGCCGGCAGAGATGGCGCCGGTCCAGTCGACCTCTTGCGATTCAATCGCACGCGCATTGATGCACTGACAGGCGACCGGATGCCGCCCGCGATTTGTTCGGAGACCTGCCTCCTCGGTGCTGACGTACCGTCCCGCCTCGCACTCGATCTTGCGGGTCTGCAGATCCGCGGGCGCGTACGTGATGGACGCTCCGTGCCGCGGATTTCCGGCGACAAGGCGTTTGTGGCAAGCATTCCGCTCGCCGGCCTGCGGCTCGACGCGTTGCTTGCCTGGCCGGGCTTGCCGGATACGGAAGCCCCAACCTGGCGGGTACATGCAGACTTGGTGTTGGGGCCCGTCCTGCTCGACGCGGTTGACTGGGCAACCGCAACGGGAGATCCGCTAACCCCCGACGAAGAAGACCTTGAGGATCTCGCAGCCGCCGCGGCGGAGATCACAGTTGACGTGGCGATTCGTCGTGACTGAACCGCTCTTGGCCACGCACGGCCTGTCAATCGGCTGGCAGCAGCGAGTGCTGATCGCTGATCTCAACCTCGCTTTGCTGCCTGGTGAACGCGTTGCGATCGTCGGCGCCAACGGCAGCGGCAAGTCGACGCTGCTCCGTACGCTGCTCGGCTTGACCCCGCCCCTTGGCGGCGCAGTCAGGCGGCGGGCGGGACTGCGCTTGACCTATCTGCCGCAGGAGCACGGCATCGGCGCGGACACGCCGCTGACTGTGGCCGAGTATGTCGCGTGGGCGGCGTTGCGTCAAGGTATTCGCCGACCGGCCACACAGGCTGCCGTACGCGCCCTGCTCGAGTCACGTGGATTGGGTTCACTCGGCGAGCGGCGCCTTGGCAGTCTCAGCGCTGGCGAGCGTCAGCGCGTTCAGTTTGTGCGGCTGCTCATTGCCCCTGTTGATCTTGTCGCTCTTGATGAGCCAACGGCCGCGATGGACCACGCAGCCGAAGCGCGAGCGCTCGACGATCTGGACGCGATCGTGCGCGATACCGGCACGACAATGCTTTTTGTAACTCACGGGTTGCAAGCGGCCCGTGTGCACGCCGATCGAATCCTGATTTTGGATCCGGCAACGCGGCGTGGGCGCTGTGTACCGGCATCGGACCCCGACGTGACCGGCTGGCTGACACGGAGCATGCCATGAATGAGCTGGCCATGGCTTGGGCACTCTTTCGCGAGGCGATCGCGACGTCTGCCATCGCCGGCATGGTACTGGGCCCCCTCGGTATTTTCCTCGTGCTACGGGGCCGTGTCTTTGCCACGGCCGCACTCACGCAGGCGAGTGCAGCCGGCATGGTGTTGGCCTGGGCGCTAGCCGGCTTGACGGGCACCATTGCCGTCCCGATCGCAGGCGGCATTTTGGCCGTTCTCGCCAGCGCCGCCTGGCTATCCGGTGACGAGGCCAGCCAGCGTAGCGAACGACGTACCGGTCTGCTTTTTTTGGCTGCCGGCGCCACCGTAGTCCTGCTTGGCGGCCGCATTCCCGCCGAGGCCCATGATCTGGACGCCCTCCTTTACGGCACGGGCGTCCTTGTCCGCGCAACCGACATGTTCGCCGTTGTTGCTGTCGCCTCCACCATCCTCATACTTCTCGTCCGCTTCAGCCCCACGTTGACTTTTGCCATCCTTGATCCGATCGTTGCGCGCGTCCATGGTCTGCCGGTACGAACCCTATCCACGGCGCTGTTTGCGGCCACGGCCGTCATGTTGGCGGTCGCCGCCCGTGCGCTCGGCGCCCTGCCGGTGTTTGCCTTGTCGATCGTCCCGGCCCTCGCAGCACTGCGCATCGCACCGACATTACGCAGCGCCTTCGTGTTGGCCGGCCTGTTTGGCTTCCTGGCCGGTGGCGGCGGTTTTCTTGCGGCATGGCTCGCGGACCTGCCGGTGGGCGGTACGCAGACAGCGACGGCCCTAGCCCTTTGGGTCCTGGCGGGCGCGCGTCAGCGACGAGGCTGAGGCGCCGGACCAGTCCCGCGAATCAACGAATCCGCGGCAACGCGCCGCCACGATCGCGCTGAGTGTCCTCGAACCCTTCGACAAGCTGGCTGTTGGCCCGCTCGACCATGGTGCGGATGTTTTGCCCAAACACACGCCAGACGGTCATGCCGGCCAGGGCCACAAACACCACGATCATGACGTACTCGAGCATGCCCTGACCGGATTCATACCGGCGATCTTTCGCATCTCTGTACATGACGCCTCCTTGGCTGTTTTATACATGCAAACATGGAAGCCGCGGAACGTCAAGTTCCCGTGTACGTGTTACGCAGGTTAGGTCAAGGGAGCAAAAATAGGCCGAGAATGATCAGTACGCCCGAGATCAGTAGAAGGCGTGCCGTGACCTTGAGCAGGTCGATCGCCCGTACGCCCGTAAGCGCCAACAGCGGCAGTGCCCAAAACGGCTGGATGAGGTTTGTCCAAGCATCGCCCCACGCAAACCCCACGATAACCGGCGCGATCGGCGCGCTCAGCGTAGCGGCTGCGGCAGCGAGGATCGGCCCCTGCACGGCCCATTGGCCGCCGCCGCTTGGGACGAGCAGGTTGATCAGCCCTGCCGACAAAAATGCTGCGGCCGGCAGGGCGGTGGCTGAAATTCCGTCAACCAGCGCCTGTGCCAAACGCGCCGCCAATCCGGTCTCTTGCATCACGCCCATGATTGCGCCGTAGAGTGGAAACTGCAGCAAAATCCCGACCGTACCGCCCACGCCGTCGCGCACTGCGGAAGTAAATGCATTGAGCTGCCCATGGGCGACGAGGCCGAGCGCCATAAACGCCAAAATGACGCTATTGAGATCAAGCCGCAGCCGGCCGGATACTCCCGCGACGGCCAAGATAGCCAAGCCGGCGAGACCGATCCAGCGGCCGATCGGTGGAGCGGCTTCGACTGCAGCCGCCGCACCACGGACCGCGTGGCCGGTGGGGGGCACCGCATCGCCGGCGGATACGGCGATGCGGCCGACGGCCCAGGCCAGCACCAGCAAAATGACTACCGCGAGAAGCAAACTCCACGGGGCAAAAATAGTCGCCGTGAGCGGCACCACCCCCACCGTATCGGCGAGAAAGTGGCCGGGCGTAGCGACCGTGAGCGGTGCCGATCCCGACAAGCCGACGTGCCAAACCAGAAAGCCGCCGTACGCAGCCGCAACAAAGCGCACGGCGTCGGCGGGACGATTGCCGGCGGCCACCGTCGCCGCCCGCGCGATCAGTCCACCGGCCACCAGACCAAGCCCCCAGTGCACCCACGACAGCGCACCAGTCGCCAAGGTGATCCAGAAAGCCGGCCGACGGCGGTCGGCAATCCACGTCGCCAGCCGCCCGAGCGGTATCAATACAGGTGGCGCCACAGCCAGCGCGTGCCCAAGCACGAGCATCAGGAGCATCTGCATGGCAAAGCCCCAAAGGCCCGCAAACCCGCTCAACCAGCCATCAAGGACCGTAGCCGGTGCGGACAGGCCCAGGCCGGCGCCCGCGACACCGACATTGAGAACCACAGCAATGACATACGGATCGGCCAGTGCCGCCCAGCGTGATCCCTGCGGCTCAGCCGGCATCCGCCGACCCGAGTACGGCCGCCGCCACTTGCTCCGCCGCGCTGTACGGATCAAGGCGTCCCGAGGCCAAATCTTCGGCCAGTGTACTCAAACCTTGGCTTCCTTCGGCGAC
>CAZUAB010000141.1:0-6452 GCA_964617795.1 uncultured bacterium
GCTCGGCTCCCTAACCGTTCTTGTCGCCGCACGCCGCGTTTGGCTCGACGGGGTGCCTCTGTTCCGCGACGCCATGATCATCAGCGTGATTCTGGGCAATGCGCTGGTTGTCTGGACGCTGCAATACTTCCTGTTCCGGCGGGTTGTCTTTGCCCGTCTGGAGTCTCTGACTGTAAGTACTGAAGTGATGCGCCGCACAAAGCGGATCTCGATCATTACGAAATACAGTGTGCTGTTCAGCTTTTTGCTCGTCGGCGCGGTACTCTACGCCGGTGCGCTGGTGTATGGGATGGCGCGGCGCTCGGTGCTGGAGACTTTTTATGCCGAGTCGCGGGACCTGTTCCTGACGGCGGAGTCGATGATTTTCGATTATGACTTCGGCGCCAGCGTGGATGTGCAGGCCAAGCTGGCTGCGCTCAGCGAGGTGGTGCCTGGTACGTTCCGGATTACTCCCGAGGCGTCGCCGGGTGCAATGGACCTCTATGCCGTCTTCAGCGAGGAGCGCAGTTGGTACGGATTGCCGTATCAGGAAATCGAGAAGCAGGCGATTCCGGACCGCTGGATTCTCGGGCGCCCATTGACGACGGCCGGTGGCCGCACGACGTCGACTTGGCTGGAGTACGAAATCGACAGCCAAGCGTTGCGGGGCCAGGTCACCGACGCCTTGGTTCGGACGCTGGCGGTGGGCGGGCTGCTGGCGGTTGGGATGGTGTTCTTCACGGTACTGTTTTTGGCCGATCTGACCCGACCGATCCGGCGTACACGATTGGGCCTGCATCCGCGCGGTGAGACGCTTTCGCCACCGCCGCTCGTGGTTGCCGACGACGAGTTGATGCTTTTTTCTTTTGCTGTGCGGCGCATGTTCACCCGCCTGCGTGAGCTCTTCCAAGACCTACTCAAGGCCTACTGGGAGGTCAAGGATCGGCGGGCAAAACTGCAGGAGATCATGGTGCGGTTTCAGCAGCGATCGGAACGGGACGGGCAGCAGATTTCCGCCGTCACACGCCGGCTGCGCTCACTGGCCGAACAGGTGCAGGGGCTGGGTCTCGACCTGGCTACGATGTCCGAGGCGGCTGATTCTGTGGGGCGCACGGTGCGCACTATGGCCGATGCCGCGACCGGCCTGCACAACGAAACAGCCGGCATTCGCAGTCGTGTTCGAGACGCCCGCGACTGGGTCGGTGCGACCGCCGACGACATTGCGGGCGCCGGGCGCGCGGTACATTCACTGGAGCGCTGGATCGGCGAAACTGGACACGACTTTGAGGCGATACGCAGGCGGTTTCGCGAAATGGGCCAACTTCTCGAACGGCACGAAGCCGAAGCCGTCGGCCTGCATGCCCAATTGACGAGCGGCGCCGAACACGCCCGCACCAACCACTTGCTACTCGCCGGCGAGAGTGAGCGTTTTGGCGAGGGCGCCGACCTGATTCAGACCTCGCAATTGCACCTAGATGTCGTCATGCGGCAATTCGAAAAAGTCGAATCGATTCGCGAACAAGTGGATATGCTCAGTTTTCAGGCTGCTGTTGTCGCCTCGCAGTCCACGGCGTACGAGCGAGATTTCCGTGTTGTTGCCGACGAGATTCGCGATCTTAGCGAACGCGCCGCTGCCGGGATCCAAGAAATCTTCTCCAAGGTTTGGGCGCTCAATCAGCAGGGCCGCCAAACGCTTGAGCGTATTTTGGGCTCCCGTGTCGGCGTGACCGAGGCGATGGAGCTTAGCCGCCGCGCCGAGGGTGAAGCCGGCAAGGCGGCCTTGGCCAGTTCGGACTTCACGCGCACGATCGAAGGTATCGCGACCGCGACCCGCGCCGAGGGTGACCGGGTCGTGCACCTCGCCGACAGTCTGCAGGGCGCATTTAGCAGGGGCTCAGACCTACGGGCGTCGATCGACGCCATCGGTGACGCCTACGCTGACGTAGAGGGCGGCATGAGCCGACTTGACGACCTTTCGCGTCTACTCGACTTGCAGATCCACGATCAGCAAGAGGGTTTACGGATGGCCGGCGGTGCAACTGCCCGTATTCAGTTCGCATTGCGCGAATTATCCAGCTCGGGCGATGGTATGCTGGCCCAGTCACGGACCATGCGCTCGCTGCTCGAGCGGCTTGTCGAGGAGTCGGCTCGGACGGGGCAGCGCGTTACGCAGACGATGGCCGACCTTACCCGTATCGAAGAAGAGATTTTGCGGAACGAGGCCGAGGTCAAGCGGGTGTCGGCCGAACTGCAGAACTCCTGAATCGCGTGCGAGATACCGCCGGACCGTTGCTGACGGCCATGCTTTTGCGCCGTCGCGCGTTTCCGCGCGGCAACGATTTGTGGGTGTTGCTCGATCGCGAGGGTCTGCGGCGCGAGCTCCTGGCGCCGACCGGCCGCGGGTTGCTGCAAGGTCTGCCGCAATTGGTCGAAGTCGAGTTGCGATTGACGCGGGGCCGCGGCCGTCTGCCGCGGATTGACGGTGTTGAGCACGCGCCGGCACCTCAGCCGACCGATCCTGTACGCTATGCTCATCAGACCTGGCTGGCCGAGCTAGCCGAAATCGGCCTGCACCCCGACGACCCACACCCCGAGCTGTGGTCGGTGCTGGCCGCTGCCGGCGCCGCTGCACTGCGACCCGAGCCGAACGAGTGGGGTGCGTCGGTGGTCGCACTGGGCCAGATTTGGGGCATTTGGGCGCCGCCGGACGTCTGCCCGACCTGCGGCGCTGCCCCCGACGGCCGGCCCGCTGCTGACCTGGCCTGCGCAGCGTGCCGACCACTGGGTGATCGCCAACCGGTATTGACGCGGGTCGGGGCTTGGCAGATGCCGTTGGCGCGTTTGCTCGACCTTGTCGAGGGCATTTGGCAGGAGGCGCTCCATCGGCGGCCGGAGGCGGGCGGCTTGGTGCGCGACCTCGGGCGTCGGGGTCTGTTATCCTGAAGCAGTGGAGGGCGATGTGGCGCGTTCGATTGCCGTCATCATCCGGGATGGTAAACTTCGAGCACAGGTCTCCGCCTCGCTCCGGCAGGCGGGGGCGACTGTGCGCGAGGGCGATCTCGCGACGCAGGCGTGGAACTATGGCCGCGATCCCGACATTGATCTTCTCATTGTCGACCTCCATTTGTCGGATGCGCACGGCGATGATGTTCTGAAGGATCTGCGCGACCTGCCCGATGCACGTCCACTGCCGGCGCTGGTGCTGATCGAAGACGACGATGCCTGGTTCCATGAACGTGCCGAAGCCTGCGGCGCCGAAGCCGTTTTGGCCTACGATCGCATCGGCGAGCTCGTGCCGACTGTCGGCCGCCTGCTGCGGGCCGATTCGCGGGTCGATGTGCGTGGGTTTGCCGACTATTACATCGTTCAGAGCAGCGAGCGGCATCTGTGGTCTGCCGAAACCGTGGATGTCAGCATGAGCGGCATCGCCCTCGATGCCAAGGTGTGCGAACTCGAAAAAGATTTTCTTGTTGATGTGCGGCTGCGTCTACCTGAATTGGCGCCTGTCATGGCGCGTGCCGCGGTTGTACGCGTACATCATTCCTCCTCCGGCTGGCAGATCGTACTTGCTTGGGAGGGCTTCCGGCAAGGCGATCGTGAACGGCTGGCCGCCTGGATTCGCATGCGGGCCCGCGCCAGCTGAGCCGAGAGCGACCCGTGTTCGTTGCATGGGGGGAATCCTTCTGATAGAGTGAACTGTTTCCACGGCTCGTTCGGGAGTAGGCAGGCATGACACGCGATCCGCAACCCCGGGAACCCCTGGGCAGCGAGCAGCGCGTCGAAGACGAATTGCTCGCCCGCTTTGAACCTTTGTTGACCGAGCGTGGATTGGAACTCGTCGAGATCAGCTATCGACGTGAGCAACGGGGCTGGGTCCTGCGGTTCACGGTCGATCGGGTTGGCGGCGCGTTCAGGGTCGAAGACGGTGTCCGGCTGTCCCGTGAGCTGGGCAGCACGATTGAGGCCGATCCACATTTGGATCGACTGCTCGTCGGGCCCTACTACCTCGAAGTTTCGAGTCCAGGGATTTTCCGGGAGTTGAAACGGCCGCGGGACTTCGAGCGCGCCTGGGGCAAGCGTGTGCTTGTACGCTGGGCGCCGGAGCTGGGGACGTCGCGTGAGGCGTCCGGGATTTTGGATGGTTATGGTGATGGGAAGCTACGGCTGACCCTGGAAAATGAAACCCTCGAGATCGATTTGACCGGTGTGTTGCTGGTACGCCTCGATCCCGAACTGCCCTTCTGATCGAGGAGGAAGATCCGCATGACGACCGAGCACCTGGGGCGTGTGATTGACGCCGTTGCGCGCGAGAAAAATCTCGACCGTCAGATCGTCGTCGAGGCCGTCGAGGCGGCCATGGTTGCGGCTGCCAAGAAGGTCCTCCGCAAAGAGGCAGACAATATCGAAGGCCAGTTCAATGAGGAAGACGGAAGCGTCGAGCTCTTTGAGTTCAAAGTCGTTGTCGAAGACATCGAGGACCCCGAAACCCAGATCGACCTTGAAGCGGCCCGCAAGGTCGACAGCGAGGCCCAGATCGGCGATGAGCTCGGGTTCAAGATCGATACTGAAGACTTCGGGCGCATCGCCGCCCAAAACGCCAAGCAGATCATCATGCAGAAGATCCGTGAGGCCGAAAAAGAGCTGATTCTCGCCGAGTTCGACGATCGTCGCAACGAGATCGTGACGGGCATTGTCCGCCGCGTCGTCGACGGCAACGTGATTCTTGAGCTGGGCCGCGCCGAGGGTATCCTGCGGCGCCGCGAGCAGATCCCCGGCGAGAACTATCGCGCCGGCGACCGCGTGCGGGCGCTCGTCGTTGATATTGAAGTGCAAGGCCGCGGCCCCGAAATTCTGCTTAGCCGCACGCACCCTGTGTTTCTCAAGAAACTCTTCGAGTTTGAAGTGCCGGAGATCTACGAGGGCACCGTCGAGATCAAGGCGGTCGCCCGCGAACCCGGCAGTCGCAGTAAGGTCGCCGTCTGGAGCCGCGATTCGGACGTTGATCCGGTCGGCGCGGCCGTTGGCGTGCGGGGCTCGCGCGTGCAGAACATCGTTCAAGAGCTGCGCGGCGAAAAGATCGACATCATTCCGTTCAGCGAAGACCCGGCCAAGTTGATCGAGAACGCCCTCAGCCCGGCGCAGATCTCCCAGGTAATCATCGACGAGGTCGATCACCTGATGGAGGTCATCGTGCCCGATGACCAGCTTAGTCTGGCGATCGGTCGTAAAGGGCAAAATGTCAAGCTGGCCGTGCAGTTGACCAGTTGGAATATCGATATTCGCGGCGAGAGCGAAGTGCTCGAGATGTCGAAGAAGGCCAAAGCCGCGCTCAGCCAAATCCCCGAGATCACCGATACCGCCATTGAACTGCTGTTCCACGCCGGCATCATCTCGGTCGAGGATGTGGCCGATATGGAACCGGCTGACGTGGCCGACGCAACCGGGCTGCGGGAAGATCGCCTGCAACTATACAAGGACAATGCTGCGATTTTGCTCGCCGAGCATAACGCGACGGCGGCCACCGAGGCCGTCACGGATGAAGACTCGACCGACGCTGATGCGTCGGCCGCCGAATAATCGGCGGACCAGAAGGGGCCAGGACCGACCAAGATGCGCGTATACGAACTCGCTCAAGAGCTGAAGGTTACAAACCAGGATGTGATCGCGAAACTTCGCGAGCTTGGTTATGACGTAACCAATCACATGAGCAATATCGACGAGAGCCAGGCGCGTAAGGTGCGCAGCGAATTCGTGCCGCAAGAGGCCAAGCCCCAAGGGGTCGAGGAAGAGCGAATTCGCCGCACTGTGATCCGGCGGCGGGTTGTCAAGCGCGACGACGCGCCTGCCGAAGAAGCTCCGCCTGCGGCGTCGGCCGATGAGGCGCCAGCGGCGGAGGAGGCGGCCGAACCGGCGACGGAGCCCGTCGCCACGGCAGATGCGGTGCCCGACAGCCCCGCCGCCGAGGATGCGGCGGTCGAAGAACCCGCTGCGGAGGCCGCAGAGGCCGCTGCCGAAGATGCGCCTCGCCGCAAGGGCGCCGCGCGTGTTCTTGACCGTATCGCCGTCCCCGCCGCCGCTGTGCCGACGCCCGATCCACGCGCGCAGCCGGAGCCAGGTGGGGCGCCGGGCGGTGATCCGGGGCGCAAGCCGCGGCGGGTGGTCGCCAAACGCATGTACCGGCCGACCAAGTCCGAAGAACAGCAACTGCAGAAGTTGCGCCAATCCCGTCAGAAGAAACGGGGCGGCACGCCTACGCCCATCGAGGCCGGACCACAGCGAGCCGAAAAGCGTCGAATTCGCATCGACGAGACGATTACGGTCGGCGACCTCGCCAAGGCCATGGGCGTCAAATCCGGCGACATCATCAAGAAGTTCATCGAGATGGGTATGCTCGTCACGATCAACCAGTCGGTAGACCCCGATACGGCCGGTATCATTGCCTCGGAGTATGGGTACGAGGTCGAACGTGTCGG
>CAZUAB010000142.1:0-6428 GCA_964617795.1 uncultured bacterium
GACACCGGTGTTGCAATTGCAACACCGGTGTCCGGCACCTTGCATGTTGTCATTGGCGGCCCAGTAGCAGATCGGCGAGGCGGTGGCTGAATGCCATGATTGTCACGCTCGGATCCACCGACACCGCCGTTGGAAACACGCTGGGGTCGGCGATATAGAGGTTGTCCGTGCCCCAAACCCGATGGTCGCTGTCGACGACGCTGTCGGCAGCGCTGCGGCCCATAGGGGCGCTGCCCGCCGGATGCGGGCCGGCCAACACGACCTCTCCCGGCTCAAAACGCACACGGCCGATTTTCGAAAGCTCATCGGGGCCGTGCAGCACGGTCTGCGACCAATCGCCCAAATGCACCTCGCGCGCCCCGGCGGCGAACAGCCACTGGGCGCCTTTGGTCATGGCGTCTCGGGCGATCAGCCGGTCACGGGGGCCGAGTTCGAAGTGCCAACGAATCTCGCCGCGGCGATCGACGCTGATTGATCCTGGGTCCTCGTCGTCGAGCCAAGCAATGGTGCCGCCAAGGCGCGGGAAGGCCGCCATCAATTTGTGATGGCGATCGCCTACGCCCGGCAAGACGAGGCCGTATGTCATCGGATGCAGTTGGTTGGGCATCAGCAGGTAGCCGCCCTCGACGTAGCGCCCATTGTCACGCCGCGCCAATCGGAACTGATCGACGCCGACCGCCGCCGGGATGTTGCGCCATTGCAGGGTCGGCTCCTCGAACACGCCGTGGACCATCACACAGGGGTTGCAATAGAGCCGCTTGCCCAGCATCGGCAGGCGCTCTTGCAAACCCTGCCGCATCAAAAAAGGCGCCGTCTGGAACCCACCCGCCGCTACGTGAAACCGCTTGGCGCGTACGGTCATACGGCGGCCGGTCGGGCGACCGCTGCGGCGACTAAGAAAGGCTGCATCAAGCGACCCCACCGTGCCGTTCACCCGGTCGAAGCGCAGTGCCCGCGCGTCGCTGTAGATGGCGGCGCCCAGCGCCGCGGCTCGTGGCAGTCCCGTAACCAACTGGCTCTGCTTGGCATCGTAGGAGCACCCTTGCATGCAGTGGCCACTGCCGATACAGCCTTTGCGAGCCTGCGGCACGCGGTGGCCGTGCCAACCCAGGTACGGCAGCGCCGCTTCGAGGCGTCGGTTGAGGGGGTTGAGCATGGAGTCCAGGGCCGGCTCGACGTGATGGTCGGCCTCGATGCGCGCGAAGTGGGGCTCGAGGTCGGCCAGCGTGTGTTCGGCGACCCCGAATTCGCGGGCCCACCGTTCGAGGCGGTCGAGTGGCGGGCGGTAGCTGTCGGCCCAGTAGTGGACGCTGGCGCCGCCGACGGTATTGCCGAAGGTAAGGTTGATGGAGCCGTCGTCGGTGGTCTGCAGGCCGCGCATACCGTCGATGCGGGCGAGCATGTGCTCCTCCGACTGATCGAACTCACCACGTTCACGGGCATAGAACCCACCCTGCTCGAGCACAACGACGCGCCGCCCAGCCTCGGCCAGCCGCAGCGCCAACGTGGCGCCGCCACAGCCACTGCCGATGATACAGTCGTCACATTTGATAGCCAAATCGCGGTCAACGAGATGCCCCTCGACGAGATTGTCGATCCACATGCTCAGCCCTCCCCTTCGCCGCCCAGATGAGGGTAGGCAGCGATGGATTCGGGCGCCTTGGGCGGCATCCAGGGGCCATCGTAGCCGATACCGGCCCAAACGGCCGGGTCCGCATAGTACATCCCTTTGACGAGTTGCGTAAGCGCTGTCGCCACCTGCCGCAGTACCGTGAAACGATGGTTCAGCATCGCTTCGAGTCCGCGCAGGCGCCGCTCGGGCGCCAGCCGTGAAAAACGCCCCCACCAGCCGGCGGCAAGCCCCCCGTATTCGAGCACATCCAATGCCAGTTCGAGTTGAGCGCGCAGCAGCGGCGCCATAAACCAGATCTCGCGGTCGATGCGCTGCGGCACGCCGACAGACAACCCCGACGGCCCTTCGGCCCGGGCCGGATACATGGCCTCAACGAGAGCGGCCAGCACAAAAAAGCGCCGCGCATCGAGCGCCGCCGGCCCCTCGGGCAGCAGCCCTTTGGGCACGCCAACGTCGAGGCGCGTGGCAACCCCACAGGCCGCTGTTGCCAGGAATGTCGTTCCTGCGGACAGCCGCAGGAAATCGCGCCGCCCCAGCCCAAATCCCGCCCTATCTGCTCGATGCTTGGCGTTCAGCATCGCAACACGACCTTGAGGCGGTGGGGCATCTTTCATGTGAGATGGACGCCGAACCGCCGCATCACGGCGGCCAAGGCCGCAAACGACGCCAGCGTGATCAGCAGCGAAAGTCCGAGCGTGGGCCAAAAACCGTAGCGAGTCAAGAGGCGCGGGAAGGCCAAGAACATGGGGAGCGTGGGCAGCACGTACCAAAAGGTGTACCAAGCGTGATTTGCAATTCGCTCATTTGGCTGGGCCTCGACGTGGAGCCAAATCAGGGTGAGCACGGTCACAAGCGGCAGCGCGGCGATCAGCCCTCCCAAGCGCTCGCTACGCTTGGCCGCCTCCGAAACGCCGACGACCAAGGCGGCTGAGACGAGGTACTTGACAACCAGAAAGCCGCCCGGTGTCACGTATCCTCGATCAGTCGGGCGATGTTTGAGGTCGGGTAGAACATCCTGGGGCCACCTTCATCAAGGGTCAAAGCCGTCGAGCCCAGGCTCAATCTACCCGAAGACCGGCCCGAACGTCAACGGCGGCGGGGCCTGTGAGCAATTCGCCAAAGGCTCGGACGGTATGCTACAATCACTTCTTCTGCGTAATTACCGCTCGTGCGAGAGTGGCGGAATTGGTAGACGCGCAGGATTCAGGATCCTGTGCCCGCAAGGGCGTGGGGGTTCGAGTCCCCCCTTTCGCACCAACCTTCCCGATCCGGCCGCCCGGGAGGCAAGCATGACTGAAGATACGCGTAAACCGGGCCCGGCCACCCGGGCCGTCCACGCGGGCGAAGCGCGTCAGGCCTGGGCCGATGCGCTGGTCACGCCGATCGCGCAGACCAGCACCTATATCTTCAAGTCCACCGAGGAGCTCGTCCGTTACCGCGAGGGCGAGATTCATCACGCCGAATATGGGCGCTACGAAAACCCGACGGTACGGGCCGTTGAAGCCAAGCTGGCTGACCTCGAAGGCGCAGGCGACGCGCTTTTGACCGGCAACGGCATGTCGGCCATCCTCGTGGTCGTGCTGGCCATGCTCGGCCGCGACGGGCATGTGCTGCTCGCCCGCGACGTGTATCCGGGGACCCGCGCCCTGTTTGACCAATTGCTGCCCAAATTCGGCATCCGCACTACCATCTTCGACCCGCTGGACCTTGAGACGGCGGCGACGTTGGTCGAGCCCACCACCAAGCTGGCCATCCTCGAAGCCCCCTCCAATCCACACCTTCAGGTTGCCGACCTACGCGCGGTGGCAGCCTTCGCCAAGGCTCACCGTATGCGCAGCGTAGTCGATGCAACCTTGGCCAGCCCGGCGCTCCTGCGGCCGCTCGAATACGGCATCGATCTTGTGCTGCACAGCGCAACCAAGTATCTCGGCGGCCACCACGATCTGCTGGCTGGCTGCGTGGCGGGAGCCGCGCCGTTTGTCGACGCACTGCGGCAAACGCGCGGTTTGGTCGGGGCCACGCTGGGGCCGCAAGATGCTTGGCTGCTTGATCGCGGGCTCAAGACACTGCCGCTGCGCATGGCACGCCACAGCGAAAATGGGCGTCTGCTGGCAGCGCGCTTGGCCGACGATGCGCGCGTTGAGGCCGTATTCTATCCCGGCCTCGAGAGTGATCCGGGCGCCCGTGCCCGCGCTGCCACCTACCTGCCCAATGGCGCCGGGGGCCTCGTCGGTCTTCGTCCCAAGGGCGGAATGGCGGCCACGCGACGTTTTGTCGACGCGTTGCAGCTTATCCGCCACGCTGGCAGCCTAGGTGGCGTCGAAAGCCTTGTGCAGATTCCCTCATTGTTTAGCTTTCACGGCGCCTCAGCCGAAACCTTGGCCGAGCGCGGCATCGAGCCTGACTTTATCCGGCTGGCCTTCGGCATCGAAGACGCCGACGACCTGTGGGCCGACCTCGACCGCGGCCTAACGGCGGCGGCGGGTTGACAGCGCATCCCGCGCTCCTTTACGATACAGGCCGCATGACGACACCCAAACGTGCCATTTACGCCGGAAGCTTCGACCCGCTCACCTTCGGACACCTCAATATCATTGAGCGCGGTTGCAAGCTGGTCGACGAGCTCATCGTCGCGGTCGCCAACAATACCTCCAAGCACGGAGTATTCAGCCCCGATGAGCGGGTCGCCATGATCAACGACGCCACCTACGGCTTGGCTGGCGTGCGCGGCTCCACCTTCGATGGCCTGCTAGTCGATTACGCACGACGGATTGACGCTCGCGTGTTGGTGCGGGGCCTGCGCTCAGTCAAGGACTTCGAATATGAGTTCCAAATGGCGCTGACCAACAAGGCGCTGTGGGCCGATCTCGAGACCATATTCTTGGTCACCGAAGGCCAATATGCTCATATCGCCAGTTCCCTCGTGCGCGAAATTGCCACGATGGGCGGCGACATCTCGTCCATGGTGCCGCCGGCGGTGGCTCAGCGCATGGCCGATCGGTTGGCCGCGCGCAGCTGAGCCACTCTGCCCTCAGCCACTCGGCTCCAGAAAATTGAACTCAATACGGCCGTATTCGCGCACATCGTCCACCGTCCAGCCGGGAATCCCCTCAAATGCCGGTTGCCCCGCCTCGCGTTCCCAAACAACAAGGGTGCCGGGATGAACGAACCGCAAAAACCCGGGATCACCGAGCAGATGGTCGGGCGCCAATCCTTCGCGGAACGGCGGATCGGCGAACACCACATCGACAGGTTGGGTGAGGACATGAGCCACCTGCGCGAACTGACGCGGCAAACTGGCCTGCACCAGTCGTGCGCGCTCGCTACCGCCAACACGGTCGAGAAACGACTGCAGCCGACCAAGAACCTTGTGCGAGGCGTCGACAAAGGTCACCTGGGCAGCGCCCCGGCTGAGCGCCTCAAGGCCGATGGCGCCGCTGCCCGCCCATAGATCGAGCCAACGGGCTGCTTCGAAATCAAGGCCGCGTGAGCCCAAAATGGAAAACAGCGCCTCACGGGCGCGATCCGGCGTCGGCCGCACACCGTCGATCGGTGGCGGCAGAGTCCGTCCGCGCCATTGGCCGGTAATAATGCGCATCGCTCCATGGTAGCAGATGGCCCGTGGTCGCCCCACGGACGGGCTGGCAATCCGTGCGGCCCGCTGGTATGCTTGCGTGAACCCCGGGAGGTGACGCAATGACCGAGAATCTCTGGCGTCTGTTATTTCGCGGCTTGGCCGTGGCCTTTGCCGTCACGGGCCTCACGTTCTATCTGTTTCCGTCCCAAGTCATCGAGGTGATGAACGCCGCCGGCCGCACGTTCGGGCTGCCGGAAGCGCCCGCGATGGGCCATCGTTTCTGGTTGTCGCTGGGCACGGCCTACATGGCCCTCGTCACGGCGCTCGCCTGGCTGATCGGCGCCAACCCGGCCGCCGGCCGACCCATGATGCTGGCGCTGGCGATCGGCAAGGCCACGAGCAGCCTTACCTGCCTGGGCTATGTGCTTAGTGACGCGCCCTATTTCATCTACTGGGCAAACTTCGCCGTCGATGCCTCGTTGGCGTTGGTGGCGATCTGGGCTTGGCTGGCGACGGCGCACTTGCCTGGCGGGCGGATCGGCGCCGCAGGTGCGGGTGGTGGCCGCCCGGTGGCGCCCGAAAAACTCGGCCCCACTCTGTCGGCCATGGTCGGCAGCGAAGACCCACTCTGGATCACACGCCTTTCTGGCCAAGTATCGGCGTATTTTGCGGCGCTAGGCCCGCACGGCTCGCTCGGCCTGCGTCTGCTGCTTGGCTGGCTGAACCTGCTGCCGCTGGTGCTCGGCCCGCGGCATCGCACCCTCCGCCGCCTGACGGGCGTAGAGCGGGAAGCGGCTCTTGAGCGCATTGAAGCTGCCCGTTCGCCGCTCGCTCGCGCACCGCTGCACATGTTCAAATTGATCGTCATGATGCAGCACTACGAACAGCCCGATGTGCAGCGCACGATCGGCTACCGGCCCGAGTACCTGGACGGCAAGCTGGCCGCACGTGGGCGCCAGGCGGATTCCACGGCCCATGCCGCACATTGACGGCACCGCGGTTTCGTCCGCGCACGAGGCCCGCTGCGACGTCGTTGTCGTCGGCTCCGGCGCGGGCGTCGCCGCCACCGCCGCGGCACTGGCCGAGGCCGGCGTGCGGGTGATTCTCGTCGAGGAAGGGGCCTGGATTCGCGGCGATCAAATGAGTGGGCGGCCCCTGGCCATGTTCGACCTCCTCTACCGCGATCGGGGCCTGACGGGTACGGTCGGTGTGCCGCCA
>CAZUAB010000143.1:0-6347 GCA_964617795.1 uncultured bacterium
AACGCAGCTATGGGCGGCGTTGGGCGGGCGAATGCCGAAGGATACAGTTGCAGATCCACGTCAAACTGATCGCAGTTCGATCAACTTGATGGAGCATCGGGCTTACCGGTGCGCCGCGTTGTCGACGCCATTGCGGCCTGAATGCTGACGCCGCCTGCGCCCTGGCCAACGGTGCCCACGCCGCCAGGTCCGGTGCGGATCTACGCGGGGGTGAGCCAGCATGTTCACGAGGACGGCCAGCCCCCAAAAGAAGCTATGTTGGTTCACAGCGGCTCAAACAATCGCCGGGCGGCCAGCGATGATCCGTACCAGCACCACAATCACAGCGACAAGCAGCAGCACGTGGATGAGCCCACCAAGCGTCGTCGATGTTACGAGGCCCAAGAACCAAAGAGCAAGCAGTACGGCGGCGATGGTGATCAGCATGGGGCGCATTCCTTTGTTAGTCCGTCAGAATTGACGTCACTGGGGCCACCCAAGCAATCGGTATGCCATTGCTAAACCAACTCTCGGGATACGGTGAGACGGCGCCGTCATTCAAGGCCGCAGCAAACAATCCTTGATTTCGCGATCAGAATGGACTACGATGGATCATATTGGTAGGATTTGCTTGGATATAGACGACATGGACATTCAAGAGCTCCTTCACTTCGATGCCAACAGCGGAGTCGTAGAGTTTGCGGGTGAGCGATCGATTGTCGTCGACACAACGGCCTTCGGGTATTTGCGCAAAAGCTTAATCGAAGGGTTTGGGACCGCAGCCGCACGCGGGCTCATGACGCGGTTCGGCTTTATCCAAGGCTGGCGGATCGCCGAGGCCACCCGTGTCCATTTCCGTTGGGATAATGACACTACACGCGATCGTGCGGGCCTGCGTATACCTGATGTTTGAGGGGATCTACCGTTTCGCCAAGGGCACATTAGGCCCACTGAGCGCTACGGGCATGACGCTGTTGGGCTCCTACGAAGCGGAACAGCACATCGCCCACTTTGGCCGCAGCAACGGCGGCGCCTGCTGGACAATCTCGGGCCTTCTGAGCGGATTCCTGAGCCGTGCTGCCGACCAAGAAATCTACGTACTGGAGGAATCGTGCATTGGCGCCGGCGCGACCACCTGCCAAATGTACGGCCGCACCCGAGAACAATGGGGCAGTGCCCGGAACGGCGATTTGCTGTTCTTTCGTACCGACAATCTGCAGGAGCTACTCGACGAAACGCTCCATCAATACACCTCGTCGCTCAAGGAGATCGAGCGAAAGCTGAACGCACGGCGGCAATTGCTGACCCGCATTGTGCCCGCTGCCGATGAGCCGCACGGCATCATTGCCCGCAGCCCAGCCATGGCCCGCGTCGTCGACTTGGCCCGTCGCGTGGCCTCGGTCGACAGCACGGTATTGGTTACAGGTGAAAGCGGCACGGGAAAAGAGCTGATTTCGCGGTACATCCACGAGCAGTCGATACGCGCCGCCGGACCGTTCGTCGCCGTCAATTGCGGAGCCATTTCCGATACGCTACTCGACAGCGAGCTGTTTGGGCACCGCCGCGGCGCCTTTACGGGCGCGAACCAGGACCGAATCGGGCTGTTTGAGGCGGCCAACAGCGGCACACTGCTGCTCGACGAAATCAGCGAGGTCTCGCCAGCGCTGCAGGTCAGCCTGCTGCGGGTGCTGCAAGAGCGTCAAATCCGCCGAATCGGCGAGAATATTACGCGCGACATAGATGTCCGCATCATCGCTGCGACAAACGAAGACCTAGCCCAAAAAGTGGCCCGCGGGGCATTTCGCAAAGATCTCTACTATCGCCTCAACATTGTCGAGCTACATATTCCCCCACTGCGGGATCGGCGCGAGGACATCCTGCCTCTGGCGCGGGTATTGCTGCTGGAAATGACCCAGCGGATGAACCGACAGGTAACGGGCTTTTCCCCTCGTGCCGCCGACCAGTTGCTGCGTTATACCTGGCCGGGCAATGTTCGTGAGCTGGCAAATGCCGTTGAGCGCGCCGTGGCATTGTCCCGGGTGCAACTGCTGGAATACGACGATCTGCCCGAAGAGGTCCGCGAGGCTGTGGCGATCCCCCTGCATAGCAGCGCCGTTCGCACACTGGCCGAGATTGAGCGGGACTACATCCTGTCCGTGCTCGATCGTCACGACGGCAATCGGGCCCAGACGGCTGAGCAACTCGGCATCGGCACGGCAACCCTGTACCGCAAGCTCAAGGAATACGCCCAGGCCGCCGACGTGGCAGAATCCGCGAAATTGGATAATTGAATAACCCGGCACCGTTTGGTGCGCGGCGTCTTCTTGGGGGCCCGTGTATCATGCAGTACTGGCGTGCGCCGTCGATTCCCGACCCCGCCCCATCTCACCGAACGTAGGACCCTAGGAGCCCCCGTGCATCCCCACAGTGATGATTCCAATCTGGCGATTTTCGCCGACTATGAAAACCTAGCGCTAGGCGTGCAGCGCGCCAATTTCGACAAGTTCGATATCGAGATTGTCCTCGACAAGCTGCTCGACAAGGGCCGTGTGCTGGTCAAGAAGGCCTACTGCGACTGGAAGCGCTACGCCGATCACCGCCGCGCCCTGCACGAGGCCGGCTTTGAGCTGCTTGAAGTACCGCACATCAGTTACGGCGGCAAGAACTCGGCCGATATCCACATGGTCGTCGACGCACTCGACATGTGCTACACCCGGCCGCACATCGATACTTTTGTAATCCTTTCGGGCGACAGCGATTTTTCGCCGCTCGTGCGCAAACTGCGCGAGAACAACAAGGTGGTGATCGGGCTCGGCGTCAAGTCCAGCTCGGGCGATCTGCTGGTCGAGAACTGCGACGAGTTCATCTACTACGACGACTTGGTACGCAAAAAGAAGGTTCGCCGTACGCGCGCCAAAGCCGCCGACAAGGCAGCCGACAAGCCGGCCGACAAGCCGACCGAAGCCGAGGTCAAGACTGCGGCCAAGGGAGAGCCGAAGGCGGCTGTGGACAAGAGCCGCAGCAGCAAGCCACCGGCCGCAACCGCCAAGGTCGATCCCAAGCCGGCCGAGGTGAAGCCTCCCAAGGAAGGCGGCAGCCCCGAAGAGGCCCTGCAGATGGTCCTCGACACGGCCGAATCCATGATGGGCGAGCGCGAAGGTGCGCTGTGGGGCTCGATGGTCAAGCAGGCGCTCAAGCGCAAGCGACCGTCCTTCGACGAGACGTGGCACGGCTACCGCAGCTTTGCCGACCTGCTCGAAGATGCGCAGAAGCGCGGGATGTTGGAACTGCAGGCCGACGAGCGGTCGGGCGGCTATATTATCACGCGGCTTGGCCCGGCGGCATAAACGCCTTGAGGCGGAATCCAGCGGTCTGTTCGATGCTGCGGCAGACCGCGAGCACGCGATCCTCAGCGCCGGGAGCGCCGATTACCTGAACGGCGTAGGGTAGACCGGCCCAGGTCCAGCCGACCGGCACGGCGGCCGCCGGCAAGCCGAGCACGTTGGCCGCGACGAGCCACGAAAACACGCGGCGCCCCTGTAGCGTCATCAGTCCGCGCAGCCACGATCCGCGCGCTGGTGCTGCCGTCGGCATCACCGGCATCAGCACCACGCCGGCCCCGTCGGCCAAGGCGGCGGCCCAACACGCCCGCAGCGCTTCGATGCGTGCCCCAAGGCCAGCCAGCGCTCGTGGCGACGGCTGCACCAGCGGTAGGCCGGCCAGTTGCAGCAACAACTCGGCCGAGTGCGGATTGGCGCCGCGCAGGGCTTGGCGCCGAAGCCCCAAGAGCGCCCAGGAACTGATATCTTCGGGCAACCCCATTGCATTCTTGAGCCAGCCCATGCCGCCGGTGGTCGCCACGGCCTGCCAGATCGCAAAAACGTCCTCCAGAAGCTCCGGTGCTGTCTGTTCGCGAAGCCGTACGTCGGCCCGCTGGCCCAATGCGTCGACCAGGCGGTGCAAACCGGCGCTTACCTCGGGCCCGATCGGCCAGCGCGGCAAGGGTGAACGCGGCACAACGACGGTCAGAGGGATCTCGTTCAGCAGCGGCCGATCGAAGGCCTCAGCGGTCAAAACCTCGGCCAGCCGGGTCAGATCGTCCACATTGCGGGCAAACACGCCCGGTGCGTTGAGCGGCGCCAACTCCGGTGCATCGGGCCACTGCCCGGCCATCGGGACGCGTCCCGGAGTCAAGCGCAGCCCCACAACGCCGGTCGCGTGGGCCGGAAGCCGCACGGAGCCGCCCAGATCACTGCCGACACCCCAGGGTGAGGCCGCGGTCGCCACAAGCGCGGCTTCGCCGCCCGAGGATCCACCGATCGCCGCGCGGTGGCTCCACGGGTTGCGGGTGACGCCCGTCAGGCGCCCGACCGTCTCGTGCAGCATCGTCGCCGGCGAGGTGGCCGTGCGCACGAAGGGGATGGCGCCGGCTGTGCGCAGGCGCGCAACCAAATCGGCATCGCGGTCTGCGACGACATCGGCGCGTTCGGCCAGCCCGCAGGCCCATGACCAACCTTGCATGGCGTACATGTCCTTGATCGATACAGGTATACCGGCCAGCGGCCCGATTTTTCGACCGGCGCCGCGGTCTGCATCCAGCGCGTCGGCGACTGCCAAAACGGCCTCATCACGCCGCGCGGCCACAGCGTGCAAGGTCGGGTCAACCGCATCGATGCGAGCCAAATGGGCCGCCACAAGAGCGCGCGCAGTGACGCGCCCAGCATCGAGCGCGGCAATCATCTCGGCGGCACTCTGACCGACGAGGGCGGAGGCCAAAGCGGCATCCGGTGGCGGGGAATTCGTCACGGGGTCGATTGTCCCACAGCCGGCCGAAGCACGCCAGCGTCGGCGGGATGGAACGGCGCCGGAGCCGTTGGGCCGTTGAAGTGACCGCTAGAACAGGCGCAGGTTGTCTTTGGCCGCAGAGGGATCTTTGCTGACGGCCACCGCTCGGGCTGGCGCTTCGTGTCTGTCGTCCACCGTGTCGACAGGTTCCGGCTCCGACTCCGGCTCCGGATCGGGTTCTGGAAACGGGTCGAGCGCCTCGATCTTTTTGATGGCTGCCTTGTGAAGGCGGTTGCCTTGGGCGGCGATTCCCTTGACGTCGATAAAGTCGTGCAGCGTGACCTCAATCGGGTCCGGCGTGCCCTTCTTGGTAGCCGTAAAATGCAGCTTGACCCGCGGGAAACTGGCGACCGTCGCAACCACCAGCTTACAGCCGGGTACCTCGGGCAACAGATCGACCCGACGGCCGGTCGGCTCGGACGGAATGTCGAAGCGTTTGACGTAGTACTCGCCCTTTTCGCCGTGCCAGTAGACCAGCGTGGCAATACCGTGGCGCGGCCGCTTGCTGATCCGCAGAATGCCCTCACCATAGACGTTCTGCGGGTTGAAGTCCGTCACGTCGAGCTGGCCGTTGCCGTAGATGACAACGATCCGGTCGTCGCCGCCGAACAGCCCCAGAGATTCGCCGTGAGCTTCCTTGTTGAGCCGCAGGCTGACCTTGTCGAACCACAGCTCTTCGGGGGCCAGCGTCGACGGCCCCACACTGCGCCGCACGATCTTCTTGATCGGAAACTTGGTCAGCAGATTGCCCTTGGCGCCGCGGCCCTTGATCGCCAACTCGCCGAAATCATATTCGAATTCGCGGCGGCGCGTCTGCGCTTTGGGGCTGAGCTGTACCTCGACCACCTCGGCCTCACCGGCCGGGTTCACCGTGAAGTAGTGAACCTCAGAGCCGGCTGTACCCGCCGTCAGGTCATACTCACGATCGCGGACCACGGCAGTGACGGCAAATCGCTTGACATACGAAGGGCCCTGCTTGCCGTCCCGATAAATCAAATGGTAGATCGTCCGTTCGTCGCCGCGCCGAAACACATCGACGTGTAGGATATCCTTGCCGACGAAGGCCTTGTCGCTGACCTTGGTGACGAGGCACTTGCCGTCACCCCGGAAGACGATGATCTCGTCGAGGCTCGAGCATTCGCTGACGAACTCGTCCTTCTTGAGGCCGGTGCCGACGAAGCCCTCGGCGCGGTTGACGTAGAGTTTCTCGGTCGCGGCGGCGACGACGGCCGCCTGCACGGTGCCGAATTCGCGCAGCTCGGTGCGCCGTTCCCGCCCCTTGCCGTACTTGTCGAGCAGCCGCTTGAACCAGGCGATCGCGTACTCGGTGAGGTGCGCCAGATGGTGCTTGACCTCGGCCATGTCGTCTTCGAGCGAGCGCAGCGCCTCGTCGGCCTTGAAACTGTCGAACTTGGAGATCCGCTTGATCTTGATTTCGGTCAGACGGACGAGGTCGTCTTCGGTCACTTCGCGCCGCAGTTTCTTTTTGTGCGGTTCGAGACCGGCGTCGATTGCCGCCAGCA
>CAZUAB010000144.1:0-6306 GCA_964617795.1 uncultured bacterium
GCGAGCGGGACCATCAAGTGTCGATGAATCCATGGGAAAGACGAGCAGCCAAGCCCGGCTCCACGGGTTCCAGGCAGGAAACCAGCGTTCAAACGTTACGGGTACTGACAGCGGCACGGCCCGGATTGGCGGGGCCTGGCGATCGTCTACTGCGAGGTGGATCGACCACGGGGACTGCGGTGACGACAGAATCTCCCAGCCCCGACGCCGACCAGACACGATGACGAGGGCCGTGGCCTGTGTGGTTGGCAGCTCGAAGCCCAACTGATCGAGCGGAGAGCGGCCCGGAACCTCGGCATTGAGGGTCCGCAGCAAAGTCTTTTGCATAGGCTCGGACAGCAGCGTCGCACTAAACAAGGCGACGGTTTCCAGCGACTCATAGACACGCGCCTCGCGTGTCCAGCGGCGATGGTCAAGATCGGCGCCAACCGGGCCCGGCATGGATTGCGGTACCCGCTCCCACGGGCTGCAGGCCGCGAACGACAGCACGAGCAGCGCAGACATCAGGACGTGTTGGATAGCCACGCCGCTCAGTCTACCAGATCGGATTTGCCGAAGAGTGGCCGGACGGGAAACCCAGCCGCTTCGATTCGCTCGCGCCCACCTTCTTGGCGATCGACGACCGAAAGCACAACGCGCACGTCGAGACCCGCCTCGCGCAGCCGCTCGATCCCTTCGAGAGCGCTGCCGCCCGTGGTGATGACGTCTTCAGTCACCGCAACGGGTGTACCAGGCGCCAAGGCTGGTCCTTCGATCCAGTTGCCTGTGCCGTGCTCTTTGACGGTTTTGCGGACGATAAACCCGCTCAGGCGGCGCCCCAACGACCAGGCAACGATCTGCGTCGACGAGGTGAGCGGATCGGCCCCAAGGGTCGGCCCGCCGACGGCTTGTACATCGGGGAATTCCCTTTGTAAGGTTTCGGCGAACAGCCGACCGATCCAGAATGCCCCTTCTGCATCGAGTGAGGTTTTTTTCACGTCAATGTAAAAGTTGCTTTCTCGCCCGCTGGCCAAACGAAATACGCGATCGGTGCGCACGCTGAGCTTAAGCAGCAACGTGCGTAGACGATCACGACCTTCGTGCAATGAGGTGTCGACGGCCATGATCTGCTCCCATTCGAAGCGGCAACGCTGTGGCGGCGCTTGCCGAAACCGAGGTCACGGTGTGGGGCAAGGCCCCCGGGAACCGACTGCGGACACGTGGATTTGGGGTGGATGACCAGAATTGAACTGGCGACCTCCAGGGCCACAACCTGGCGCTCTAACCAACTGAGCTACACCCACCGCCGAAACACGGGATCGCAAACCAAGATTGTACACCGAGGACGTTGTTTCCGTCCACTTGTCACACCCACGGGGCATGGCCGAGGCAGCGGCAGACGCGGTACGATGAGGTCCTTTGCCAGGAGGCTACGAGTGTCTTCCGTCATCGCCATTACCGGCAACATTGGAAGCGGCAAGAGCACCGTGGCGCGGATGCTCGAAGCGCGCGGGGCAATACGCATTGATGCCGACCAATTGGCCCGCGATGTAGTGGCGCCGGGCACGTCAGGGCTTGCGGCGATCGTCGGACGCTTCGGTCCGACGGTACTGGCTACCGACGGCAGCCTGGACCGCGCAGCACTGGGCGGCATCGTCTTTGACGACGATGCCGCCCGACGAGATCTCGAAGCCCTCACCCATCCGCGAATTCGCGACGCGATGGCGGCAAAAATCGCCGCTGCGCTGGCCGCAGAAGCCCCGCTGATCGCAGTCGAAGTGCCTCTTCTGTTCGAGACCGGACTTGACCGGGCCTTTCCGGCGACCCTGCTTGTTGCGGCACCTGAAGATGTACGGCTGGCCCGGATTATCGCGAGGGACGGGCTCACAGCCAAGGAAGCCCGCGCACGTATCGCAGCGCAGATGGCCGAGTCGGACAAGCGAACCCGGGCAACATGGGTGTTGGACAATCACGCAGGGCCGGATGCCTTGGCTGCGGCCGTGGCCGAACTTTGGCCGGCGCTCGTCGAAGCCTGAAGTGGCACAGCGGCGGCGTCGGGACTAAGATGATTCTCGCGCCTGAATCTGCTGCCGGAAGGTCGACATGAGTCTCAAATTTCGACTGCTTCTCGTCACCGGGGCTGTCCTGCTGGTGGCCTTCATCAGCATTACGTGGGTGAACGTCCGCACGTTTCGCAACGTGTACGTCGAAAACCTGCGCGAGCAGGGCCTCAACCTCACGAAGCAGCTTCGCGAGCAGGCCCGCAGTCAACTGGGCATGACGGAGGGGGACCTCGAGAGCCTCAGCCGCTTTGCGCTCGTCCTCCGCGACATCAACGACGGCCTGACCGGTGTCCTCGAAACGATGATTATCGACCGACAGGGGCGCATCCTCGCCCACGCCAGCGTCGAGCGGATCGGTTCATCCGTTGAGCCAAAGCCGGGCACGCTCGACCTGACGGACGAACACGGCCGACTCCTCGACCTTGACGATCGGCTCTCGCTGTTCATTCCGCTGATTACGGTGGTCGGCACCCCTGCCGAGGCTTTCGTCCGTGTCGATTTCGATGCAGCCAATGTTGCCTCGACCATTTCCGGTATCACGGCCAAGGCGTTTCTTGTGGCGTTGGTCGCCTTGATCGGCGTATTTTTACTCAACATCTGGTTCTATAGCCGCAACATCGGCGAACCGATTGCGGCGATCCGAGATACATTCGGTCATCTCGGTGAAGGCAATTTGACCGTACCGGTCCCCGAATTCCGCGATCAGGAGTTTCAGCTTGCCGCCCGTGCTCTTGGCGCCATGACCGGCAGTTTTCGCGAGATCATCCAGCGTGTCACGGGGCTGTCGACCAATCTTCACGAAGCGACAGATTCGTTGGGTCAGGAGTTCGTACTGCTCGACCGGGAAGCCAAGCGCATTGCCGTCGGCCTCGGCCAGAATCAGTCAATTCTGGAAACGCTCAAGCTGGAGGTTCGCACCGTCAACGAGCAGATCGACGAAGTGTTCCTCATGGCGCAGGAAACCAGTTCGAGTATCCTCGAAATCAAGGGGTCTATCGAAGAAGTCGATGAAAACACCGGGCGCCTGCACCGCACGCTCGACTCCACGCTTGAGCGCCTCGGTCGAATCACGGGCGAGATTCAGAAGATTGCCGAACGTAACCGGCAGGTCGAAGGCGACACAGACAACCTGGCCAGTGCCGTCTCCGAATTGGCGGCATCCATTGCCGAAGTCGGCGCCAATGCCACCCAGAACCTCGGTACGACCCGACACGCCAAGCTGCAGGCGCAAGAGGGCGTAACGGCTGTCAATGCGTCGGTTGACGAGATGCAAAATATCCGTGAGGCTGTGCGACACGTCGATGACCGTGCCCGCGCCTTGCTCGTCAACAGCGAGAAGATCGAAGGTATTTTGCGGATTATTCATCAGGTGGCTGAAAAGACCAACCTACTTGCGCTCAACGCCTCGATCATCGCGGCGCAGGCCGGCGAGCATGGCTTTCAATTCCGCGAAGTGGCCAAAGAAATCAGTGAACTCTCGGACAAGGTTCGCCAAAGTACGCGGGAGATCGGCGAGCTCATCCAGGGGGTCCAACGCGAAACTGAGAGCGTGGGCACGACCGCCCGTGATGCACTCGACAAGGTGGAACGCGGGGAAACGAAGGTCGGGGAAGCACGCGATAAACTTGAGCGTATCCTCACTGCCAGTGCTGAGAGTGAAGAGATGAGCCAATCGATTGCGCGGGCGATGGATGAGCAGGCAACCGTATCAAGCAGTATTGCCGATGTGACGACGAAAATTCAGCAGCTCGTTCACGACGTGGCGCGTGCGACCGTCGTACAGGCGGAGCAGGCACGCGACCTCAATCTGGAAAGTCGCCAAGTGGCGGACCTGTCCACCGTAGTCAAGAAGGCGATTCAAGAAGAGACGGAAGGCGCGCGCCGTGTGGCCGAGAGTGTCGACCGCATGATGCGCAGCATTAAGCACATTAGCGACGCAGCCGAGCGCCAGACCGGCAACGCCGAACAGATCGCCGGTACCACGGCCGAAAACCTGGTGGCCCTGCAAGAGGCTGTCAAAATGATTTCGTCGTTCCAAAGCCGCATTGAAGGGCTTTCGGAAGAAGCCGAGCGTCTGGACCGCCAGTTGGCGTCTTTTCAGGCCTGAGCTACGGTCTACCCGGCAAGCCGCCGCACAGACTCAGAACCCCGAGACGTAAGGCAGACGGCGCGCGGTCGCACCAATCGCGTCACCCGCTTCCAAAAGCACAGCCAACGCGTCCCAGGTGCCCGCCAAGAATTGGCTGCGCGGCCCGTCGGGAATCCGGCAGACCGCCAGGAAGCCCCCGGCACGCACCACGAGATTTTCGACGTCAATTTCGACCTCGAGTGACGGATCGGCATCCACGCGGCGTTGCAGTTCGACAATATCCTCGTGCGACAGCACCGCACAGGGCACGCCCAGCGTCACGCAGTTGCCGAAGAAAATTTCGGCGAATCCCTCACCGACGATACCACGGATGCCCCAGCGGACAAGCGACTGGGGCGCATGCTCGCGGCTCGACCCGCAACCGAAATTGGCGTTTACCACCATGATCGACGCGCCTTGCCGGTCCTCGTCGTTGAATGGATGCGGCTTGCGGCTGCCGTCAGGCGCAAAACGCGCGTCACGGAACGCGAATTGCTCGAGCCCGTCGAAGGTAACAACCTTCATGTAGCGAGCGGGGATGATGCGGTCGGTGTCGATATCGTTGCCATGAATCGCAACGGCACGACCAGCCACACGCGTGACGGGTTGGAGGATCTTGCTGCTCACGCGGCCCCCTTCTGGGTCAAAAATTGGCGTACGTCCGTCACCTCGCCAGCAATCGCAGCAGCAGCTACGCCTTGCGGGCTCATCAGCAACGTGCGGCCCGTGGGGCTGCCCTGACGCCCAATGAAGTTACGATTGGAACTCGAGGCGCTGATCTGGTCCCCTTCGAGCTTGTCCGGGTTCATGGCCAAACACATCGAGCAGCCTGGTTCACGCCATTCAAAGCCGGCTGCCCGAAAGATCTCATCAAGACCCTCGGCGATTGCGTCGCGTGCCACGGCCTCGGAACCCGGCACGACAATCGCCTTGACGTGCGCCGACTTTTTTCGTCCCTTGACGATATCAGCGGCGGCGCGCAGATCGGAGATCCGCGAGTTGGTGCAACTGCCGATAAACGCCACATCGATTTTGGTTCCGGCAATTGGCTGTCCGGCTGTGAATTGCATGTGCCGAAGCGCCAGTTCGACGCCCTCACGTTCGGAGTTGGAGACCTCTGACGGCTTGGGGACGCGACCGGACACCGGGATTGCATGACCGGGGTTGATCCCCCACGTGACCATGGGTTCGATTGTCGCGCCGTCGTACACGACGACGTCGTCATAGTGCGCTCCCGGATCGCTGGCCAGGCCGCGCCACCACGCTACGGCCCGCTCCCACGCATCGCCGGTTGGGGCATAGGGACGCCCCTTGAGGTAAGCAAACGTGGTCTCGTCGGGATTGATGTAGCCGATCCGCGCGCCACCCTCGATGGCCATGTTGCAGACGGTCATGCGTTCTTCCATGCTCATCGCATCAAAGACCTCGCCAGCGTACTCATACGCGTAACCGGTGCCGCCGTTGACCCCCAACTGCGCGATGATCCAAAGCACGACATCCTTGGCAGTCACGCCGTCGCCGAGGCGGCCATCGACCTGCACGCGACGAACCTTGAGCGGCGCCAAGCTCATCGTTTGCGTGGCCAAAACATCACGAACTTGGCTGGTTCCGATTCCGAAGGCCAATGCGCCAAACGCACCATGCGTGCTGGTGTGACTATCTCCACAGGCCACGGTCATGCCCGGCTGTGTCAAGCCCAGCTCCGGCCCGATCACGTGAACGATGCCTTGGTTGCCGCTTTTAGGGCCAAAAAAACGCACGTTGGCGGCAGCAGTATTGCGCTCAATCTCGACCATCATGGCCTCAGCGAGATCGTCCTGGTAGGGACGCCCAATCTGGTCGGTCGGTACGATGTGGTCGACGGTCGCAAAAGTGCGATCGGGGAACCGCACCGGCAAGCCCCGCTCGCGGATCATCTGAAAAGCCTGCGGACTCGTTACCTCGTGGATCAGGTGCAGGCCGATGAAAAGCTGGGTCTGTCCGCTCGGCATCGTGCGGACGGTGTGAAGATCCCAAACCTTGTGAAAGAGTGTCTGTGCCACGCGCGCTCCTTGTGACGGTCCCCGAACCGCTCATGATGCCACAACGCAGCGCGGCATGGCGAACGTGGCGAAGACCTACGACTCGATGGTCCAG
>CAZUAB010000145.1:0-6264 GCA_964617795.1 uncultured bacterium
CGGCTTTCAAGAAGTCAAGTTCCTGCAGACCGAAGACCAAGCCGAGGATGATCCCTCGTTGCTTGCCCCGCGCCCGCCCGTGGTCACCGTCATGGGGCACGTCGATCACGGCAAAACAAGCATCCTCGACTGGATTCGCAAGACCAAGGTCGCCACGGGTGAGGCCGGCGGAATCACGCAGCACATCGGCGCCTACCAAGTCCAGACCAAGCGTGGCCTGATTACGTTCATTGATACGCCCGGACACCAAGCCTTTACGGCGATGCGTGCGCGCGGCGCCGATGTCACCGACATCGTGGTGCTGGTTGTGGCGGCGAACGACGGCGTCATGCCGCAGACGATTGAGGCTATTGAACACGCCAAGGCCGCCAATGTGCCGATCGTCGTCGCGGTCAACAAAATCGACTTGCCCGATGCCAAGGCCGATCAGATACGCCAGAAATTGACCGAATTCGGCATCGTACCCGAGGAGTGGGGCGGCGACAATCAAATCGTTCATGTGTCCGCCAAGACCGGCGAGGCCATGGACGACCTACTTGAAGCCATCCTCGTCCAATCCGAGGTCATGGAACTCAAGGCCAACCCGGCCAAACCCGGCGTGGGTATCGTCATCGAATCGAAGCTCGACAAGGGCCGTGGGCCTGTGGCGACGGTGATCGTGAAGGCCGGTACACTCAAGCCCTCCGATATTGTGGTCGCGGGGACGACGTTCGGTCGGGTACGTGCATTGCTGGCCGCCGACGGCAAGCCGCTCAAAGAAGCCGGCCCCTCGGCGGCGGCTGAAATCCTCGGCTTGTCGGCGGTACCGGGGGCCGGTGAGGGCTTTAGCGTCGTCGAAAACGAGAAGATCGCCCGGCAGATTGCCGAGAACCGGGAACGCAAGCAGCGCGAGCGCGACATGCACAGGCCATCGCGCGTCAGCCTCGAAAACCTGTTCGACCAAATGAAGCACAACGAGGTCCACGACTTGGCCCTCGTGCTCAAGGCCGATGTGCAGGGATCACTGGAGGCGATTGCCGATTCGCTCACACAGCTTGCAGCCAAGGACGACAAGCTGCGCCTGCGTATCGTCAGCCAGAGCGTCGGCGCCATTTCAGAGAACGACGTCAACCTCGCATCGGCATCGGGTGCGCTGGTGATCGGCTTCAATACGCGACCCGACAGCAAGGCATCTGGCGCAGCCGCCGAACTTGGTGTCGAGATCTCGGTCTACAACGTTATTTACGCGCTGATCGATGATGTGCAAAAGGCTCTCGAGGGGATGCTCGCCCCCGATCGCAAGGAAGTCAGCCTCGGTTGGGCCAAGGTACTCGAAATTTTCCCCATCAAGGGCATTGGCACGATTGCCGGCAGCAAGGTTGAGAGCGGCAAGTTCCAGCGTGGCACCCACGTCCGCCTCGTTCGCGAGGGGCAGGTGCTCTACGACGGCAAGATCGCCAACCTGCGGCGCTTCAAGGACGATGTCGCCGAAGTCCAGACCGGCCAGGAATGCGGCATCCTGCTCGAGAATTTCAGCAAGGTGCGGATCGGCGACGAGCTTGAGTGTTACAACGTAATCGAAGTCGCGCGTTCGCTTGGGGACGACGCTTGATGGCGGTACTCCTCGAGTTGGAACTCGCCCTGCCGGGGCTAACCTCGCTCAAGGACAAACGCAAGGTGCTGCGGTCACTCACCGAGGGCCTCGCGCCGCGCTTTGGCGCCGCCGTATCCGAGACCGATGCGCAGGATCTGCACCAACGTGCTGTGCTGGGGCTCGCCTTTGTCGGCTCTTCGCCGTCGGAGGTTCGCCAGCGCAGCGAGCGCTTTTTGGACGCCGTGCGCAGCCGCCCCGAGTGCGTATTGACCGTGGTCCGTCGCTTGGAAGCAGCGCCCGAACGATGAGGCATGCCCGCCGCCCCGTACCGCGCCATGTGCGTTTGTCGTCGCTGCTTGGGCGCATGCTCGCCGAGTGGCTGCTCGAAGATGGTGAATCACCGTGGAACGAACGCTTCACCGTGACTCGCGTCGAGCTCACTGCCGACGGCAGCTTGGCCCGCGTTTTCATTCTCGACCGCCTTGAGGGCGATCCCGACGCCGATACCGAGGCGGGCCTTGCGTGGTTACGCAAATCGGAGGGCGAACTGCGCGGGCAGATCGGGCGCGAATTGCGTTTGCGGCGTGTTCCACGCCTGCAATTTCGCTACGATGATGCCTGGTCGGGTGCTGCCGCGCTTGGTGCAACCTTCGTGCAACTCGCCGATGAAGCTGCAGAGGCCACCGAGGCTGCGGATGAGTCGCCGACGCCGATGCCGACGCCGACCGAGGGCCCTGAGCCGGGAGACGCGGAGTGAGCGATGGGCCGCTCGGCACCCCCGCGCAACTGGCGGCGGTGGCCGCAGTGCTGCGCAACGAGGACGATTTTCTTGTGACGGCGCACCAGAATCCTGATGCCGATGCATTGGGCAGTCAGTTGGCCTTCGGCCGTATTTGTGACCTGCTCGGCAAGCGGGCGACGTTGCTCTGCCTCGATCCCGTACCCGACAACCTACGCTTTCTGCCTGGCATTGAGCGGCTTGTGTCTGAACTGCCGGCGCGCCGCCACGGCCGCCTGATTCTGCTCGACTGCAATTCGCCGGACCGCGTCGGGCCAGCGTTTGATGCGGCCCGCCCCTTCGAGCGGGCAGCGGTACTCGACCACCACCTGACCGAGCGGTCTTTTGGTGACCCCGCCTATGTGCGACCAAGCGCTGCGGCAACAGGTGAAATCGTTGTTGATCTGGCGGCGCTGCTCGGTCTGGAATTGGATGCCGCCTTTGCGACTTGCGCATACACGGCGATCGCCGGGGACACCGGGGGCTTTCGCTTTTCCAATACGACGCCGCGCATTCTGCACATGGCCGCCGACCTTGTCGCGGCCGGCGCCGAGCCGCATGCGATAGCCGCCGCTTTTTTCGGCAATGTTCCCGAACGCCGGGTGCGCCTGTTGGCCGCGGTGCTCGCCGGTCTCGAACTGCACCACGATGGGCGGGTGGCCATGCTGATCGTCGATCAGGCGCTGTTGGCCAAATACGGTGCCGATCGCAACGACCTCGAGGGGTTCATTGACCACGCCCGCACGATTCGCGGTGTCGAGGTGGCGGTGCAACTGCGCGAGGCCGCGCCCGGCGATTGGCGGGCCAGCCTCCGGGCAACGGGCGATTTCAATGTCGAGCGCATCGCCGCCGGGTTTGGCGGCGGCGGACACAGGCCCGCCGCCGGTTGCCCGCTCAAGGGTGACCGCATGGCCGTGCAGGCGGCCATGCTGCAAGCGCTCGGCCGTGCATTGGATTCTGCAGCGTGAGCCCAAACGGCTTGTTGCTTGTCGACAAATCCGACGGCTGGCGCAGTCGCCAAGTCGTCGACGCGGTCGCCAAACGCTTCCGCATCCGCAAGATCGGCCACGCCGGCACGCTCGATCCGATCGCCACAGGTCTGCTTGTGCTGCTGCTCGGTGAAGGCACCAAGCTCAGCAACCATGTCATGGAGGGGCGCAAGCGTTATACCGCGACCATCCGTCTCGGGGTCGAGACTGACACTTGGGACCGTGAGGGCGAGGTCATGGCCGAGGCGTCTTTGGAAGGTATCGACGAATCGGCCGTGCGTACGGCGCTTGCCGCCATGACCGGTACGATTCTGCAACGACCGCCTGGCTATTCGGCCATCAAGGTCGACGGGCGCCCACTCTACAAGTCGGCGCGCCGCGGGGAAGTTGTCGAGGTCGAACCGCGCGAGGTGACGATCTGGGAGCTCAAGGTGCTCCGCGTCGCACTGCCCGACGTCGAGATCGACGTGAGTTGCTCGAAGGGCACCTACATGCGGGCGATTGCCCACGATTTGGGCGCGGCGCTCGGCGTCGGCGGCCATTTGACGCAAATACGTCGGCTCGAGAGCGCGCCTTGGCGTGTTGAAGATGCCACGCCGATCGAAACGTTGATGGAACTGGACCCCGAGGCCTTTGCGCCGCTTGTGGTGCCGACCCGTGATGCCCTGCCGCACCTGCCGATCATTGAGGCGACTGGAGAGCTGGAGCGCCGTCTGGCCAACGGAATGCCGATCGACGGTCCGTTGCTTTACGGCCGTCTGCCCGAATCGCTGCAACGCGGCGACACCGTGGTGATCCGCTCAACTGGCCGGCTGGCGCTGACCGAGGTGCTGCATGCGCCTCTCGAACTGGGCCCGGCCCCGTGGGTTGGCGCGCAGCCTCTACGGTACCTGCGCATCCTGCATCTGGACGGCTGAGCGTGCATCGCTTCGTCCGCCCCGATCTCGATTTCGAGCTTGTTGGCGCCGGGCGAGCCTTTGAAGAGACCGGCTATGCATTGCCCCGGCAACGCTTGGCGCTCGACGGCGGCTGGGGACGGCAGACAATCTTTGCCCAACCGACGCTGCTGGTCAGCCATCTGCATCTCGACCACGCGCTGGGCATTGCCCGCTATGTGGTCAACCGCCAGAAGATGGGCGATGGCCGCTGCCGCATTCTCGTACCCGCCGCTGCACTCGATCACGCTCGCGACATCGTGGCGGCAGCCCAGCGCGCCGAAGGCCGTACCGACGTGGTGGAGTGGGTGGGCCTGTCCGCCGGCGACACCGTGCCACTTGAGGGGCGCTGGCGCCTGCGAGCACTGGCGGCGGTCCACGGAATCCCTGCCATGGGCTGCTTGCTCGAACGGGAATCGCGGCGCGTACGACCCGAGTACGCCGGTCTGCCTTCAACCGAGATCGGCGCGCTCGTACGGGCTGGTGAACAACCGATCGAGTCGGTATGGGAGCCGATTTTTGCTTACAGCGGCGACACCGAGGTGGCGATGCTCGATGCCAATCCGATCCTCTACGAGACGGCGGTGCTGCTTGTCGAATGCACCTTCGTCGACGCACTGCACCCCGACGGGCCGCCCGTTACGCCGGGCCACATCCACTGGGAAGAGCTCTGTGCCCGTGCCGAGCGTTTTCGTGGCGGCGAGGTGCTGCTTACGCATTTTTCCAAACGCTACGCACCCGGTGAGCTATGGCGCACCCTCAACCGTTCGTGCCCGCCGAATCTCCGAACCCGCCTGCGCCCCTTGATCGGCATCCGCGGCACCGACGACCGCAGCGACTGACGGCGGAGCGGCCCGCTTAGGGCTGATGGCCCCAACGTTCGAGCCAGCGCGCCGGATCGTCGCGGTCTTTTACCATGGCGAGTCCGGCGTTGAAGGCGGCCAAGATCGCTGCCGCGTGGGGATGGTCTTTGCGGACGACCAAATGGTTGGTTGAGCGGTATACAGGCCGTGGATCGAAGGCAAGATCGGTGGCCTTGGCGCCGAGGATGCGTCGGACGAGCGCCATCCCCACAATGTCATCGATCGGAAAGAGATCGATGCGGTGCCCCAGCAGCTTACGCAGGTTGGCCTCGTCGCTCGGCGCCGGGTCCGTGCTGATTTTGCCGCTGGCCACCGCAGCCGCAAAGTCGGGCCCGTAGCTGTAGCCCAGCGTGACGCCGATCCGTTTGTCAGCCAAGTCGTCGATCCGGTCCCACACGAGCGGCTCGCCACGCCTGTGCATGAACACCGTGGTGCCAATGTAGACGGGGTCGCTAAACAGCACCGCTGTTTTCCGCGCATCGTCAATGACCCAGGCAAAGCTGGCGTCCCACGGCTCGCGCTGCGCCAAGTCCCACGCACGTGGCCAAGGGAACCAGCCGATCTCGACGGTAATGCCCTGCGTCGCGAAGGCATCACGCACGACGCGCGTCGCGATGCCGCCTTCCGGTAGATCGGGTGAGCTCCAAGGTTCCCAGGTACCCGATGTAAGGCGCAGGATCTTGGGCAGCGGCGCGCTTTCGGCTGCGGCGGCCGGCGTCGACGGCAGCCAGATGATCGCCAGGAGCAGTCCTGCAAACAGGGGCATGCCTGAATCATAGCGACCTTGATCGCCAAAATCAAGAATTCCGCGTCACGCCGTCCTGTGCGTCTGCCGATGGTCTTTGAGCGGGACTAGCTCAGTTGGTAGAGCATCAGCTTCCCAAGCTGAGGGTCGCGGGTTGCTCCGGCGCCTGACGGCGCCTTCGGCCCTTCGGGCCTGCGCGCGGGCCTGCGGCCCGTGCTCGCGTCACGCCGTCCTGGCGGCCGGCTTTGACCGAATCCCGTGTCCCGCGCATGGTTGCTGCGGCGTAATCCGCACGAATTGACCGACGCGGTGACCTTGAGGCACAATGTGCGTCTGCCGATGGTCTTTGAGCGGGACTAGCTCAGTTGGTAGAGCATCAGC
>CAZUAB010000146.1:0-6237 GCA_964617795.1 uncultured bacterium
TGCTGGCCGACGAGGCGGCGGCCCGCCGGTTGCGCGCGACGCTGGCCGATGCCGTGGGTATCGGCCTCGGCCACTACCGCCTGGAATCGGGGGAGGTTTTCGTAGTGATTTCGGAGCCGGACCGGGCTGGCCTGTTCGCCGTCCACGCGGGGCAGTTTAGGGCGACCGATATGAGCATCATCGAAGCGGAAGGTTACGTCCTCGACCCATCGGGGCAGGTCATCAACATCTTTCTCATCGAACCGTCGGACCCACTCTATTTCGACCAGGCCGACCGAGTGGAACGCTTCCGCAGCCGTATTCGATCCGCGCTGGCCAAGAAACCAGCACCTCAGCGTTCGCCCGAGACCACCGTGAAGGCCGTCCAACGACCGCGTAGCCGCCGACGCGTCCGCGTGCGCATAGACCAGCGTCTTTCCCAATATTACACCGTCATCGAAGTGTTTTGCTGGGACCGTATCGGCCTTCTACAAGATTTGGCGTGGGTGCTTTACTCACACGGCTGCTCGATTGAACTTGCACGCATTCACACCGAAGGGCAGCGCGTCTCCGATGTCTTCTATATCGAACGGCAGGTCGGCGGGAAACTCGACGATCCCGCGCAGATCGCGGCCATTGAACAGGACTTGCTAGCCGTGATCCGCTCCTGACCATCGAGCTTTCACGATCCGTGATATGTGGTATAATTTTCGGAAAAGTCTCAATGCACCCGTAATCCATCATAAGGAGAGTATGAAATGACGACCCCCAAGAGCACGCATATCGTCTGGCACGACGGACACCTGACGGCAGCCGATCGCGCACGCCACCTTGGCCAGCAGGGCCTCGTGCTCTGGTTCACCGGCTTGAGCGGTTCCGGAAAAAGCACAGTCGCGCGTGAAGTTGAGCGTGTCCTTGTAGAAAACGGCCGTTGGGCCACGGTTCTCGACGGCGATAACATCCGCCACGGGCTCAACCGCGACCTCGGCTTCAGCCCGGCCGACCGTACTGAAAACATTCGCCGAATCGGTGAGGTCGCCAAGCTCTTTGCCGAATCCAACGTGATTGTCGGCACCGCCTTCATCAGCCCGTATCGGGAAGACCGCGACGCCGCTCGCAGCGTGGTCGGCAGCGAGCGATTCGTCGAAATTTACTGCGCGGCCGACGTGGCTGCCTGCGAAGCCCGGGACCCCAAGGGGCTTTACAAGAAGGCCCGCGCCGGTGAGATCCCGGAATTTACCGGCGTTTCGGCGCCTTACGAACAACCGGGCAACCCGGAATTGGTTCTGCAGACCGGCACCGAGACGTTGGAACAGTCTGTTCAGCAGGTACTCGACTACCTACGTGCACGGGGCGCATGGAGCTGATCTTCGACGCAGAGGCGGTCGCGGAGAGCCTGCGGGCCTATGACGACCCGTGGGCACTCCTGTCTGCAGCCACCGAGCTGGCGCCGGGGCGCGTCGGCCTCGGCACGAGCGGCCAACTGACCGGCACCGCAATTCTCGAGGGGGCCCACCAGCATGGCGTGCCCCTTCGCGTGTTCACCATCGATACAGGCCGCTTGTTTCCCGAGACGGTCGCCTATTTTGGCGAGATCGAGCGCCACTACGGGATCTCAATTGAGCGCTTCGGACCCGATCCCGACGAGTTGGCCAGCATGATTGAGCGCCATGGTGAATACCTGTTCTTTGACTCCAAGGCGAGGCAGGAGCACTGCTGCGACATTCGCAAGGTCCACCCCAATGTCGTCGCGCTGGAGCAGTTCGATATCTGGATTTCGGGCCTGCGCCGCGATCAATCGCAAGGACGATCCGCTACGGCCAAAGTGCAGATTGTCCCGCAGGTTGACCGCTCGGGCAGGCGGCGGCCGTTGGTCAAGCTGGCGCCCCTCGTCGACTGGGGTGAAGACGGTGTACGTCGCTTCCTGGAAGCGGCCGAGGCGCCCATTCATCCGCTGCTAAGACCCACGGACAACGCGTGGTTCTATGAAAGCCTTGGCTGCATCATTTGCACGACACCGCAGGCGCGCTGGGAACCGCGGCGGGCCGGGCGATGGCGTTGGTTCAGTGATCGGCGTGATGGAAAAGAATGCGGAATTCACGTCGTCGGCAGCGACGGCGGCGGGATTTGATCCGCCACAAACGGTGGCTGTTCGATGGACCGATGGCCTGCTATACTGACCTCGTTCAGCCCAACCTTCGACTACGGGGGTCTACGATGGATGCACAGAAACGTGAAGAGTTCCGCAACCTGTTGCTGGACCGCCTCCGCGAAATCGGAGACACGACAGGCAACACGCGTGACGGCATGGGCCACGATCGCGGCCAATTTGCAGACCCGCTTGACAGGGCCACGCTCGAGAGCAACCGCAACTTTACGCTGCGACTGCGTGACCGAGAACGTAAGCTGGTCAAGAAACTCAACGAAGCACTGGAGCGTATCGAACTTGGAACCTACGGCGACTGCGAAGAGTGCGGCGAGCCGATCGAAGAGAAACGCCTGCGTTCGCGCCCGGTGACCACGCTTTGCATCGATTGCAAAGAAGAGCAGGAACTCCTCGAAGAGATGGAGCTCTGAAGGCCACGTGCGCGCGCGCAACCTGCCGGCTACGCTCCGCAGCCTGTTTCGCCGCCCCAGGGGTGGCAGCGGGACGGCGCGCGCGGATGTCCGAATCCGCATCTTGGCCGAACTGACGCGCGCTGTCGGCTCTTCGCTTGAGAGTGCGGAAATCGCGCATCGCCTGATCACCGAGGCCGTCACCAGCCTACTGCAAGTAGAGCGTTCGGTCCTGTTCATACCCGGTCCCGGAGGCACATTCCGCGTTGCGGCGGCAAGCGGCGTCATCGATGCAGCAGCACTCGACCGCCTTGCGTTGCCGCTGGACGTCGGTGCGATTGGCCGCGCATTTACCAGCGGTGAGAGTGTCTTCCTGCCAGATGTGCAGCAGGCCGCATTCCCGCTGACAGCGTTGGTTGAGGAACTCGGTATTCGCTCAATTTTGGCGGTGCCTTTGACGATTCAAGGCGAAACGCTCGGTGTGATTACAGCAGACACACGCCGCGACGGTGAGCAACTCGGAGAAGGCGACCTTCGTCTGCTTGAGGTCTTTGGTGGATTTGCTGCATTCGTGGCCTCGGAGGCGCGCCTGATCGAAGAACTGCGCAATCGGAACCGTGAGCTGGCCGGACTGTTCGAAGTGGTGCGGCAGATCGGCAGTGAGGCCAGTCCCGGCGCCGTACTTCGGACGGTTCTTGCCCAGGCAATCGAGCGCACAGGAGCCACGTCCGGCTCCTTGGTCTTTGTTGACCCGGCACGTCGCGAGCTGGTCATCCGCGCAAGCGAAGGGCTACCTTCGGATGGACGCAAAATCACGTTGGGGATTGGCGAAGGCGTAACGGGGTGGGTGGCGCGCGAGGGGCAAAGTATCCGTTTGGGTGACGTGCACAGCGACCCCCGCTACATTGAGGCGCGCCCGGACATCCGCTCCGAGCTGGCGGTGCCGCTACGCAGCGGCAGTGAAATCGTCGGGGTCCTCAATGTGGACTCCAAGGATTTGGATGCCTTCGACGCTGGACACCAATCTCTGCTCGAAGCGTTGGCCGATCTTGCCGCCGCGCGAGTTCGACTCGCGTTCGGAGAGCAGCGCGTGGGTGAGGACAGCCAAGCGTGAGGATCCGCAAAGCCGTCATACCCGCAGCGGGGCTCGGTACCCGCATGCTGCCCGCGTCGAGCGCCTTCCCCAAGGAGCTTCTGCCGATCGGCGTGTATCCGGCACTCCACTATGTGCTCTGTGAAGCAGCCCGGTCGGGCATCGAAACGGTTATTCTCGTCAATGCGGCGTGGAAGACGGCGCTCGACAACTACCTCGCGCTTGACGAGGCATGGATTGAAGCCATGACCCGGCAAGGCCACGAAATTCGTTTGGCACCACTGCTCGCCTTGCGCGACCGGCTCGAAGTCGTATCGGTCCGGCAGCGGGGCTCCAAGGGCCTCGGGCATGCCGTGGCAAGTGCGATACCCGTTATTGGGGACGACCCATTCGCGGTTCTGCTGCCCGACGAACTGATTCTGCAATCACCGGACACCCTGAGGCAGCTCCTCGATCATGCCGAAGGCCATGGTGAAGGTGCGGTGGCTGTCCTGGAGGTGCCGCCGGCCGATGTGCAACGCTACGGTATCGTGTCATTCCGGGGCGAACTGCCGGCACGGATTGACGACCTTGTCGAGAAGCCGGCCCCCGCCGATGCACCTAGCCGTTATGCCGTCGTGGGGCGTTATGCGTTTCCTCGCGGCTTTCGGGCAGCACTGACCGACCTGTCTCCCGGCGCCGGCGGCGAACTGCAGCTTACGGATGCCATGCGAAGCCACCTCGACCGTTTCCCGCTGGCCGGAATCCAAGTGCACGGTGAACGTCACGATACAGGCAATATCGAAGGCTATGCCCGGGCCTGGCAGGCTTGGCTCGACCACCCGGATCGCTTCGAAGCCGCGGCGTGGCCGGAGGTGCGCCCTTGAGGCCTCGTTTCCGCCGCTTTTCGTGGCTGTTCCTGCTCGTGTTTCTGGTTGCCGAACGCGCGGCCGCCTGGTTGCCGACAACGCCGGAACTGCGCCGTTTGTGGGAGCGTGACCGCGCCCTCGGACAACCCTTGTGGCTGGAATACGAAGGCAGCGAAGGAGAGCGCCTCGAGGTGCTGATCCGCCCTGACGGACTTTGGGGAAAGCGTGTACACCGGCCCAACGAGGCCACCCGAACGACGTACAAATGGGGGCAGCGGATCTGGCTCTATGGCGCGGATGAACCGACGCAGGGGCGACGCGTCGAGGCCGGCTGGGATGATTGGCTGTTCGAGCCGTGGGCGGAGATTTTGGTCGCGCTGGAACCACGTGAAACGTTCGCCGAAACCGGACTTGGCCGGTTTCCCGAGGGGCTTCTTTGGGTGATCGGCGGGCGGCACGAGCGCGCGGCTGGCCATTGGATCGCACTCGAAGAATCGCCACTCAGAATGCGCCGCTGGCAAAGCGCGCGTGACCCCGGCAGCGTGCTTCTGAGTGACTATGACCCAAACGGGAAATACCCGACCCGGCTTACCTTCCAGCGCACCGGGCGGGCGCCACAGCATTTTTACCGGACCGCGGCCGAGAGCCGCCCCAACCTGCCGCGCCTCGGCTGGACGATTCCCGCTGCCGTGCTGGCGATCAATCAGCCCCGGCCCACCGATCCGGGATTGATCGGTGCCGCAGTACCTCGCTGACGTCTGGGTTCCTCGCCGCGCCGCACGGACGTGGACTTGGGCGCTGCCTGCGGACATGCCCGCGGAATCGCTGCGTCCTGGGCTGCTCGTTGAGGTGCCCTTTGGCAACCGCACACTGATCGGCCTCACTACGGCGGCCGCGCGCAAATGGCGCGTGGGCGACCCGCAGCCCCATCGTCTGCGAACAATTCGCGGCCTGGTTCCGACCCCGTTTGCCGATCAGCCGCTCTGGGACACCTTGACGTGGGCTTCCCGTTGGACCATGCAGCCGCTACCCCGCGTACTCGAGTCGGCGTTGTCGCTACGTGACCTTGAACTCACCAGCCCGCCTGAGGGCGCACCTTGGCAGCGCGTGCTGGTCGACGCCGAAGCGGAGTTCATACTGGTCCCGGTACCTGAAGCGCCGCCGCCGGGGCGAAAGCCGGGCGCCGAGGCCTGGCAACGTGTCTTGGCGGCGGGGCACTTGAGCGTCGACATGATTGACGATCTGTACCGTGACCCGCGGGCCGTGCTCCGGCGTTGGCTCGCTGAGGGGCGCATCCGGCGCGTCGCGCGGCAGCCGTCCGTCTCGCAGCCCCGCGCCGAGCCCGTCATCCTGACGCCTGAACAGGCAGAGGCCGATGCGGCACTTGCGCGCATTCAAGATGCGGGTGTCCACCGCGTCGTCCTTCTTGAGGGTATCACGGGCTCGGGAAAGACCGAAGTTTACGCCGAGGCCGCCCGCCGGACACTGGCCGCCGGTCGGCAGGTCCTGGTTCTTGTGCCGGAGATTTCACTGGCCGGCCCCACCGCTGGGCGGCTGGCCAGCCGTCTTGGCGTACCCGTTTGGACCTGGCACAGTGCTTTGGCCGGCGGGCTACGCGCAAAGGCCCGCGCCGCAGCGTTGAGCGGGCGACCAGGTATCCTTGTCGGGCCGCGTAGCGCCGCACTGGCGCCGCTGTCGGCACTTGGCCTCGTCGTCGTCGACGAGGAACACGACCCAGCCTACGCGGCACAAGAGGGGGTC
>CAZUAB010000147.1:0-6222 GCA_964617795.1 uncultured bacterium
GGCACGGTGCGGACAACGCCGATGTCGCTCATTTCCCCAAAGAGACGAACCTCGGCATCAAGATGCAAGGATTCGGGCCGACGGTCGATTCTCGTTACGGCGCCGACCGGCCAACCGGCGGGGAACACGCCGTCCCGGCCCGTGCTCACCAATGCCTCACCGGACTCCAAGCCTTCGTAGCGCGGCACATAAGCCAGTCGCGCCCGAGCGCTGCCCGTTCCGATAACTATGCCACGAACGCCGGATTCCGATTGGACGTCCACGGCGCTTTCGGCATCGCGCAACAGCAGAACCTGCCCGTAACGGCCATTTTGGCGCACGACACGGCCGATCAATACCCGATCGGCGATCACTGCATGTCCGACAACAGGCTGCGAATCTCCGTCGATGGCCATCCAAACGGCACGGTCTCGGTCACTCGGATCATGGTAAACCACGCGCCCAACGACGCCGCTCCAGGGGTGGGCCACCCAGCCGAAGGCTTGGTCAAAAGCGGCACGTTGGTCGAGCAACCCGCGCGTCCACGCCAAGGCAAACCGTAGTTCGTCACGCTCATGCCGCAGTGCCTGCAGTTCATGTGCGGCCTCGCGATTGGCAACCCATGCCTCCCACGCATCGACCGCGCCGTGCCCAACGGACTGGATACCCGAGGCAAGCGCCGGCACGGCGCGCACGAACACATTCAGGGGCCACGGGACAGAAGCATCTCGGGGGATCAGCAACGCGCTCAATTGCAATACGGCCAGCACAATGAGGAGCGCCGCTGCGACGCGTCGGCGGAAGCGGCGGTCAGCCATCCGTCAGGGAACGGTGACGCGGCGCAGAAGATCGAGCTCTTCGAGCACCTTGCCGCTGCCACGGACCACGCAGGTCAAGGGGTCGTCGGCGATCATCACCGGCAGTTGGGACTCTTCGCGCAAAAGCAGGTCGAGGTTGCGCAGCAGCGCGCCGCCGCCGCACAGCACGATCCCCTTGTCGACAATATCGGCCGCCAACTCAGGCGGTGTACGCTCGAGCGTAACCTTGACCGCATCGACAATTGCCGACACCGGCTCGTTGAGGGCCTCACGCACTTCGGAGTCCGTGATTCGTACGGTTTTGGGGATACCAGCGACGAGATCGCGGCCCTTGACCTCCATCGTGCGCTCTTCGCCACTCGGGTCGGGGAAGGCGTTGCCCAGTTCCGTCTTGATCTCTTCGGCCGTGCGTTCGCCAATCAGCAGATTGTAGGAACGTTTGATGTAGGCAATGATCGCCTCATCCATTTTGTCACCGCCCACCCGCACGCTCTTGGAGTAGACGATGCCGGCCAAACTGATGACGGCCACCTCGGTCGTGCCGCCACCGATGTCGACGATCATGTTGCCGCTGGGCTCGGTGATCGGCAGACCGGCACCAATGGCAGCGGCCATGGGTTCTTCGATGAGATGAACCTCGCGGGCGCCTGCACTTTCGGCCGACTCACGCACAGCGCGCTTTTCAACCTCGGTGATGCCGAACGGCACACAGATGACGATGCGCGGCTTGACAAAGCTGCGTCCACCTTGGGCCAGCCGGATAAAGTACTCCAGCATTTTTTCGGTCACCTCGAAGTCGGCGATGACGCCGTCTTTCATGGGCCGGATGGCGACGATATTGCCGGGTGTTCGACCGACCATGCGCTTGGCGTCCGAACCAACGGCCAGCACCCGCTTGACACCGAATCGTGAGTCGCTCTGCACGGCGACGACGCTGGGTTCACTGCCGACAATGCCCTTGCCCTTGACGTAGATCAGCGTATTCGCCGTCCCGAGGTCGATGGCAAGGTCGTTGGAGAGAAAGCCGAAGAAATTAAACACGGTCTGCAAATCCCCCTCTGGTCGGGCATCGGGCACGGCGGTTGCCGCGCGTGCGGGGTCTAGTTGGAGTCTAGCACAACGCAGACGCCCATCGCCACCATAGGACGCCGGCGGGCGGAGGCCGGCCAAGCGCACGACAAAAAAGGCCGCTCCCCGAAGGAAGCGGCCCGCAGGACAAAACGGAGTCGAGCAGAACCCGATTTTAGTTCTGCTCTTCGATCGAACCGATCACTTCGCCGTCGAATTCGATGGTCAGGTAGGCGTCCTGCGTCGTATTGACCACGGCATCGGTGGCAATCACGGCATCGGCGGCACCTACGTGGCGAATGCAGGACTGATCATCTGTTAGACCGCAGTCACTTGCCGCCTGTGAAGTGGACTCGCTCCAGTTGGACATCGTCCCCGTGACCGCGATGGCGTCGAACACGTAGTCGTTGCCGGCGCAGTTGCTGACTTCGACGTTCCAGTTCGTCGCCTCGGTCAAGGCGGTCGGGCCGTCCAGCAACACGGGCTTGAAGAACCAGCTGCCGTCGACATGGAACGACGCACCGGCCGAATCGTCCAGCCAGATGTCCAGCCAGGTGTCGCTGATGCCTGCCGCTTGAATGGTGGATTCGAAGGTTGCCGCGACGGCCGCCTCAAGGACGCTACCCTCACAGATGACCCCGCCGGCATCGGTCACCGCGTACGAAAAGACAGGCTGCTCAACGATGACGTCTTCGCCCGGTGCGGGCAGAACCGCAAGGAAGGGGCTGAAGATCCTCGTGCCGCCCGAAACCAGTTCGGCCTCGGTATCGGTCTCGCCGTCGATCACTTCCAATGTGCCGCCAACATCATGGCCGAGCGCCACGTTGGCCTCGTCTGTTGTGGTCGATACGGCATCGCCATAGGGCACGGTAACGGTGGCATCGGTGATCAGGGAGGCGATGGTTTCGAGCGACGGCACGGACTGCAAGGTGACCTGCACGGCCGGGCCCGCACCCACTTGTTCGGTGCCAGGAACAGTGTAGGAGGCATCATGGAACACCGCAAGCACAGCCGTGGTTACGCCATCCGGCAGCGCATTCGGCGGGATGACCACGCGAGCGCCAGCAATCGGCCCCCCGCTGATCGCCAGATCGGCGCCGTCTGCCGCTGCAAACACGATGGCATCACCGTCTTTGGCCTTAGCGCCGTCGATCACGCCTTGTAGGAGCTCGGATTGGACACCAGCAACAAATTCCTCACGCAGCCTCAATACCGCAACCGGCGAGCAGAAACCCGGCAACGACTGCCGCAAACCCACGAGAAACGTTGAACATGCAAATCCCCCCAGAGGAACAACGACGGCCGACCATCGGGCGCCGCAAATGCACAAACTATACGTGATTTTAGCAGCTTTTCCTGGATCCGCCGTGATGCGGATCACATAGTTAGACGATCATGGCTCCAGGCAGCGCTCACCGTCCGACCAGTGTTCGATCGTGCGGCGCACACCCTCGACAAGCGGCGTGAAGGGCGCTGCAAAGCCGGCTGCACGCAGGCGACCGATCTCGGCACAGGTGTAGCTTTGATACCCGCGGCGCAGGTGCGCCGGGGTATCAACCCACTCGATCTCGGGTGGCTTGCCAAGCGCCGCTGCGACGGACTCGGCCATGGTCTTGAAGGTGGCCGGCTCGCCGGTGCCGACGTTGAACAGACCGACGGCCGCGCTGCCTGCCAGATGCAAAGCCGCCGCCGCCGTATCCTCAACGTAGACGAAGTCGCGACACTGCTCGCCGTCAGCCAGACCGGGTTCGATCGCGCGAAACAGCCGGCAGCGGCCCTCGCTGGCAAACTGCTCAGCGAGCACTGTCACCGGACTGCGCATCGATCCCTTGTGGTATTCATTGGGGCCGTAGACGTTGAAAAACCGCAGCCCGGCGATCTTGCCAAGCCAGCCCTCGCGCTGGGCAATCCGGTCAAACCAGAGTTTGGACCAGCCGTAGGCATTGAGTGGACGCAGCGCGGCAAGGTTCTCTTGATCGTCCACAAACCCCTGCCGGCCGTCACCGTAGACAGCTGCACTCGAAGCATAGACGAAGCGCACCCGCCGCTCGACGCACCAACGGGCCAAGCGCGTCGTGTAACCGGTGTTGTTGCGCTCGAGCCAAGCCATGTCGGTCGTCGTCGTGGCGCTATCGGCGCCCATGTGCAGGATCAGGTCGGGACGGCCCAAACCGCCCGCGGTCAGACGGTCAAGAAAAACATCTGCGTCCAAATAGTCCGTAAAATCAAGCGGTACAAGGTTGCGCCATTTGCGGCTGTCGTCAAAGCGATCGACAATCAGCACGTTGCGCTCGCCCGCACGGTTGAGAGCCTGCACGAGCACACTTCCGATGAACCCGGCGCCGCCGGTGACGATGATCCGCATGGCCGCCATGATAGCGGAGCCGAGAACCCGCGGCACATGCCGGGGACACCGCGCTGGCTTCCCGCTCGGCATGAGCGGATGCACCGGGTTAGCATGGTAGCCATGGCGCTGAATGCAAAACTTGCGCTGGCGGTGGGTCTCGTTGTCGCTTTGGGTTTGACGACCGGTTGCGACGTCAAGCGACGCGGTGTTACCGGCGTTACAGAGGTTGCCGACGTTACCAGCCCGGCGGCATTGCCGCGCGGCATGGCCCCCGTCACGGGCCCCAGCGGAACGGTTGTACGCTGGACCCCGGCACCGCAACCGATTCCACTCAACGACTGGTTTGCGGTCGACGTCGAGCTGACGCCCCCGGGCGCTGGAAGGATTCTTGCGATCGATGCGCAGATGCCAGCCCACGGGCATGGGATGAATGTGCGGCCGGAGCTTTCAGTGCCCGGACCCGGGCGCCTGCGCGCCGATGGGCTGCTTTGGCACATGCCGGGGGACTGGGAGTTGGCGGTGGATGTCGAGTGGCCGGGTGGCTCGACCGCAACCGTACGCTGGCAGGTGGCGTGCTGCGACGACTGACAGTTGCATTGCTCGGCGCGGCGCTGCTGACAAACGCGGCCTGCCGGCGAAAGGCTGTGGTCGTATTCGACGATGGGGAGCGTAGCCGGATTGCGCGCATGTCGCCGCTCGGCGATCCTCCCACCGATCCGACCAATCCTTTGGCTGGCAACCCGCAGGCCGTCGAGCTCGGCCAGCGCCTGTTCTTCGACCCGCGCCTGTCGGGTGACAACCGTTTTTCGTGTGCACACTGCCACCGACCGGATGCCGGCTTCGGCGATGTCAACCTGCTCGCACGGGCGGCGGGCGAGACGACGCGCCATGCCCCGCCTGTGCTGCATATGGCTTGGAACCGCTGGTTTTACTGGGACGGTCGGGCAGACACGCTGGCCACGCAGGCGCTACAGCCGATCGAGCATCCAGCCGAGATGGCAGGGGACCGTACGGCGGTGGCCCGCCTGCTGGTTACCGATGCCGACCTGCACCGAGCAGCAACCCCCCTGATCGGCCCGCTGCCCGACCGCAACTGGGCCATGGCGCTGCCGCCGCGTGCCTCACCACGTGGCGACGTTGCCGCAGCCAAGGCCTGGGCGGCCCTCGACGACGCGGATCGACTGGCGGTGAACCGGCTGTTCGTGGGGGTCGGCAGGTTGCTCGCGGCCTACCAGCGCGAACTGATCACCGATGATAGTCCCTTCGATCACTTCGCCGCCGCACTGGCCGCAAGCGACCCAGCGGCGATGCGCGCAGCCATGCCCGTCGCGGCTGTACGAGGCCTCAAGCTGTTCGTAGGCAAGGCAGGCTGCTGGCGCTGCCACCACGGGCCGACGCTTTCGGATGGGGAGTTCCACAACCTCGGGCTGGGCGCGCGGCCTTGGCTGCCGCCGCAGGACCCGGGGCGGGCCACCGGCATCGCTCGACTGCGCAGCGACCCGTTCGTCGGGCCGGGTCCTTTGGCGGCTCTGCCGGGCACGCACCCCGCCTGGACCAAGCTGCACAGACTGGCAACGCACGACGAGCAGGCCGGGCAATTCAAAACGCCGCACCTGCGCGACGTGGCCCGCCGCGCACGCTTTATGCACGGGGGACACCTGCGGGACCTGGATGCCGTGGTACGCTTCTACAACGAGTTGCCGGAGGTCCCCGAGGGCCCCGGACACCGCGAAGAAACGCTGGCGCCGCTGGGCCTCAGCCGCGCACAGCAAAGCGATCTCGTCGCGTTCCTCAAGGCCCTCGACGGCCAGCCGCGGCGGCCGGATCTGCATGGTCCGCCGGCACGCTGATATACCAACCGGCGTTTATTGACCGCGAACGCGCTTGACGACCGGCTGCATGATCCTCCACAATGGATGGGTCGCATTGCCGCAGGAGCGTAGCACAATTGGCAGTGCAGCGGACTCCAAATCCGCAGGTTGGGGGTTCGAGTCCCTCCGCTCCTGTCAC
>CAZUAB010000148.1:0-6176 GCA_964617795.1 uncultured bacterium
GACTTGAGCCAGCCGGCGGCCCTGGGCTGATTTTTAAGACACTGCCCATGGCGTTTCAGGCGATGCCAGGTGGATCGCTGGTAGCGTTTGCCTTCTTTTTGCTGCTCAGTTTTGCCGCGCTGACTAGTGCGATCAGCTTGCTCGAGGTCGCCGTGGCATTCGCCTGCGACACACTCGGCTGGCCGCGGCGGCGGTCCGCGGTGCTGATTGGGATTACAGTTGCGCTGCTCGGCATGCCGGCGGCGATATTTGGCGGCTTTTTCGGCTTTCTCGATAGCTTATCGAGTAACTACCTGCTGCCACTCGGCGGTTTGGGGATCGCCCTGTACACCGGCCACGCACTTGATCGTGTGAGGCTCAGCGAGTCGGCACTTGGGGCTCGGCTGGGCGTCATCAAGGTTTGGTTGCTGGTCCTGCGTTGGCTGAGCCCGCTGCTCGTAATGCTGGTTTTTCTACACAAAATTGGTCTCATCGACCTCGGCGGTGGCGACTAACCGCAGCCTTTCGTATCCGCTGCCTCCGGGGTTCTCGGCACAGAGACTGTCAGTGCAAATCGCAGGTTCGATATGGTCCGTGGGGCCTTTCAGCCGAGCATGCGTTCGAGCAGCAGGCGGCAGACGTCGTGCATGGCCGTCAGTTCGCTGGCGCCCACCCGCTCGTTGGCCTGATGGATGGTCGCATTGCACGGCCCGATCTCGACGACTTCGGTCCCGTGCGGCGCCAGAAAACGCCCGTCCGAGGTGCCGCCCGCGGTTGAACGCACGGGTGCGGCCCCGCAGACCGCGGTGACGGCCGTCTCCACCGCAGTGACGAAGGCGCCTTCGGGGGCCAAGAAGGGCAGGCCCGAGAGCGACCACTCGAGGCGGTGTTCGCCGATCCCTGCGGCGCGCAGTCGCCGTTCGATTTCGTCGCGCAGTGAGGTCTCGGTCCACGTCGTGTTGAAGCGGATATTGAACATCACCGCCAGCGTACCGGGAATGACGTTGTTCGTGCCGCTGCCGGCTTCGACCTCGACGATTTGCAGGCTGGAGGGCGGAAACGGGCCGTGCCCCTCGTCGAGCGGCGCCGTCAAGGCCGCAAGCGCCGGCAGTGCGCGGTGGATCGGATTGTCGGCCAGATGCGGGTAAGCCACGTGCCCTTGGCGTCCCACGACGTGCAAGCGGCCGGTGATCGAGCCGCGTCGACCGGGTTTGATGGTGTCGCCGAAGCTACGCTCGGCAGTTGGTTCGCCGACCAACGCCCACGTCGGCATGGCACCGCGTGCGGTCAGAATGTCGGCGATGTGGCGGGTGCCGTGCGTGGCCGCACCTTCTTCGTCGCTGGTCAATAGCAACGCGATGCGGCCCCGGTGGTCGGGGTACGCCTGCACGAAGGCTTCGATCGCCGTCACCATGGCGGCCAAACCACCCTTCATGTCAGCCGCACCGCGTCCGTGCAATTGGCCATCGACGAACTCGCCACCCCAGGGGTCGCGTTGCCAAGCCTCGCGCGGACCGGGTGGCACGACGTCCGTATGCCCGACGAAGGCTAGGCAAGGGCCGTCATTGCCGCGCACTGCCCACAGGTTGGCGACCCCATGGACGTCGAGCCGTTCGCAGGCAAAGCCGAGTGGCACGAGGCGGCCGGCGATGAGATCGATACAGCCGCCATCGTCAGGCGTGACCGACGGGCGTCGGATCAGTTCGGCTGCCAATTCGATCGCAGGGTGCGCCACGTTAGTCGATGTTGCGCAGGAGCTCGTTGAGACCGACTTTGGCCCGTGTCTGCGCATCAACGCGCTTGACGATGATGGCGCAACTTAAGCTGTAGTGTCCGTCGGCCGAGGGCAGGCTGCCGGGTACCACCACCGAGCCGGCGGGTACCCGGCCATACATGACTTCGCCGCTTGCACGGTCATAGATGCGCGTGCTCTGCCCAAGAAAAACCCCCATGGAGATCACGGCGCCCTCCTCGACAATCACCCCTTCGACGACCTCGGAGCGGGCACCGATGAACACGTTGTCCTCGATGATCGTCGGGTTGGCCTGTAGCGGCTCGAGGACCCCGCCGATGCCGACGCCGCCCGAGAGATGGACGTTGCGACCAATTTGCGCACAGGAGCCGACCGTGGCCCACGTGTCGACCATGGTGCCTTCGCCAACCCAAGCGCCGATATTGACGAAGCTGGGCATCAGGACCACATTGGGTGCAATGTAGGCGCCTTGCCTCACGGTGGCCGGCGGGACAACCCGCATGCCGGCCGACCGAAAATCTTCCTCGCGCCAGCCGGCAAACTTGGTTGGCACCTTGTCCCAGAAATTCTGGAAGCCACCATCGATGAGATGATTGTCTTCCATGCGGAAGCTAAGCAGCACGGCCTTTTTGATCCACTGATGAGTGACCCAACCGGCGCTGGTTTTCTCGGCGACGCGTAGTTCACCTTGGTCGAGCATGCGTAGAACGGTCTCGACCGCCCCACGGGCCTCTCGATCGACATGGGTCGGCGTGATCTCTTGCCGGTTTTCCCAGGTTGCCTCGATCAGGCGGATCAGTTCTTGCATGCTGGAGTCCTCCCGGTTGCGACGACATTGTACCCGAGCCGCCGTTGCGCCGCGGCTTAGTGACTGGCCAAAGCGACCAGCCGCCGGGCGGCCTCGGTGCAGTCGCTCAAACCGGCGACGAGCGAGATACGAACGTGGCCGGAGCCAGGGTTATCGCCATCGACGACGCGGCCCAAATAGCTGCCTGGGACGATTTCGAGTGCGGCTTCCCGCCAAGCCCGCAGCACAAAGTCCTCGTCGTCGCCATTCGGTACCGGCAGCCAGAGGTAGAATCCGCCTGCGGGCACCTGAATCTCGCCGAAGTACTCCCCGAGGATCGGCAGAACGGCGGCAAAGCGGTCACGATAGAGCGCCCGATGGACGGCCACGTGGGAATCGTCGCTCCATGCAGCAGTCGAGGCTGTTTGTACGGGCAGCGGCATCGCACAGCCGTGGTAGGTGCGGTAGCGCAGGAAGGCCTCGATAAGTGCGGCGTCGCCGGCCACGAACCCCGAACGAAGGCCGGGCACATGGGAGCGTTTGGAGAGGCTGTGAAAGACGAGGCAGCGGCTGAAATCGGTCCTGCCTGTGGCCGCTGCGACTTGCAGCAGGCCCGGCGGCGGGTTGGCGTCGTCGGTGTACAGTTCGGCGTAGCATTCGTCGGCGCAGACCACGAAGTCGTAGCGGTCGGCCAACTCCAGTAGCAAGGCCCAAGTCTGCGCATCGGTGACGGCCCCCGTGGGGTTGCCCGGGCTGCACCAGTAGAGCAGGCTCGTGCGCGCCCAGACGTGAGCCGGCACCGCTTCGAAATCAGCCTGCCAGCCAAGGTCGGCGCGGCACGGCAAGTAGTAGGGATCTGCGCCGGCCAAAAGGGCGGCGCCCTCGTAGATCTGGTAGCCGGGCGACGGCATCGCGACCAAACTGCCGCGCCGGGCCAAGCACTGCGCCGCCGCAAACAAGGCCTCCCGGGTGCCAGCAACGGGCAGCACATGCCGCTCGGCATCGACAAGGCTCGCGGGCAGGTCGTAACGGCGACTCAGCCAGTCCGCCGCTGCGACGCGGAGTGCTGCCGTTCCCTTGGTCGCTGGGTAGCGCCCGTAATCGGCGGCGTGCGCCGCCAGCGCCTCAAGGATAAAGGCCGGCGGCGGATCCTGCGGCTCCCCGATGCCCAATGAGATTCGTCGTAAACCGTCGGGTGGCAAGGTGCTGCCGCGTAAGGCGGCAATGCGCTCAAAAGGGTAGGGCTGCAGGCGGTTGAGGCCGTCGTTCATGCGGACAGGGTACCGTGCGTCAGGCGAGGGGCGCGAATCAGGCCGCGCCCACGACCGTGACAAAGAACACCTTGTCGTCATCGGGTGCATAAAAATCGCGCAGGCGTGCTTCTTCTCGAAAGCCAAGCGCACGATAGAAGGCCCGCGTCGGCTCGTACATATTTCGGCTCGATGTCTCCGCCCAGACAAGCCCACCGCTGCGTGCCGCCACCTCGGCTGCGGTACGCAACCACAGCGCTCGCCCGATCCCGCCCGATTGGGCAGAAGGATCGACGACAATCCAGTACAGATCGTAACTGCGCTCGCTGCCGTCGATGTGCCCCCAGCAGGTGTAACCGACGACCGCACCGTCCCGTTCGGCCAGCACGAATTCATAGCCACTCTGGGCTCCGCGCAGTTGTCGTTCGTCGACCAATTCGACGGCGATTGCCTCTTCGGCTGGGTTGAAGAACCCGGTGGCGACCACCATACGCGCGATCGCCTCACGATCGCCAGGGGCCAACGCCGTGCGGAAGACGAGGCCACTCATCGGGCTGCTGCGACGATGCGCTGGATCAGTTTGGGGTAAGAGATACCGGCCTGCGCGGCGGCAGCCGCGTAGCCGGCGTCGGGATGGATACCCGGATTGGCGTTGACTTCAAGAATCCACGGCTGGCCTTGGGGATCAACCCGAAAGTCGACGCGTGCCGAGCCGTGTAGCTCGAACCACAACGCCGTCTCCCTGGTTAAACGGACCAGTTCGGCCAACAGCGCTGCGTCCTCGGGGGGGAAGTCAAAGGTCCGCGGCGTGGCGTCGAAGACCGGGCTGTCGGGGTCCCATTTGGCGCGGTAACCGACAATGTGCGGCTCATCCTTCGGCATGCCCGAAAAATCGATTTCGGCGGGCGGGAAAACCTCGATGCGGCCGTCTTCCGCCAAGATGCTCAGGTTGAATTCGCGGCCCGGAATGTACACCTCGGCAAAACTTTTACCGGCCGGCCCGGCCTCAATGCGGGCAAAGGCGGTGCGGAACGCGGCGGCCGTCGGTTTCCGCAGGATATTGCCCGCATCGAGGCCGATCGAGGCGTGCTCACGCAGCGATTTGATGATCCAGTCGAACGAGCTGTGCTGTGCCTCGTCGAACTCCTCCGGACGCATCAGCCAAGCCGCGGTCGGCAGGCCTGCCCGGCGTAGGTCACGTTTGGTCAGGAACTTGTCGGCGCTGCGCCACAGGTTGTCGGCCGACGCGCCGCATAGGGGGATGCCCATGGTCTCGATCACAGCCGGCACCAGCGCCGACAAGTCGCCGTGACCACTTAGCGACTCCACGAGGTTGAAAACACGGGCTGGGCGTTGTTGCAGGAGTCGCCGCCGCATGGCCTCAAGGTTGGCGTTGACCGCTAGTCGTTCGACCCGCATGCCGGCCGCGACGAGAACCTTTTCGACCTCAGCGGCTTGCTCGATCGTGTCGATCTCGTCGGGCCGCGGGTTCAGCCCCACATCATCGTGGAGGATCACGACGTCTGGCGGAGCCACGATTTCGATTGGCGCTGCCGCGATCCGCTCGCTCGCAGAGGCGACGATGCGGCCGATCAAATCGCGATAGGCCAAGCCGACATGGGTCGACATGATAGGCAGGTCGGAATGCGACGGATGCAGGCCGGCCAGCGGATTGACTTCGATCACCGTGGCGATCCCGGCGGCGTCCATTCGTACATCGACGCGGCCGGCGTCACGGCAGCCGAGTGCGCGCCAGGTGCGGAGCGCAACGGCAATTGCCGCTTGAGCATCGGCGTCTTTGGCAATACTGTATTCGACGAGCACCTCGCATTCCTCTTTGTTCTTCCACGTGTAAACCTCGGCGTCGGCACCCGCCTTGAGGTGAATCTCCATGGCCGCAACCGATTCGGCGCGATCCCCTGTGCCGATGATGCCGACCGTAAACTCGCGTCCCGGCAAGAACGTTTCAATCAAGGCCGCCTGCCTGTAACGTTCCAGAAGCTGCGGCACGATCGCTTCGAGTTCCGCCCGATTGCGGATCTTCGAGGCGGCCGTCACTCCCTTTGACGTGCCCTCTGCGACAGGCTTGGCAAACAGCGGGAACGGCAGGTCGACGTCTGCCAAATCCTCAATCCGCTCGACGAGCGAAAAGGGCGCCGTCGGAATCCCATGGTCGCGCAAGATCTGCTTGGTCGTTGCCTTGTGCAGGGTGACCGCGGTAACAAGCGGGTCCGAGAACGTGCATGGGATCTGCCGTGCTTCCAGCATCGCCGGCACCAGTGACTCGCGGCCGAACCCATGCAGCCCTTCACAGATATTGAAGACGAGGTCCCAACGCTCGTCACGGGCCAGCCGCTCGGTCAGGGCAAAGGCCGAGCCAATGCGGTCTACCTCGTGGCCCAGTTCA
>CAZUAB010000149.1:0-6136 GCA_964617795.1 uncultured bacterium
TGACCTCCTTCTTAGAAAATCGTATCATTCAATATGGTTTTTGTGCAGGCTGGCCGGCCCGGCCTGCAGAGCCTGTACATAGGCGGGGTGATTGCCGTCAACGCAATTGGAAACCTGCTGATGATTCCTTCCCTCGGGGCCTTGGGTGCGGCGCTTGCGACGGCATTTGCATTTGCGGTGTCCGTACCGATGCTGCGGGGGTTGGCGAGGCGTCGACTGGGGGTGCCGCTGTGACGACCGTATTCTGGATGCTTGTCTGGGCCGGGACGGCTGCGGCCGCTGGGATTGCGTGCTGGGGCGGCCTGTCGGCGGTCCGTCCGGGCTGGCGCAATTTGCGCGGCCACGAGCTGCTGCTGCTGGTGTCACTGGGCCCGTGGGCGCTCACGGCGTGGGCCATCGCGCTGCTTGTGGTGTTTCCCGAGCGTGGGCCGTCGTTCTACCGGATCGCATTGTTCGCGCCCATCCTGCCCGGCGTGCTGGCGGCGGTCCGGTATTCGCGTGCACGCGTTGAGCTCGACCGGTTCGATGTGCTGGCCGCGGCACCACTCGCCGCGCTGTGGCTGCTGCTGGTCTGGATGGCAGCGCGCGCGCCCTTGGTGCAGAACGACCCCCTCGAATACGCCACGCTGGCAAGGATGTTTTTTGAACGCGCATCGCTGGGGTTCTACCCGATTGCCGTTGCGGACCCCGCGAGCGGGTTCTACATGCCCAGCAGCCACCCACCGACCTACCCCCTTATGCTGCTCACCGGGCATTGGTTGCAGGGAAGTGCCGGAGACTTCGCTGCGGCGCGGATGGTCGCACCGTGGCTACTGGGGTCGTTGGCGCTGGTTCTTGCCGCGGGCGTACGGCAAGAAGGCGCACGACGCGGGTGGTGGATTCCGGCGCTTGCCGTGATGGCTATGCCGCTGCTCCTTCGCGGCAGCATGTACGATCACATCGATGCGGCTCGCCTGCAGCCGGTGGCCGTGGCGTCGGTGGCGGCTCTGGTCTGGGGGCGCGACCCTGCGCGTGCCTGGGTCGCGGGCCTTGCGCTGGCGGCCGTGATGGCCATACACAGTCTGGGGTTGGTTGCCGCGGGGCTCGTCGGCTTGTTCTGGTTCGCCCTCGCCGCGAGCGGGCGACTGACGGTCCCGTGGCTGATGCGGGCGACGGCCATCGGCGGCCTGCTGGGCGGCTTGTACTACCTGCGCAACCTGCTCCAGTTTGGGGTTCTGTTCAAGGATTCCACTCCGATTTGGGAGATGGCCAACATCGACCTTCACGCGCATCTGATGGCGACCCGGGGTCTGATGTCGACGGCCGACCGTTTGCTCAACGGCTGGCTGGCGCCCTTCACCGCCGTCGATCTGTTCGGCTGGCTTGTGTGGTTGGTGCCGATTGCGGTGTTCGCCGGCATACGTCGTCGACGGCATCTGGACCTTGTCATGGCGGCCGTGCTGGCGATCGCGGGGTGGTTTTTGCTCTCTGGTGGACTGCTCGCCGCCGGATCTTTGCAGGCGATCAAGAACCCGCGCTACGCATTGGCCATCGTGCCGTTTGCGGCGCTGGCGCTGCTGCCGCTGGCGGCGTTCGGTTCGCGCCCGCTGCGCTGGCGGGACTTTGCGCAGCTTGCTGTTGTCGGCATGGTGCTCGCGCTGCCCTTGCAGCCATACCTGTTGCGCTATCTGCCCGGCCTCGGGGCACGTTCGGGGCCGGCGCCCGAGGTGGCCCGACGACTGCCGCCACCACCCCAATTGCCTGATCTGCATGCGATGCCAGCCGTTCTGCACATGAACCAGGTCGTTCCGGATCAGGACCTTGTGCTGTCTTTCGCGCGCGCCGAGCATGGCTACCATGGCCGGGCGCGCATGCTGTTTCACCTAGACCCGCGAATGATGTCCGTCTACGAAGCCCCGACGGGCCTTGCCGCATACGATGCACTTCGCCGGCTGGGGGTTCGCTGGGTTCTGTTGCCCGAGGCGCCGTTCGAAACCGTCTACCAAACCAGCCTCAGCGACATGCTCGGCGATCCGCGGCTCGTTCGCACCGTGTTTGCCGAGCACCAGACGCGGCTAATTGAGGTGCTGCCCGAGCCGCGCCCGATCGAGCCTGGAACCTCTCGCACGCTTGGCCCGTGGTACGGCGTGGACCAGCCGACCGCCGCGGCGATTATGCAACCGCAGCTCGTCGACGGACCGGCGGTGCTGCGTGCGGCCGCCACGGAGGCGTACCTGCAGACCGGGCCGGGCTCATGGGGCGAGCCGTCGCCAGACGACCTTGTGCCATCCGGGGTCCATCAGGTCGAGTGGACAATTGCGGGCCGCGGCTCGGTCAAGCTGGAGCTGGTTACGTACGGCGTGGCGGGGCTCCTTAGAACACCGCTATGGTCGGCCGCGTCGGTCGATGGTCGGCCGCGCGTCGGCCGTGCGGTGGTCGAGGTGCCGGCCACGGCCCACGGTGCGCGGTTGCGGTTGGTGGCGGCGCCCGGCAGTGCATGGAGCGTCCAAGATTGGCGCGCAATCGAGTGGATTGACCGCTCGGCCGGAGCGGGTAGCGACCCGTGACGGTCCTGTTGCTCGGTCTCGTGGCGACGGCACTGGCAACGGCGGGCTGGTTCGCCGTGTTGGATCGCCACGCGCCGCTGCGAGTGGCGGATATTGCCTTGGGCGCAATGCTTGGGCCGTGGATTGCGGCGCTCATCGCGATGGCCGTATTCACCCTGCGGCCTGGTGCCGGGGCCACGGTGTTGGCTGGCTGGCTGCTGGCGTATGTTTTCGCCGGGTTGTTCTTGGGGGGCGCGGCATTGCGGCGCTCGTCCGTCCCGCCTTTGCCCCCGCTCACGGTGGCCTCAGCGGCATGGCTGGCACCCGTTGCTGTTGTACTCTGGCAGTCGTGGATGTCGCTGCGGCTGCCCGCAATTGCCAACGATCCCCTCGAATATGCAACGCTTGGCCGGCTGTTTATGGAACGCACGGCGCTGGACTGGTATCCGCCGGCGACGGCGGATCCGCAGACGGGGTTCTGGATGCCGACCAGTCACCCCCCGTTTTATCCAATCATGATCGCACTGACCTTTATTGCGCAGGGTCACGCCGACACGCTGGACAGCGCCCGGCTGCTTGCGCCACTGGCCGCTGCAGGCGGCGCGTTCGCCGTTGCGCTGGCCGTTCGCGCGATTGGCGCCCGCAGGGCCGCGCCGTGGTTTGCCGTGGCCTATCTGCTCGCCCCGGGCATGCTTGGGCAGATCACGTCACACCACATCGATCCCGTGCGTATTCAGCCGCTGGCCGTTGCGCTGGCACTGGGGCTGCGGCACCGGCAGGCCGCACTGTGGGCGACCGGCATGGCCCTCGGATTTGCCGCCACGGCCCACAGCCTCGGCCTGCCGGTGGCAGGGCTGCTGCTGACTGCTTGGACGGTCGAGAGCCTGCGGGGGGCGCGTAGTGCGGTGTCTGTTCGGCGCGCCGTGATCGTGGGCGCTGCTCTGGCCGCCCCGTTTTACGGCGCCAACATATGGCGCTACGGGCGGCCGATCAAGGACAGCAACCCCGTCTGGGCAATGCCGGAACTCCGGTTCGAGGAGTTCTTTACACTGCTGCGCGACTTCGACGATCCGCTAAGGGCGTGGTCGCACGGCGTATTTCGTGTGCTGACCGAGCCCGCATATTACGGTTGGCTGGCTTGGCCAGCGGTGGCGGCCCTCCTGTTCTGGCTGCTCGGCCGCAAACCGAGGGCACTGTCCGCGGTCTTCGTGCCGGTGCTCGGCTGGTTCGTGTTTTCGGCCGCAGCGGTGCTTGCCGGGTCGATTGAGCCGGTGAAGAATCCACGCTATGTACTCAGCATTTGGCCGATGCTCGTTGTGGCCGCTGCCGCGTTGGGTCCGCTGCTGTTGGCGACCACGCAAAGTCGCCGTATTGCCGCGATTGGTACGACGGTGGCCGTGGTCGCAGCGCTGCTGCCGGTAGAAGGCGGGCAAAGGCTGAAGCAGCTTCACACTGCTGCACTTGCGGCGGTCACCGACGAACGGGAAGCGGCGATGCAGTCGTCGTGGCGGGTGCGGGAGACGGTGGAGGCGGTGGCGACGCTGTCGGCGCAGAGCCGCGTGTTCGTGTTTCGGCGTGCGGAGCTGGCCTTCTACACCCGTCTGCCGATGGTATTCCATCTGGACGACCGGCTTGTTCCGGTTTACCGTGAACGCGATGTCGCGGACATGGCGGCGGCTCTGCGCGACCTGGGGGTGACGCACATTCTGGTGCCGCCCGATCCTCAGCCGACACTGACGCGAACCCTCCTCGGCGATCTGCTGGCCGATCCCGAGCGGGTTCAATTGTTGTGGCTTTCGGGCCGGCATCGCTTGTTTGAACTGCGTGAGCAGGCTGGACCGCCGGCGACGCTGGTTGGGCGGCTGTGCTGCGGGATGCTGCGGCGCAGCGTTGCCGGCAGCGATCGGCCCGCGTTTGAAACCGAAGTCGTCGACGCCGGGCCGGTACAGTTGACGGCGGGAACGCGGCGCGTTCACCTGCAAACCGGGGACGGCGTGTGGAGTCGCCCTCTGCCCACCGGGCCCGGAATCGAGGTGCTGGGGGCGGGGGTGTATGTGATTCACTGGACTGCGGGCGGGCACGGCGACACTGGCGTCGATCTGGTGCGCTTTGAGGGTACGCGGCGGACGATCGAACCCCTCTGGCGCGAAGTGCTGCTGGACGATCCGCCCGGCCCACGCGCGGCCCTGTTCACAGTGACGTCCCCGACCGAACAGCAGCGCATCGTCTGGTGGGTTGAGCCCGGCGGTACAGCGGTGGTGGCACCCGGAGAGTTGCTGGCAAGCGGCAGGCTTTGAGGCTGGCGCCCCGCCGACCGCGTTGGCCTGCCCGGAGTACTCGCCGCGCTTCAGCCCGGAGGTGCGCCGCTGGCTGGCGGTGGCAACAGGATTTCGAACACCCCATTGGACCATACGCTTCGGTAGCCGTGGCGGGCAAGGAACGCCTCTTCGGAGGCACGGCGCGCGAGATTCGCCGGGTCGCGCCGGCGTTCCTGTGCCTTCGCGGGCCAGTCCTTGTCCGTACCCGGCCAAGCGGATCCTGTTCGTACCCGGATTCGTGAGCGCACGGCAACTGGCAGCGGGTTCCCCGCAGCTTCAAGCGCAGCGACTTCGGCGTCAAAAACCGCCGGCATGAGGAGGTCCGTCCAGGTTGTGCTTAACCACGGGCGCGTCTCGGCCAGAAAATAGACCATGGGCAATGAGCCAAACGACACCATGACGTCGCCCGGCTTGACCACTTTGGCCATCGCGTCGGTCAGTTCATCGACAGCCGCGGCCCTCTCGACAGTTGTACGAATCCCCATCAATTTGGGGCTGGATGGGCGACCCTGCAGTGCGAACCGATCATGGCCGTCGCGGGTGACGTTGCGCCAAGCCGCCGGCGCGATCGCAACGACCGCGGCGACCAGCAGCAACGTGGCCGAAATCCGCCTCCATTGGGTAGCGGGCAGCGCCTGAAACGACGCCCCGAGAACCGCGAATGCCAGCGCGTGACCGTGAAGGAAATTACGGATTCCGTTGGCGGATCCGGCGCTGGTCAGCTCCAAGAGCATGAGCGCAGCCAATGCGGACACGCGCAGCGTACGCGGCAACGACGGCAGTGCGGCTGCGAGAGCGGTTAGGATCATGAGCCCACCACCCAAGGCCTGAATCCAGCGCGATTCGGGAAGGAGGGCGGCACCAAGAAGCGCCATGAGAAGCACCGCGGCTGCAAGTGACAGTCGCGCACTGGCCTTGCCGAATCGGCTGAGCGCGGCGACGGCGCTGCCGCCAGCGACCGCCGCGGCAACCGTGATGCCGCCAGTTAGCAGGTACCGAGCGTGCATTTCGAGCGTCTGCCGCAGCAGCTTGTAGATCCCATGCGAGCTGCCATCATCGGCCGCCATTCCGGAAAGCATCCGTACGGCCGCCAGCCAGCCCGGGAGCGCGCCCAGGATCTTCAGTAGGGCGAAGCCGAAGGCCACGCCGATCGCGGCACTCGCGAGAAAGAGCAGCGAACGGCGGGCGGTCGAGCGGGCATCCGTGTTCGCCGTCAGGGGGACGATGACGACAAGGGCAATCGCGGTGAGATTCGGCAACCGCGCAAACATGGCGAACCCCACCAAAAACCCT
>CAZUAB010000150.1:0-6051 GCA_964617795.1 uncultured bacterium
AAACGAACAGGATGGTGACGTCGTGATGGCTCAGTACACCCATAGGACTCAGCTCGGGCCGGGCTGCGGTAGGCTGGGCTCACCGGCGAGGGCGCGCCGTTCTCGGCCCGGCTGCCAGTCGCCAAGCAGGGCGCCAGCTTCGGCGACGGGCGGTCGCGGGTCGTCGGCCAGCCCGGCGGCGACCACGTCACGTAAACGTAGGAAATCGTCACCGCTGAGCACACCCGTACTGCGCTCCCACGCCAATTGGAGCATCAGTGTGTTGAGCGCGTCCAATTCGCAGTAGGTGCGGACGATCTCCCATTCCCCACGTGAAATGTGCAGCCAGACGCGATGGCCTTCGGTCAGGGTTTTACCGGGCAGCCCCATGACACGGGCAAGTTCGTCGAGGCCCATCTTTTCGGATGCACCGTAGCCGGCCAGCACGTCCATTAGATCCGTATGCAGGTCGTGAAACCGGTTGACATAGCCATTGCGCGGGTCGCCACTGTCGTAGTAGGCGCCGGCATCAATTCCGTGAAGCATCGCCCTGTAGCGGATGACCGGCAGGTCGAATCCCTGGCCGTTCCAACTGACGAGGCGCGGGCGCATGTTGCGGCCACCGGCCGGGCGCAATACGCGAAAGAAATGCTCCAGCATGCTGCCTTCGTCAAGGACGTCATCGCCGAGGCTGCCCAGCTTGAAACGCCCGGTGTCCGGTTCGAGCCAAGCTACGGCCATGGCGACGATGCGATGCCAGGGCGGCCGCAAGAAGTCACTACGCTGGTCGGTCTCCTCGAGGCGCCGGGCCAGCATGGCTTCAGTTACGGCACGGAAATCACCCTGATGGCCGTGCAGCCGCCGGCCGAGCGCCGTATCCGGAACCGTCTCGATATCAAAGGCTGCGATCGGTCGGTGCACGTCGGGTCAGTCTCCGTCAACTGGAGCGTCGTCAAAGCCGACACTGAGCATGCCCGGGTTCAATTCCCGCAGGCGTTCTTTGAGCTCCATGATCGACTTGAATGGCTTGGCATAGATGTCGATCAACTTGTCGTTGGTGCGGCGGAGACGGTCCGAAAGGCTGCGGGCGATCCAGCGCATGATTTTGAATGCCGCCGGGTTGCCCGAAGCGGCCAGTTCGCCAAGGCGCACTTCATCCATTTCCCACAGCACCGATGGCCGCATGGCAACGGCACGGGCGCTGCGCGGCATGCTGTCCAATACCGCCATCTCGCCGATGACTGTGGGCGGCTCGAGTTCGGCGAGGACCTCGATCTGGCCGGGAGTCGATTCCCGATCGATTTGGACGCGCCCCATGTGCAAAAAGAACATGGAACGGCCCTGAGCGCCAGCCTCGAAGAGCACTTGCCCAGGGGCTAGGTCCACCACGGCCAGTGTAGCCGCGACCGACGCCAGTTCCTCAGGGCGGAAATCCTGGAACATGGCGAAGCGAACCAGAGCATCGATTTGCGGTTTCATGGGTCAACCTTCCTCGCGCAGGAATTGCTTCAGCAGTTTCCGGGCCCGGACCTCGTCAAAGTCCGTATCACGCAGGTCGGTACGCTGCTGTACCAAGCCCAAAGTCGTTTCAAGATAGATGCGGAAATGCTCGAATGAACGGCTGATTTCCCACGTGCGGTCGGGGTTGGCGAACCCCTCGTCGCGCAGGCTGCGCACCAACTCGAAGAACCGCTCGAAATGCTCGTGGTCGTCGAAGCGTACCAGTTGGTAGCTAAGATGGACAAAGTAATTGAGGAACTCGACGAGTGTGCCGTAAGCGGCCCGGCGGTTCTCGGGGGGGCTGTCGGGTTTGCCGATGCGGGCGCCCGTGTGGCGCAGAATTTCGTGAAAGACCCAGAGATCTTGCCACAGCCGCACGGATTGCTCGAAGCGGCTGACAAAATCTCCGTAAAGGTCTCGGCCCTCAATTTCGGGCAGCACCGTTTGCACGCATTGCACGGAGGCCTGCTGCAGGAAGCTGGTCAGCATGCCGGCGACGGCCTCGAGGGCGCTGCGCAGCCGACCGATTTGTGGGGTGCTCGAGAAGTCGACAAGAATCTGCCGCCAAATCTTGCGTGATTCGAGGCCAAGTTGAAATGCAAAGGCATCCAGTCGGTCGACAAGGGCCTGTTCGGCCGGGTGCCGTGACTCGGGGGGGCCTAGGCGTTCCGGGACGCCCTGCTCAAGAAACGGCACCAGGGCACGGAACTCGCTGTGCAGAAGCGCGAGCACAGGCAGCGCGTCCAGCAACTCGTCGCGCGTCGGCGCATCGGCGCGGATCCAGCGCAGAATGCGTAGGTAGCGATGGAGTGCCAGAATCACGTTACTCAGTTGACGACGCATGCGTTCGGTCGGCGCCTCACGGACCGCACGCTGCAGAAGCGGGTGGGCCACGCGGTCGTAGAGCGGGCTGAAACTGGCCGGCTTGAGTGCGTTGAAATAGCGATTCTGGACGAGCAGGGCGGCATATTGATGGCCAAGCCCACGAAAGGCCGTCAAGCGGATCTGGTCCGCCGTCCGCAGCGCCTCGGTGATATGCACAAGGCTGCGTAGCCCAACCTGCAGTAGGTACAGGCTTTCGAGTGGAGTCCTTTGCGTACGGTGCCGTTCGAGTAGCTGATCGCGTTCGAGGTCACCAACAAGCTGGGTTTCGACATAACTCTGGAAATGGAATGCGCTCGTGTCGGTTTCGTCAAGGATCATTTGGCCGAGCTGCAAAATGCCGCGCAGGCGGCGATCGACAACCCCGACTTCGTTCCGCAGATCGTGGTCAAAGCCGATTCGCCCATCGCGCCGCGCCGGGTGATTCTCAAGGTTGAAGAAACGGTCCATGGCGCGCAGCATCGTTTCGAAGCGGAACAGCACGTCTTCGTCGTTGCCGCCGCTAAGGACACTGCGCAGCCACTCACGCTTCTCCTCTTCGACCGGGTCACGGTCGACGGCGCGGGCCTCAGGGACGGATTCGGCTGCGGGTTCTTGCATCGCCGTTCAGTATACCCGTGCCCTTTGTCCGGGCCAAGAAGCATATGTTGCCCGGGACATACCGCGGCCCCCGATGCTCTGCTTGCGGCATCCCCGGGATCCTTCGGCTAGAATATCGGCATTGAACCGGGAGGACTGCCGATGGCCAAGCGTAAGAGAGTAGAAGTCAGGGTGGAGGCGGACACGCCCGTTCAAGGGGGCATTGCGGCCTTTCTGTTCGGCGGCGCGGGCCTGCTGGCGCTCGTGTTCTTTTTCGTGCCTTGGTACGGCGACCTGCGCGGCACTGTCTCGGGTTGGACGCTGCTTGTCGATCCCGCCGCATTGGCTGGTGGGGTGGACCTGCCGAAAACCATCGCCACGGCGCGACAGCACATTCACGAGGACTATACCGATGTAGGTGGTCGCTGGTTCGGCATCGTTTGGCTGTTGCTGGCCTCGACCGCTGCTGTGTTGGGCCTGTTCGAACGCAGCGCCCGTGGGTGGATCGGCGTGCGGATACGCGATGCCGTGATGCCGCTGACGGTCGGCCTGCTGGTCGTGGGGTTGGTTCAGTTCCTCAACCTGCTCAACATGAACGTACTCCCCTACGCGCGCTTCATCGGTATTCTGGCGGGATTGCTGTTGATGGCGGCGGCACTGGCGGGCCTTGGCTGGCTTCGGGCCCTTGACGCCGAAGCCGGGGATATCGAGGGTGACCTGCCAGCACGTGACTGGGCCATCTGGCTCGGCGGCCTCCTTGTGGCCGGCGTCATTCACTACGTGGGCGTTTGTTACGTCCTGATCAAGCAAGGGCCCAAGTTCATCGCCGGCGGGCGTTTTCTGACTCGCTGAGTTTGTTCCGATGAATCGAGATCACGGGCGGCCCGGCTCGTTGTCCCGGCAGGTACCACGTCGCCGCCGTCTGCGCCCTTCTGCGGGACGCCGGCAGGTGTCGCTGCGCCTCATGGTTGTTGTCGGTGCGTTGGTCGGTGGTTTGGCCTTGTGGGTCGGGCTGCGGGGGCGCGGCGCCGATTCGGCTGCGCCGGCCCGCCATACGGCACGTGCCGCAATCGCTGATGCGCTTGCCGGCGTTCCCGAATCCACGGGGATTGCTTCCGAAGCGGAATTGGCGGAAGCGACGGACGGCGAAGAGGGTTCACGCACACTCGCGGAGGTGATCGAAGCTGAAGGGCCGGGGCCGATCGGCCCCGGTGTCGCGAGCTATGTCTTTGGTCCGGCCGATCCGTTCAATGGTGTTGCGGTGTCGATCGAGCGTGGTGAAACGCTCTTTCAGGCCCTGCTCCGCGGCGGTGTTTCGCGGATGGAGGCCGGCCGCATCGTCACAGCGCTGCGCGGCCACGTCAACTTCAGTGCCCTGCGACCGGGCGATCGCTTCGACGGCGTGTTCTGGCTCGACGAGGAATTGATCGAAGGCACGTTCCGTAGCGGTACGCGGGCGCGTTGGCGGCTGCGCGGCAATGACGGCACAATCGTTGCCACGGAGGATCCACTCGTCATTCGACGGGTCACCGAGGTCGTGCGCGGTGTCGTCGATACGAGCCTGTTTCAAGCGATTCAGGAGGCTGGCGAGCGCCCGCAATTGATCATGTCATTCGTCAATCTTTTCCGCTGGGACTTCGATTTCGGCATGCAGACGCGCCGCGGTGACCGCTTCGAGATGCTGGTCGAGAAGGAGTTTGTGGAGAATCGCTTCTACGGTTACGGCCCAATTTTGGCGGCACGGTATCAGGGTAGCCAAGAGCAGTTGACGACCTGTTGGTTTGACGAGGGCGGCAGCAATGGCGTGAGCGGCTACTTCCATGCCGATGGGCGCTCGGTTAAGCGTGCGTTTTTACGGGCGCCGGTAGAGTTCTCGCGCATCTCCAGCCGCTTTTCGAAGAGTCGTCTGCATCCGACGTTGGGGATTCGGCGCCCACACAGCGGTGTTGACTACGCTGCCCCCACCGGCACGCCGGTGTATTCGGTCGGCGACGGATTGGTCATCGACACCGGCCGTATGGGGGGGGCGGGGCTGGCCGTACGTGTCCGTCACAACAATGGCTGGATTACCAGTTACAGCCATTTGTCGCGGATTCTCGTGCGTAAGGGTGAGCGGGTTAAGCAGGGGCAACTGATCGGGCGTGTTGGTTCGACCGGGTATTCGACGGGCCCCCATCTGGACTTTCGTATCAAGATCGGCAACCGGTTCGTCGATCCGCTCAAGGTCGATTATCCCAAAGGCGACCCGGTGCCCGGCCGGTTGCTGGCACGCTTCCAAAACACCTGTGAAGATGCAGTGGCGCAGCTCGAAGTCAAGGTTCGGACAGCGGCGCTTGCCGAGCCCCGCTAAGTTCCGGGGTAGAGGTCAGTCCGGCCGCGAGCGATCGTTGACGACAATGATCTCGACCCATTGCATGCGTAGACCGGGAGCCGAGCTCCCACGGCGGACGCCGCGGTCCGAGTCCCGCCAAATGAGGGTCCCGTCCTCGTCGTAGTCAACGACGGGTGTGCCGGTGAAAGGGGCCTTGAGGAAATCCGTTTCGCGCCAGTAGGCGATGCGTACCTCGGCGCGGACCCCGCGCTCATCGACATGGACCTGAACATCCTCGGTCGTCAGCGGCAAGCGGAGTTCGCGCAATTTGCCTTCGACTGTATCTTCGATGTGACCAAAATGCGCCGGGTGCACGGCTCGCGCCGCGACCAGATCGGCGAGTTGCTGGACCTGCCACCGATCGATGGCAGGCTGTGCAAATTTTCCACCGACCCACACGAGGGCCGCGAGGCCGACCGAAAGTAAAACTGGGACTAGGCGATCCATGGGCGCCCCCCTCCAAGAACCCATGGTACGTGACCAATGGGGCTACCGCAAGGTTTGCGGTGCTAATCCTTGTCGAGTGCGGTGTTGGCGGGTTTCGGCTTGTGGTAGGCGCGGCCTTTCCACTCATAGCTGCCGAAGTAGTATTTCCACAGCGCTTGAATTTGCATCCAGTGCACGAGCAGCATGGCCAGCGGATGCAGCAGCAGGGTCCAAAACGGGAAGTCGTTGTCCTGTGCATCGATGATGCGCCGCCATCCCATCGCAATAATTTGCAGCCCGGCCAGCATCACCCA
>CAZUAB010000151.1:0-5868 GCA_964617795.1 uncultured bacterium
AGTCGAGGGTATATCGGGGTCGGCTCAATCGGTACGCGGGCAGAAATCGCCGCCGAGCTGATTTTGGGCGGCGGTACCGACGCGCAAAAAGCACAATGGCTGCCGCGCATCGCCTCGGGCGAGATCCTGCCAACGGCCGTATTCACCGAACCCTCGAACGGCTCCGACCTGGCCAACCTCCGTTCGCGCGCCGAAAAGGTCGAAGGAGGCTGGAATATTTTCGGCCAGAAAACGTGGATTACGCACGCCTCACGGGCCGATCTGATGACGATCCTCGTGCGTTCGAAGCCCGATCAGGCCGGCTACAAAGGGCTGTCGATGATGCTCGGTGAAAAAGCCCGTGCCGAGGACGCCAAAACCTGGGCGGTTCCGGGCATCGAAGCTGGCGAACTCCCGGTGATCGGCTACCGCGGCATGAAGGAGTATGAGCTCAACTTTGACGCCTTCTTCGTACCCGAGGAAAACCTGCTTGGTGGGGTTGAGGGCGAAGGCTTCAAGCAATTGATGCGCACCTTCGAGAGCGCCCGTATCCAAACAGCGGCGCGTGCCGTCGGCGTGGCGCAGGCGGCCCTCGAAATCGGTTACCGCTACGCCAATGAGCGCTTCCAGTTCGGAAAAGCGATTTTTGCGTTCCCCCGCGTCTTCACCAAAGTCGCCCGTACTTCCGTTCTCACGCAGGCTGCCCGCCAGCTCACGTTCTTTTCGGCCCGCCAGAAGGACTCCGACAAGCGCTGCGACCTCGAGGCCGGCATGGCCAAACTCTATGCTGGCTGGGTTGCCTGGCAGACTGCTGATGCCGCGCTGCAAATCCACGGCGGCAACGGCTATTCCGAAGAATTCCCGATCAGCCGTATTTTGGCCGATGCGCGCGTGCTGAGCATTTTTGAGGGCGCCGCCGAGATCCAAGCGCACGTGATCGCACGGCGCTTGCTCGAAGACTGACCCTTCCTGCATTGTAGGCACCGCAGCAAGGGCCAGCTACGGAGCTGGCCCTTGCTGCGAATTGGTCCTCAGTCGTCCTGTACGAAGGACGGCCGGCGCTTTTCCTTGAAGGCCCGCGCACCTTCGATAATATCGGCGCCGCCAAGGGCGTACTGCCCCAGTTCGGCCTCCACCCGCAAGCCTTCAGCCAACGGTCGCCCCCAGCCGGCCTGTGCGGCGGCCTTATCGCTACGCATTGCGCCTTGGGGCAGGGTGCAGAGCATCGCGGCCAGCTCGAGGGCCCGCGGCAAAGCGTTCCCCGCCGGAACCACCTCGTTGGCCAGCCCTATGCGCCAGGCTTCCGCCGCATCAATGAAGCGCCCGGTCAAGATCAGGTCCATGGCGTGCCCCATGCCGACGATGCGCGGTAGGCGCTGCGTTCCGCCATCCACGAGGGGTACATTCCAGCGCCGGCAGGCAACACCAAGGCGGGCGTGCTGCGCGACGATCCGCAGGTCGGCCATGCAGGCAAGCTCCAATCCCCCGGCCAAGGCATCGCCATTGATGGCGGCAAGAATCGGCTTGTCGATGTCGATACCGCGCGTGTAGCCCAAGTAGCCATCGCCGTACTCGACAAATCGTCGCCGCTCGGAGGGTGGGGCTGCGGGCCCGGGGCCAAGCGTCTCCATGGCGCCCAAGTCGGCGCCCGCGGAAAACGCTTGATCGCCACTGCCGGTGAGCACGGCTACCCAAAGATCGTGATCGTCCCGAAAACGCAGCCAAGCCGCCCGCAGCAGGGCGGCTGTTTCGCCGTCCACGGCATTGCGAACCTCCGGACGGTTGATCGTGATGACGAAGATTCGATCGTCAACGGTCGTCTGAACCTTCATGCGCCACCTCTCTTTTCAGTACGCTGTGCCGCGATCATCCCATGCCGCCGCTGCCGAGCGCAAACGTTTGTCGGCACTGGCGGCAAGGACATGCGCGTTGGGCGGGAATCTGCAAGAATGGTCTGATTGACACCGCAGTCAGTTTTCCCGATCGACGATCGCAAGGAGGAATCCCAATGGATATGCGGCTCGACGACAATGAGCAAATGGTACAGGATCTATGTTTGCGCTTCGCCCGCGAACAGTTGGCTGAGGCGGGCGCCGAGGCCGACCGCGCCGGCCAAACGCCAGCCGATCTGGTCGCCAAAGGACTGGAGCTGGGCTTGTTTCTGGATGCAATTCCCGAATCTGCTGGCGGCTACCTCGAAGCTGCCTACAATCACACACAGCGGGCGCTGCGGCTTTTGGCGCTTGGTCGCGGCTGCCCCGGCGTCGCATTGCGTTTCGAGGCAAATACAGATTTTGCGCTGGGTGCGATGGCGATTGACCCTTCGGCCGTTGATTTCTCTGCCGAACTGGCGGATCCGGCCGACGCGCTGGCCTGTACGGTGTTGTCGGATGCCAATCATCCGCTCGAACTCGTCGGGGGCAAGATCCGTGGGCACGTCGGTGGCGTGCCAAACGCGATTGACGCCAAGCTGATGCTGGTCGTGGCCGGCGACGACGGGCAAGGCACACCGTTCGCCGCGGTTGTCCGGCCGGGTGCGGGCATCGAAATCGCGCCCGCAGGCGCCATGGGCCTCAAGGCCGCGGCCGTCGGCAATGTCACGTTCCGTGATGCGGCACCCATCGCCGCTCTTGAGGGCGAAGCGGCCGCAGCCGTTGTCGAGGCTGTGCGCAACGGCATGCGCGTACTTGCCGCGGCCTTGGCTGTCGGCGCGGCTGAGCGGGCGCTCGACGATGCGGCGGCCTACGCCGAGGAGCGCGTTCAGTTTGCCCAGCCGATCGCGCGATTCCAGTCGATGGCCCGCCTGATCGAAGAGAACCGCGCCAAGTTGGCGGCAGCCCGGGCGCTGACGCTGACGGCTGCCCAGGCACTGGACCACGGCGCGCCGGCGCGGGTCCTTTGTCGCCAGGCCGCCGCGGTCGCCGGCGAGGCGGCCGTGCAGGCTGCGATTGATGCGGTCCAAGTCTACGGCGGCTACGGCTATGTCAATGACTACCCGGTCGAAAAGGTCATGCGCGACACCCGCGCCCTGACCACGCTCGCCGGCGATGGGCTGCGTGAGCAGGTTCTCGCCGCGGCGCTCGGCTGATTTTTCGACCACGCGCAAGGAGACACCTGATGCAATTGCACGAAACAGCAAGCATGATTCAGCAAATGTTGCGGGCCTTTGCCGAATCGACGATTCGCCCGGTGGCTCCGCACTTTGACGAGGCCGAAGAAATGCCATGGGATCTTATGGAGCAGGCGGCAGGCATGGGCATGTCGCAAGGCGCCGCCGTGGAGGCCGTGCTCGGCGTCGGCAACAGCCCCATGGCGACCATGGCGTTTGGCGGCGAGAAAAAAAGCGATGGCGGGGAGGGCGGCGAGAAGAAGATGCGCCAGACCCCCGGCGTGCGCAGTCAGATCATGATGATGGCGGCCGAAGAATTGGCTTGGGGCTGCGCGGGCATTTCTTTGGCGCTCAACGGTTCGGGCCTGGCCGCGACCCCAGTGGCCAAGATGGGTACGCGCGCCCAGCAGGAACTGTTCATGCAATGCCTCGACGGCAAAGATGAGCACGGCCATATCAAGGTTGCCGCCATGGCCATGAGCGAACCCACCACCGGCAGCGATATCTCGGATATCCGCACGACCGCGCGCCGTGAAGGGGATTACTATGTCCTCGACGGCTCCAAGCAATGGATCACCAACGGCAAGAGTGCCGCCGTATTCGTCGTCTGGGCCCAGACCGATAAAAATCTGGGCCGTGCCGGTGTGCGCGGGTTCATCATTCCGCGGGGAACCGAGGGGTTGATCCCCGGCAAAAAAGAGGTCAAGTTGGGTATCCGCGCCTCGGAGACGGCTCAGGTCCACTTTGAGAACTGCAAGGTGCCCGTCGAATGGGTGCTCGGGGGTGAGGATTCGGCGGCAAAGCAGGGCATCAAGGGCGCTCACGCCATGTTCGACGCAACCCGGCCGCTTGTCGGTGCACAGGGAATCGGCATTGCGCGCGCCGCCTATGACTACATGGTCGAGTACGGCAAGCAAGAATCGCTCTACGGCAAGCCCCTCGGCGAGCACCAATGGTTTGCCTTTGAAATCGCCGAAATGGCGATGGAGATCGAAGCGGCACGTAACCTCGTTTGGAAGGCGATGTGGATGGCCGACACGGGCCAATCCAACAACCATATGGCCGCGATGTCCAAAGCCTATGGCGCCAAGGTGGCCGTCGAAACGACCTCCAGGGCGATTCGCCTGCTCGGCAACGAAGGTTGGACGAAGGCCCATCCGGTCGAGAAATGGTACCGCGACGCCAAGATCTACGACATCTTTGAAGGCACCGGGCAAATCCAGCGCCGCATCATCGCCAAGCACATCTTCGGCAGCAATGCGGTTTGAGGCGTTTGGGGGCGGTTTGGCAAATCCTTGACATCGTCTTTATGTTCGGGTAGTATTTACATCGTTTATACACTCAAAGGAAGGGAGACGTTACCCAATGAAGCGTAATTTTGGAATTTTGCTGGCCCTGCCGCTTGTCTTCGCCGCCTGCGCGGACGACGATGTTGCGACGACGGTCAAGAAAAGCTTTACGGCTGACTACGATCTGGGCCTGCTCGTCGAGTATGCTCACAACGAGTCCGCCGTGACACTGACCTTTACCCAGCTCGGCGATGCCGATCCGGTGCAGGTCGACGGTATCGAGCCCGCCGGTTATACCGCGGCGGACGCAAACTGTGCGGTCTATGAAGACGGCCAGCGTACGGAAACCCGTCTCACGGGCACGACGGTAGGCAAAAGTCGTATCGCCGGTATGCAGCATGTGTGGATGGTTCAGGACACGTTCACCAGCAATTCGGCCTACGGCAGCGTTGCACCGGACGAAAACGTGAATATCACCGGTCGCCCGGATGCCGGTCACTTGTTCATCACCGAGCCGAACCTCGATATCTACCTCGAGCTTCAAGGTCAGGCGCAGTGTGATTGCGAACTCGACCAGTACGTCGAAATCGTCGAAAACGACCTCTTTATTTTCGAAGAGGAGTATGATTACGACGAACAGACGATCACGACGATTCACAGCTCGGCTGCCGGCGTGACCACCGATCAAACCACGACGACGATCGACGAAGTCGGCGGCAGCCGCGACATGGCGCTTACGACCTACGGGCGCTACTTGGCGGATGGCTATGTCTGGCAGACTTCGGCCCTCGGCAACTTCTACAACGGTGCGGTGCCATTCACGGCTTCGCTCGTCGTGCCGGATGATGTCCAAGTGGGCGACACCTGGCTGGACGAGGCCGGCCGGCTCAACGCCGCCGTGGCCACCGAAACGTTGACCATCGATGGTCGCTCGATCAGTGCGTTGGTCGTTGTTACCCGCGGTTCAACCGACCTCGCTCCCGGCAACGACGGTGTTCTTGGCTGGTGCGTGCAGACGCACAACGGCCAGGAATTCGCCTATGATGGCACGACCGATGCCGACACCACGCGTCTCCGCGCCTACCTGACCGACCTGTGCGACAACACCGGCGGCACCGCCGGTGTTGACCAGCGCGGCACGGGCTGGATCAACCAGACCAAGACTTGGTACTACAAGGGCCTCATTGTTCGCCAAGAAATCAGCCGCGTAGATGTCGTCGTCCAGGAATTCGGCTTTGCGGTTACGAACGACGGTTCGAACTTCTTCCTTGCACCGCCGGGGGCACCCGATGCTGGCTTTGGCATCAACGACTGCGCCCGTTACCGAGACAACGGCTTTGCCGCGCGTAACGCCCCGACTACCGATACCACGGCGCTGGCCCGGTTCCAGCCGTACGCGATCTACACAGTGACCGAAACCCGTGAAGTTGGCGAAGCGACCGCGCTGCGCGACGACTACACATTGCCGGTCGAATACCAAGAGGAAGGCGG
>CAZUAB010000152.1:0-5842 GCA_964617795.1 uncultured bacterium
GGCGGGTCGAGGAGGTCATGCGGGCTGGGCCGGATGCAAGGGACTAGACAGTTCGTCGAGTAGCGCCAAGGCTGCGCGCAAACGCCGGCATTCGGGCCGGTCGGGATCTTGGCGGGTCGCAGCCTCGAGGCGGGCTCGCGGGGTGTCGTCACCCGGCCCCCAGACCAACGCGACGGCACTGCGTGGAAGATCGCGGCGGGAATGTTTGGCGGGTGCCGAGGCCAATTGCGCTCCAGTCGGTTCGCGGTCATCATACCGGACCGTCAAGCGCCGATCAAGAGAGGCAAAAGGCGCCGTCATGCGCTAAACTGGACGGCGCGACAGCCAGGGGCCGGGAAAGGAATGCGCCATGACGCTGGAGATCCGTGAAACGTGGGCTCGTACACCCGACGGACAGCCGTTGTATATCGAGGACAGCGGCCACGGCGGCCCCGTCGTGGTCTGCTGTAACGGGATCGGCGTGTCGACCTTTTTTTGGAAGTATCTGCGCGAACATTTCGGCCGCGAAGGCCGGGTGGTGACCTGGGACTATCGCGGGCACGGTCGTTCACCGATAGCGGACGATCTCAGTGCGATGACCATTGCGCAAATGGCTGATGACACGGTGACCGTGATGGATCACCTGGGCATCGACGAGGCCATTTTGGTTGGCCACTCCATGGGGTGCCAGGTGATTCTCGAAACGTGGCGCCGCCATCCCGGTCGTGTGCAGGCGCTGGTGCCCGTGCTGGGTACCTACGGCAAGCCTGCCCGGTCCTTTCTCGGCTTGCCGTGGTTTGAGGATGTTTTTCCGATCGTACAACCTTGGGCCTTGCGGTTGGCTGGGCCGATCGGCCGCATCAAAGAGATGCTTATACGCGGGCGGCTGGCCTATGAATTTGCTCGCCGGACGGGCTTGATCAGTCCCTGTATGGCCAAGGTCGAAGACATGAATGCCTACTTCGAGCACTTACGCCGGTTGGACATGCGCATGTTCTTGTCGCTGATGTCCGACATGGTGGTGCATGACACGGGTGATATTTTGGCCGACATCGATGTGCCGACTTTGATCATCGGCGGAGAGCGCGATCTCTTCACGCCGCTTTGGCTAAGCCGCGAGATGCAGTCACGTATTCCCGACTCCGAATTGCTGATTATCCCTGACGGCTCGCACGCCGCATTGATCGAACAGCCCGTCTTGATCAACTTGGCACTGGCCGACTTTCTTGTGCGCAGCGATATTTTGCCACCGCGACCGGGGCGGCCGCGCCGCCGTCCGGCCCGTATGGCCGCGGCGGCCCCCGAGGCAACTGCCGTCGCCAAACCGAAGTCAAAAGCCAAACCGAGGGCGGCCGCGAAAACCAAGGGGTCGGCAGATGGCAAGGCCAGCGCTCGGAAGCCGGAAAACAAATAGGCCGGGCATGGAAAGAAATCGCGCCAAGGCGATGAATGCGCTGGCCGCGGGTGGGGTCTGCGCGTTGTATGACCCCGCGTACCGTGCGGATTGGGCCGACGTGCTGGCGGGCTTGCAGGCGGTCGGTGTGCCGTGGTTTCAACTCCGGGCGAAGCGGTCGGCGCCGGGCGAGCGGGCGGCGTGGGCGGCCGCGTCCCGCCGTATCCTCGACCGCGCGGTGCTGATCATCAACGACGACCCCGAGTTGGCGCACGAGACGGGCGCCGACGGCGTCCATGTTGGGGCTGGCGACCCGACGCCTGCGGCGGCGCGGGTTATGGTTGGTGACGATGTTCTTATCGGAGCGACCGGCTCCGGCGACCGCTGGAAGACGTTGGATTGCACCCAGATCGATTACCTGGGCATCGGCCCGCTACGGAGTACGCGCACCAAGCCCGACGCCCCCGCACCATTGGGGCTGGACGGCTTGCGGGTGGCCTTTGATGCCGCCGGAGCACCCGTGTTGGCAATCGGCGGCATTGCGGTGGGCGATGTGGCGGGGCTGCGCCGCGCCGGTGCGGCTGGTATCGCCGTGCAGGGCGCCGTGTGGGACGCGGCAGATCCCGTTGCGGCCGCCGCCGCCATGCTGGAGGCGTGGCGATGCGCGTGAGCGATGTTACGACGCCGGTGGCGCTGACAATCGCGGGTTCCGATTCAGGTGGCGGCGCCGGCATACAGGCCGATCTGCGGACCTTTGCCCTGCACGGGGTACACGGTGCGGCGGTGGTGGTGGCGCTCACTGCCCAGAACACGCGCGGGGTGCAAGGTGTCTACCCGGTGCCGGCTGACGTTGTTGAAGCTCAGTTGGCCAGCGTGCTCGACGACTTGCCCGTCAACGCCGCCAAGACCGGCATGCTCGGTGACCCAGACGTGATTGCGCGCATCGCTGCACGCTGGTCGGTCGCAGCGAGAGGCCCCCTTGTGGTGGATCCGGTGATGGTGGCGACGAGCGGCGATCGCCTGTTGCCGGCGGCTGGCGAGGCGGCCCTTCAGCGCGACCTTCTGCCCTTGGCCACACTTGTCACGCCGAACCTGCAAGAGACCGCCATTTTGTTGGGGCGTTCGGTAGAGATGGATCGGGCATCCCGTGAAATGGCGGCGCGGGCGCTTGCCGATCGCCACGGCGCTTGGGCCCTCGTCAAGGGCGGCCATGCGGACGCCGCCGACGTGCTGGCCGGTCCCGGCTCGATCCGTTGGTTTGAGGGCCTGCGCATTGAGACGCCGCATACCCACGGCACGGGCTGCCATTTGAGCGCGGCGATCACGGCCCGGTTGGCTCGGGGCGCCACAGTCGAAGATGCGGTGGCGGATGCCAAACGCTGGCTGACCGCTGCGCTGGTCGCGGCGCGGCCTTGGGGCGCCGGGCGCAGTTCTCCGTGGCCGCTGCCCGCCCTTCCCGTCTTTCCCGACGACGGTTTCGCCCCCGAGGAGTCCACATGAACGCTGCGATCCCCACCGCGTTGGCCTTGCTGGCCTATGTCGTCGGATACCGCGTCTATGGCGGGTATCTTGCCCGCCACGTATTCCGACTGCGGGCCGATGTCGCGACGCCGGCCCATCGGCTGGCCGATGGCGTCGACTATGTGCCGACCAAGCGGGGGGTACTTTTCGGGCACCACTATGCGTCCATTGCCGGCCTGTCACCGATGCTCGGCCCGGCCGTGGCGGTCATCTGGGGCTGGCTGCCCGCGTTGCTCTGGGTGGTCTTCGGCTCTTTGCTGATTGGTGCTGTTCACGACTTTGCGGCCCTCGTGGTCAGCGTCCGATCCGACGGGCGTAGTATTGGCGCGGTGGCCGAGGGTATCATTGGTCGCCGTGCCAAGACACTTTTTCACCTTATTATTTTCTTCTTGGTGGCATTGGCGATGGGCGTCTTCGTCTATGTAATCGCATTCCTTTTCAGCCCGCCACCAACAGAGGCGCAAGCGCATATCCATTTTCCGCAGGCCACCATTCCGTCGTTCGGATTGATGGCCGTGGCCGCTGTCATTGGCTGGCTGGGGTATCGACGGGGTGTCTCCTGGAAGGTGCTGACCCCTGTCGGCTTTGCCTTGACGCTTGCCTTGGTGCTGGTTTCAGCCGACGGTGAGCTCGCGGCATCGATTGGTTTGGGCGGCACCGTGGGTACCGACGGGCTGAGTACCTGGATTGTGGCTTGGAGCGCCATTTTGCTCGCCTACGCGTTCGCGGCGTCCGTGCTGCCCGTCTGGACGCTGCTCCAGCCGCGCGATTTTCTCAATAGCCTGTTGCTCTATCTCGGGCTGACGGGTCTCTATGTAGGGCTGTTCATTGCCGCTCCCGAGTTTCAAGCGCCGGCCGTGCGCCTGCACCCCGAGGGGGCGCCGCCCCTGGCGCCGTTCGTGTTCATCATCATTGCGTGCGGTGCCGCCAGCGGCTTTCACGGCCTCGTATCGTCGGGCACAACGGCCAAGCAGTTAGATCGTGAAACCGATGCCCAAGCCGTTGGCTACGGTGGCATGATCGGGGAGTCGCTGCTTGCACTGATCGCGGTGATGGCGACGACGGCCGGCTTCCTAAGCGAGGAAGACTGGCACGCCGCCTATGCCAACTGGCAAGCGGTGCAGGGGCTGGGGCCGCAGGTCGGCTCTTTCATCAACGGCGCAGCACGATTTCTCGAAGCGCTGGGGCTGCCGCACGGCGGGGCCGCCTCATTTATCAGCGTTATCGTCGTCAGCTACGCATTGACGTCGCTCGATAGCGCCACGCGGCTCCTGCGCTACAATATCGAAGAGATGGCCGAAGGGTTCGGGCTGCGCTGGCTGAAGAACCGATACCTTGCCAGTGCCGCAGCCATCGCTGCGATTGCGTTTTTTGCCTTCTACCGTATCGATGGCCGGCCCGCGGGCTTGGCGCTCTGGGCGCTGTTCGGCACGACCAATCAGTTGCTGGCGGGGCTGACCCTGCTGGCCGTCACGCTTTACCTGTATCGCCGCCGCTGGGCTTGGTGGGTGACCGGCCTTCCGATGATCGTCCTGCTGGGGGCAACACTCGTGGCCATGGTCGAGAATATCACCGACTTCGCCGGTCGCGGCGAATGGCCACTCACGTTTATCGGCGTTTTCCTGCTGATTCTGGCCGTATGGCTGGCCGTCGAGGCGGCCTTGGCGTTGCGACGTTTCCGGCAAGACGGGCGGATTGTTAGTGATCCCGAGGTGCAGCTCGGCGACGCGCTGTAAGGCTAGGCCTTCAATTTGCCGCGGGCGCCGGGCGGAGCCGTTCCAAGATGAAGAAGTTGGAAAAGACCCGCCACGGTCCAATCTGCAAGAAGGCTTTGCCGAGCAGCAGGTCCGGGTTGCCGGCAGACACCTGCACCACTTGGTCACGGATGACCGCTTCGGGGTTGTACCAAGCGTTGCGCCCGCTGCCGTAGTCCAGAAGTACGCCGTCGATGCCCGTGTCGGTTGCAAGCGGAACAATGTCGTAGAACCCGTGACGGGTATCGGGCCCACCATCGCCTTTGGCGACCCAGGGCGCATCGGGGCCACCGCGGGCGTCTTCGACGAACAGGTTGTAGCCGTATACGTTGCCAGCGTCGTCACGGTCAAAACCCTTGATGAACTTCTGGAATCCGAGGATTTTGGCAAACGTCGGGGGGTTGAAACCGCGGAACTCCCAGCCGACCAGCGCATCCGGATCCGGTGCCGTTCCGCTTTGCAGCACAGCATCCAGTTCCTCGTTGGACATCGCGATGAGGTCGGCAAATGAAGGGCCGGGCTCCGCGGTGACTACGGATACGGGCGCCGCCGTGCCGGAGACGGCCGTGGCCGCGGATGTTGCGGGCTCATTGGCGGCGGCAGGCAGCGGCATGGCGATGCTGCCGACGAAGCCAGCAAGAAGGACCAGCGCCCGGGCGTGGTTATTGCGCATCACTATCTCCTGAATCCGCGGCGTCTTCCACGGTTGAAAGGTGGGCGCGCATGGACTCAAGGTCCTCGCGCAGCCGCTCCGGTGGGTGGGAAAAAATGCTATAAGTGGCCGTACCGTGGGCCACCAGCGTGCCCTCGTCGTTGCTGACTTCGACACGTGTGACGCAGATGCGATTGCCTTTGCGCAGCACGGTTCCCGTTGCACGAAAAGCCTGCCCGCGCCCCATGCGAATATAGTCAACCCGCATGTCGACCGTATTGAGGCTCGTTTCGCGCGGAAAATCAAGCACGCTGAAGGCCGTGGCGCCGCCGGTAACGTCGATCAATGTCGAGATGACGCCGCCGTGGATGATGTTCTTGCCGACGTCACCGATATATTCGGGGCGGAAAGGCACCTCGACGACTGCACGGCCGGTGTCTAGCTCGACCAAGCGAAGCTGCAGAAATCGGTTGAACGGGATCGCGTCGTTGAAGAAGCGTCGGATGCCGTCGAGAATGTCCATGGAGACTGCCACGCCATGAT
>CAZUAB010000153.1:0-5741 GCA_964617795.1 uncultured bacterium
GCACCTACCGCGGCCGCGAAGGCACCGCCGAACATTTGCACGACAGCCCGTGGCAAATGAGCACCGCGCTGGTCGTACTGGCGGTGCTGTCGGTGGTTGCAGGCTACGTGGGGATACCGCACGTCTTCCACATGCCCAATCTGATCGAGGAATGGTTGGCGCCCGTCCTGCGCTTTGCCCGCCCCATCCGTGGGTACCATCAGGTCTCGGTCGGGCCGGTGGCAATCGGCGAGTGGGCGGCCATGGGGGCCTCGGTGGCGGTTGCGTCGCTGGGGATCGCCGCGGCGTGGTTCCTTTACGTCAAGCGGCCGGAACTGCCGGCCCTGATCGCGACCCGCCTGCGTCCTGCCTACCTGCTCCTGGCTGGCAAGTGGTTTGTCGACGAGATCTACGAGTGGCTGATCGTTCGGCCGCTGCACTTGGTTTCGCGTTACGTTCTGTTCGGTCTGATCGACCGCCGTCTGATTGATTTCGCCGTTGAAGGCAGCGGGCGTCTGGCCCGCGGCGCCGGGGAGCTCCTGCGCACGACGCAGACCGGTAAGGTTGGTACGTATCTGCTCTACCTCCTGGCCGGCAGCCTCGCGCTCGTCGTCCTTGCCGCCGGACGCTAGGAGTACCCGATGCAGACGCCACTTCTCACCATTGTCACGCTTATACCGCTCATCGGGGCGCTCGTTGTCGGCCTTTTGCGCCGCGAAGATGCCGCGCTAATCAAGGGCGCCACTCTTGTCTCTGCGCTTGTAACGTTCGCGGTCAGCCTCGCGCTCTGGCCGGCCTTCGATGCCGCCAACGGTGAGTTGCAGTTGCGCCACTACATTCCCTGGCTCGGCCAGTGGGGTATTGGCTGGAACGCCGCCGTCGATGGGTTGTCGCTGTTTCTGATCTTGCTGACGACGACGCTGTTGCCGCTGATGATCCTTGGCGCTTGGAATGCGATTGAACGTGACTGGAAGCTGTTCGGCGTTAGCGTGCTGGTGCTGGAGGCGGCTGTCATCGGCGCCTTTACCCAGGTCAACCTGTTTTTCTTCTTCGTGTTCTGGGAGTTGATGCTGATCCCGATGCTGCTGATCATCGGCGTCTGGGGCTCGGGCAGCCGGATCAAAAGCGCGGTCAAGTTTTTCCTCTACACGACGGTTGGTTCACTGCTGATGCTGGTGGCCATTTTGGTGCTGGCGCGCGAGTCGGTTGCCCAGCTCGGCTACATGAGCTTCAACCTCGACGCGCTGCTGCAGCTCAAGCTCGACCCCGAACTGCAGTATTGGCTGTTTGGGGCCTTCGCCCTCGCTTTTGCGATCAAGGTGCCGCTGTTTCCTTTGCACACCTGGCTGCCCGACGCCCACGTCGACGCGCCGACGCCGGGTTCGGTCGTGCTCGCCAGCGTGCTGCTCAAGCTGGGCACCTACGGCCTGATGCGCTTCGCATTGCCGCTTTTTCCGGATGCGGCGGCCGCGTGGGCACCCGTGATGCTGGCGCTCGCTGCGGCGGGTGTGGTGTTCGGCGCCCTTGTGGCCTGGGTGCAAACGGACATGAAGAAGCTGATTGCGTACAGCTCGGTTTCCCACATGGGTATTGTCGTGCTGGGCATTTTTGCCGGCAACGTGCAGGCCGGAGTTGGCGCTGTCGTACAAATGATCAGCCACGGAATTTCGACCGGCGCATTGTTCTTATTGGTCGGCATGATCTACGAACGACGCCACACGCGGGCCCTTGACGCCTACGGCGGCATCGCAACGATCATGCCCAAATTTGCCGCTGTCTTTCTGATTGCCACGATGGCCTCCATCGGCCTGCCGGGCCTCAACGGGTTTGTGGGGGAGTTTTTGGTTCTTTTGGGCTCATTCAGGGCGGGCATGGCGCACTATTCGGCCGGTGCTTCGAACACGTTGCTGGTGGCGACCGTGATCGCGGCGACCGGCGTCGTGCTGGGCGCCGTCTACATGTTGACGCTGTATCTGAAGGTGTTCTTTGGGCCGCTGCGACACGCCGAGAACCGCGGGCTCAAGGATCTTTCGCTGCGCGAATGGGTGGTCATCCTGCCGTTCGTCGTGGCGATGTTCGTGCTCGGTGTGTACCCACAGCCGCTGATCAGCCGTATCGAACCGGCGGTCAAGGTTTTGTACGAACGGCGGGTACGCACGCTCGACCCGACGCCGGCACGCTGGAGCGGGCGACCGGTCGCGCTGCTTGAGCAGCCGGCGAACGAAGGGGCACGCCGATGAACGACACGATCCGTTTTGGCCCCATCCTGCCGGAGCTGATTCTGGCGGCCACGATGCTTGTGGTGTTGCTGCTCGACGCCTTCCGGCGCGGTCGCGAGACAGGCGCGCTGTGGGGCGTAACGCTGGCGGGCATTGCCGCCGCCGGTCTTGCGGCCGGGATGCTGCCGGCCTCTGAGGCGCGTTGGTTCGACGGCCTCATTCATGGTGACGCCGTGCGCCGCTATTTGCTCGTGGCCATGCTGATCGCCGGTTCGGCGGCCTGGCTCGTTGCGCGCGACTACGTCGACAGGTTCCGTCAGCCCGTCGGTGAAGCGGCGATGCTTATTTTGGCCTCGTTGATCGGCATGGCCACGATGGTCTCGACGACCAACTTCGGCCTGATGTTTCTGGGTCTCGAATTGATGAGTATCCCGCTCTATGCGCTGACGGCGTTTCGGTTCGATGACGGTCGCGGCAGCGAAGGTGCCGTCAAGTACTTCATTCTCGGCTCGGCCGCCGGCGCCATGTTTCTGATGGGCGCGGCGCTCATTTACGGCGAAACCGGCACGCTCGATGCCTTGGCCGCCTTTGGCCGCATCCCGCTTGCCGACGGCTCACCGGCGATGCAAACGGGCGCCGTGCTGCTGTTGGTCGGCATGGCCTTCAAGCTGGCACTGGTGCCGTTCCACAGTTGGAGCCCCGACGCCTACGAGGGTGCTCCGGCGCCGTGGACGGCGTTTATGAGCACGGCGGTCAAGGTGGCGGTGATCGGCGCCATGGTCCGCGTATTTTACCAAACGGGCGGTCTGCCGCCGGCCTTCGTGGCGGCACTGGTGGTGTTGGCGGTGCTGACCATGATCGTCGGCAACCTGCTGGCGATCGGTCAGACGAACTTCAAACGCCTGCTGGCGTATAGCTCGGTGGCGCACGCCGGCTATCTCACGCTGGCTTTGGTCGCGGGCACACCCGACGCCTTGGCCGCCGCCGCATTCTATCTGGTCGTCTACGGGGTGATGAATGTGGCCGCATTTGGCATCCTCATCGCGTTGTCGAAGGACGGTGAGGAGTTCGAGACCATTGACGATTTGCGCGGGCTCGCGCGCCGTGAACCGCAGATGGCGTTCCTGCTGCTGCTCGTGATGATGAGCCTCGCCGGATTGCCGCCGTTGGCGGGCTTCACGGCCAAGCTGATGCTTTTCGGCGCCGTGGTGTCGGCTGGCTGGACCTGGCTGGCTGTACTCGCTGTTCTGGCCAGTGTGGTCGGCGCGTACTACTACCTGCGGCCGGCCGTACGGATGTACCTTGACGACGGCGAGGGCCGCCCGCTGCGCAGCCCCGGCGCGGCAATTCGTGGTGTGCTCGCCTTGCTTGTTGCCGTGCTGTTGTGGCTGGGCCTGGCCCCGACGGGCCTGCTTGGCGCGGCCGAATTGGCCTTCCGGACGGTGCTTGGCGGTGCCTGATAGATCGACCGGCGAGCCTCCCAGTCGGGAGCCGGACGGCATGCGCCCGACCTTGGTGCGCCGTTCGGCCGAAGACCACAGGTACCCTGAAGTAGAGGGGGCGGCGTGGTTGCCCTGATCGCCACGCTGATCTTTATCAACGGGTTTTTCGTGGCGTCCGAGTTTGCTCTCGTGCGCCTGCAGGCCGCGCACACGCACCGTTGGACGGACGCCCGCGGCTTGCGCGGCCGGATTATCAAAAATATTCTGCGTGACCTCGATCCGTATCTGACGACAGCGCAGATCGGGATTACCTCGACGAGCATTGCGCTCGGCTCGGTCGGCGAGCCGTGGGTGGCCAGTATTCTGGCAGGACTGCTCAGCAAATGGGTGCCGAATATCGAGGTGCTCAGTCCCGGTGTATCGTTCGCCCTGTCCCTCGGCTTGATCACGGTCATCCAGATCATCATCGGCGAGCAGGCGCCCAAGAGCTACGGCATCAAGTCGTACGAGTCCGTCAGCGGCTGGACCGCGGTGCCTTTGCAGGTGGTGTACATCGTCTTCTGGCCGCTGGTGCGGACGATCAATTTCCTCAGCCTTGTCGTCGTTCGCCTGATGGGTGCCGACCTCAAGAGCGGCGATACGTTGCGTATCAGCGAAGAAGAATTACGCGTTCTTTTGATGCATTCCCACCGCGGTGGATCGATCTCGGACCGCGAGCGGCGCATTATGGTCAACGCGATGCGACTGGCCGACCTAGAGGCCACCGACGTGATGGTGCCGCGCCCGGACGTGGTCACGATCGATGCCGAGGAGTCGTTGGTCGCCGCCCGTAAGGTGGCCATCGAGACCGGGCACTCGCGGATACCGGTGGTCGACCCCGATCTTGACCACTGCGTGGGCGTGCTGTACGCCAAGGATCTGCTGCAGGAGCCGGCGGAGTCGACCAAGGCGGTGGCCAATTTGGTGCGTCCGGCCATTCACGTGCCCGAAACGATCAGCCTTGAGCGACTGCTCTATCTGTTTCAGAGCCGTGGTTTGCACATCGCGCTCTTGGTCGACGAGTTCGGCGGCGCCAGCGGTATCGTGACGCTCGAAAACGTGCTTGAAGCGCTCGTCGGCGATATCCAAGACGAATATGATCGCGGCCCGTCATTGGCACCCCGCAAGCTGGCCGAAGATCGCTGGCGGGTGCCGGGCATGGCCAAGGTCGAGACGGTGGAGCAGCTGATTGGCCTCACGCTCGACACCGAACAAGACACGATTAGCGGCTGGTTTATTGACCACAAGGATGGCTTTCCCCGCCGTGGGGATCTGCTCGAAGTCAATGGCTGGCGCTTTGTGGTCGAGTCGCTCGACAATCGGCGCATTGCCTCGCTGTTCATCGAAAGAGCCCCCGAGCGTCTCGAGGACGACGAGGATTAAGGGCCGATGCTGGGGGCGCCGGACAGTCAGTGTCCGGCCAACCTGCTAAAATCGTCGTCATGAACGATTTGTCCGATTCCGCAGTTCAGGACTTTGTCGCCCGCTGGGCCGGCGTGACGGGCTCCGAACGCGCCAATTATCAATTGTTTTTGAGCGAATTGTGCACGCTGCTCGATGTCGGCCGGCCTGACACGTCGTCGCAGGACACCGAGTTCAACGCGTTCGTCTTCGAGCGACGGGTCGATTTGGCGCAGCCCGACGGCACGGTCAATCGCGGCTTTATCGACCTTTACAAGCGCGGTTGTTTCGTACTCGAGGCCAAGCAGACTGGCCTTGATCTCGACAGCGAGCGCTGGGACAGGGCGATGTTGCGGGCCTACCACCAAGCCGAGGCCTACGCCCGTGCTCTGCCGCCGGCCGAGGGCCGGCCGCCGTTTCTCATTGTCGTCGATGTTGGGCGGTCCATTGAGCTCTACAGCGAGTTCTCGCGTTCCGGCGGCACCTGGGTGCCGTTCCCCGACCCGCGCAGCCACCGGATCCGCCTCGCCGACCTCCGCCGCCCCGAGATTCGCGAGCGCCTGCGGCTGGTCTTCACGGAACCAGCCGATCTGGACCCGGCCCGCCGTTCGGCCCGCGTCACCCGCCTGATCGCCGCACGCCTTCCCGAGCTGGCCCGTTC
>CAZUAB010000154.1:0-5686 GCA_964617795.1 uncultured bacterium
GGGCCAGCCGGGCAGCCGCAGGTCGGCGCCGACTGCCACGCGTCTGCCGCGCTCCAGCGGTACGTCCAGAGTCGCAACAAGCGGCTCGGCCTCGACGCCAGCGGCCCAAACCACCGTCGCGGCTTCGATCCGATTGTTTCCGACCGTCACACCCCCTGCATCGACCGCCGAGACCGGTGACTCCACCCACACCTGCACCCCCAGCGCCTCAAGATCCCGCACCGCACGCGCCGCAAGGGCCGGCTCGAAGCTCGCCAAAATACGTGGCCCCGCTTCAACCAAAAGGATCCGCGTCAGCGCGGGGTCGATGTGCCGGAAATCGCGGGCCAGCGTGTAGCGGCTCATCTCGCCGAGCGCACCGGCCAGCTCGACGCCGGTCGGTCCGCCGCCAATCACGACGAAGGTGAGCAGCGCCCGCCGCCGGGCCATATCGGGCTCGCGCTCCGCTTTTTCGAAGGCATCCAGCACACGACGTCGAATCTCGGTCGCTTGCTCGATGGTCTTGAGCCCCGGCGCGTGCTCTTCCCAGTCGGGTCGCCCGAAGTAGCCGGTGCGGGCGCCGGGGGCCAGAATCAGATGATCCCAGCTCAAGGCGCCAAAATCCGTCGTTACGGTACGGGCGTCCAGATTGATTCGACGCGCCTCGCCTTGCAGCACGGTCACCCGCGGAAACTCGGACAGCAGGGCACGGATCGGCGCCGCGATCTCGGCGGGACTCAGACCGGCCATGGCGACTTGGTAGAGCAGCGGTTGAAAGAGGTGGTGGTTGCGCCGGTCAAGCAGCGTCACGTGTACGGACGGCGCCTTCGCCAGTTCGCGGGCCGCCGCCAGTCCGCCGAAGCCGGCACCGACGACGACGACCTCGACCGAGCCCGACGTGGGAGCCTTCATGCCTCCATGGTACCCGACTGGCCCGGTTGGCGACGGGGCAGGCCGTCTGTCAGCGTAGCGGCTCGATGACGCGCAATTCGCCCGGCGGCGGGACGTTGGTTGGTGGCGGGACCGGGCGGGCAGGGGCCACCGGGGCGGCCGTCGGCTGCGGAGACGCCGGCGCCATGGGTTCCTGAATCGCCTCAAAATCCTGGACGCCATCGGCGGGCGCCGTCAGTGGTACCATAACCGGCTCGGGGACGGCCGTCGGCGCCGCGGGTTCCGGTTTCGCCGGGGCGGGCGTAGGTACAGGTCGCTGCGGCAGTGGAGCTAGATTGTAAAGGCCGCGCAGGCGGCGTTCCCAGTCGCGGTTGCTCTGCAGTTGCGCGAAGCAGCCCCCTGATTCGTCGGCGTTGAGTTCGCATTGCATAGGGTAGAGAATGATTGCGTCGCCGCGGGCTTCGCCGACCCAAACGACCGGCAGACGCAGGTTCTGGCGGCCGAGGGTAAAGCGTACCCAGTTGCTTGCGTCGTCCTCGAACGTGACCCGGCCCAGACCGCCGGCGGAATGCCCATGGGCGCCCATGTCGGCGAGGTGGAACGAACCATCAGCGGCCGTCCGCATGGCCAGGCCCTGTACGCGCAGTTCAAGGTCGTCGACGAGGGTTTCGTCGCGGCCGAGGTAGCCGCTCAACCGGACCGAGATCTCGCCCACGAGCGGTAGTGAGGGTGTGGATTCGGCAGGTGATGCCTCTCCTTGTGCACCGGCGGGACCCGATGCTGCGAATGTCACAAGCAAAAACAGCGCCAGCGCACGGCAAGCAGTGATCATCGGGCGGCCCTTTCGGTAAGGTTGCGCAGGCCGTCCAGCCCGCGGTCGAAGTAGCGGCGTAGCCGTGTCCACGGGAACTCCCCGCGGCGAACAAACGTATCGACGGTCCACGCACCTGCTTCTGACAAGCCGGCCAGCGTGCGCAGACGGGCAGCCGCCTCGGGATATTCGCGGCTCTGGCGGGCCGCGGCGGCGAAGCGGGCGCTGGCGTCGCGCAGCAGCGGCAACTCGCGGCGCTCCAACACCGTACGGACCATGCCGGCCAAATCGGTGACCGCGCGGTAGCGCAGTTCCCGGCTGGCCACCATGCGTTCCGAACGCACGACACCCCAGGCTTCCAATTCCTGTAGCGCCATCGAAACGGCGCCGCGCGAGTAGCCGGTCCAGGTGCAGAGCGACGCTTGTTTGCCCGGTGTTCCATGCAGATAGAGCAGCGTCCACAGCACGCCGTGAATGTGCTTGAAGCCCCAGTATTCGATCAATCCGCCTACAGCAGCAGCGGCATCGAGCCAAGGCTCGGGGATTTCGGGCGTAACTGTCATGGGGCCATTTTACCAAGAGCGGCAAGCCAGCGGCGGGTCGGGTGAGGGTTGATCGATTGACGGCACGGTGGCATCGCCTTACAATGTCTTTGACCTAAGTTTCAGAAAGAATTGAACGATATGAATATCTCTGCCGCGGTACCTGTTGAAGATCAGCCGGTCGTATTCTCCGCGCGCGTGGCGGATACGTTGCGCGTACGTCTCGGTCTGGCCGCACCGGTCGAGGCGCCGGTTGTCCATTTGCTCGATCGTCCAGGCAAGGCACTACGTCCGGAGCTGGCGTTTGCCGTCGCCGAGGCGTGCGGCGTCGACCCCTCAGACAAAGGCGTGTTTTCGGTGGCGGCGGCTGTCGAACTGGTGCATTTGGCCTCTCTCATTCATGACGATCTCGTCGATGGCGCCACCGAGCGCCGCGGTGCAGTTGCGGTTCACCGCCTCTATGACCCAACGACGGCGGTACTTGCCGGCGACTACATGCTCGGCGCCGCGTTTGCGCTGCTTGCTGCGGACGCGTCCGAGGCGACGATCCGGCGGCTCGGGCCGGCCGTGCACGCGCTGGCCGAGGCCGAGTTGCTCGAAGTCCGGGCCCGCGGCAGTGCGCCCGATTTCGCGCTCAGCCGCCGTATTGCGGTCGGCAAGACCGGTGCACTATTCGGTTGGGCGGCGGCCGGAGCGGCGCTCGAATCACGCGATTGGGCGGGCGAGTTCGCGTGGGCCGAATGGGGTGAAACGGTCGGCCTGTGGTTCCAGTTGGCCGACGACCTGGGGGACGCGCTGGAGATTGCCGAGGGCAAGGATCTCGGCCTTGATGCCGCCACCGAAACGCCGACGATGCTGTCGGCACTGATGGCGCAGGCGTCTGACGGTCGTCGGGTGACCGGCGAGATGCAGGGATGGGCAGCGCGCATTGCCCGCCCTCCGGCGCGCGGGCCGCGGCTCGATGCGCTGGTTAGCGGAATCATTGAGCGTGGCCAGAAGCGACTTGATGCGTGGCAAAAGAGTCGCTGATGCGCGAACGACTCGATGCATTGGTCGTTGGCGCCGGCCCGGCCGGTGTGACGGCAGCGCTGCAACTGGCCGCCCTCGGGCGGCAGGTGACGCTGCTGGATGCACGCCCCCATGTCGGTGGGGCTATTCACGCCTTCGCGACGCCCGACGGCCCGGTCGATGTCGGCCCACACCTTTTGACCGGTCTTGGTCCCGGGCAACTGCTCGCCGAAGCTTGGCAGGAGCTGGGCGTACAGCTTCCGCCACTGCGCCCGATCCGGCCCGCGGCCGAGATCGTCACATCGGCAGGAGCCGTGGCGCCCGCCGACCCCGCGATGCTGCGCGCATCCCTTGTGACGCCAAGCGGCCGCCACGCGCTCGACGTGCTGCTCGCGGCTGCGCACGAGATGACCGACCTGCCCTGGGATGTGGGGATTCCGCAGTTCTTTGCTGTGCCTGTCAAGGCGCCGACCTTCCTCAAACTACTGCCGCTCACGCTGGAGGGCGCCTTCGATTTGCTTGAGGTACCGGCGGAAGATCGCCCGCTCCTTGGCGGCTACTGGGGCTTTGTCGGCATGCCGCCAGTCGAGATCAGCGCCGTCTTTTATGCCTATCTTCTGCGGATCTATCTGGAGGAGGGCGGGTGGCGGCCGGTCGACGGTTTGGGGGCGCTGCAGGCGGCGCTCGCCGGGGCCCTCGTGACGGCCGGCGTTGACGTGCGGACGTCGATGCGGGTGACCGCACTCGGCGGGCGGCCCGGCGCCCGTCTGGTTCAAATGGCCTCCACGGCGCGCGCGTGGCATCCGGCGCGCGGGCTCAGCGGGGACCTGCCGCCGAGCGGAGAGGCCGTCGCCGATCTCGTTGTTTGGACGGCGGACCTGCGGCCGCTGGCGACCCTGCTCGGCAATGCGCCTGCGCGCTGGCGCCGCCGCTTGGCCGGGACCAAGCCGACAGTCGCCGGGGTTCGCGGAACATGGCGGCTCAGCGACGGCGGCCCGGCTGACCGCCTCGACGTTCGTGGCGCCTTCGTCGGCGAGGTGCGCGAGCATGGGTGGCTGCATCGCTACGGCTACCTGTCGGCGGGCAGCGACGAAGCGGCCGTCGCGGAGCTGCAGAACCGGCTGGCCGCCCATCTGCCGATCGAGGCGCGCTGGATGACGCCGTCGACCCATGCCGGCCAGCTTGGCGTCGCCGATGGCGCGTTGTACGGCGCGGCGTTCGGGCCCGATCAGGTCGGTTTCGAGCGCATTCAGCCGCGCACGCCGTGGCCGGATCTCTATCTGGCAGGCCACTGGACGTCGCCCGGATCGGGAGTGGCGGGCGCGGCGTTGTCCGGGCGCCGCGCCGCACTACTGACCGCCCGTCGCCGCCCATTGCTTTGGCGCCGAACCGCGTGAACAATCTCCTTCCCCACCGCTCAGAGGACCCGATGCACGCCGCACCCGTTGCGCAAGCCCGCCCGTCCCGTCTTGGCGCCTTTGCCGCCGCACTGCGGGCGCCTTTTTTGACGGCCACTCTGGCCACGGTCATTGTCGGCGCCTTTTGGGCCGATTTCGCTGGCTGGTCGATCGCCCTCGTCGTGGTGCTCGGCGCATCGCTGATGCACTTGTCGGCCAACGTCTTCAACGACTGGGCCGACCACAAGAGCGGTACCGACGAGGCCAACGTGGGCTATGTCCCGGGTCTGTCGGGCGGTAGCCGGTTGATCCAGAAAGGTTTACTGAGCCCCAACGAGGTTCTGGCACTTGCGGTGGCTTTGCTGGCGGCGGCGGCGGCCTGTGGTCTCTTTGTACTGTTGGCGGTCGGTGTCGAGGTGCTGCCGTGGGCGCTCGCCGGCCTTGTGCTTGGTGTCGGCTACACGGTGCCGCCGCTGCGTCTTGTGCACCGCGGCCTCGGAGAACCGGTCATCTTCCTGACCTTCGGGCCCGTACTGGCCGGCGGTGCATACGTGGCCACGCATGGCGGCGCCTGGCCGCCTCCCGGGGTCTGGGCGGCTTCAGCGGTGCTGGGGCTGTGGGTGGCGCTCATTCTTTTCGCCAATGAGTTCCCCGACTGCGCGAGTGACGCGGCGACCGGCAAGCGCACGTGGGTCGTCCGCTTCGGCGCCGCCCGTGCGGCACGCGTATACCGGGCGATGGCCGTGGCGTCCTACCTCCTCCTGGCGGCGTCGGTGGCCTTGGGCCTGCTGCCACCCGGCGCCTTGGCCGGGCTGATCGCGGCGCCACCGGCTTTGCGCAACGCCCGTGTTCTGGCGGCCCGTGTTGATGCACCAACGGCGGAACTCGCAACGGTCTCAATGGGCACTGTCCAAGCACACTTGCTGGGCAGTCTGGGCCTCTTGACCGGGATTTTCGTATCCTGAAGCTCTGAAACTTGTGCAATTGCAACAAGTGCAGCGTGCGTGGTGCCCGAAACCGGAGTTGCACTTGCAAAACCGGGGTACGGCACAACAACA
>CAZUAB010000155.1:0-5669 GCA_964617795.1 uncultured bacterium
CTTGCGGGCCTGCTCCGTCGCGGCGAGCGGGTCTTTGTCCTCCGCCTTGGCCTCGAGGACGATCAGCGGAAAGCCGCGGGCGTCGAGGAGCAGGAAATCCACGAACCCTCGCGCGGCCTTCTCGAAATTCTCACCGAGCACGTCAAGGTCGGACAACCGGAGGGCCACCGACGGCTCAAGCCGAATGTTGGCAGGGCCCGTCTCATCCTCGAAGAAGCGCCAACCCGCTGCCTCGAGCAGCTTGTTGATCTTGATGCGAGCTGTGGCTTCCTTGGCGGACACTCAGATTCCTTGTTCAGCGGCGGAGGTGGTCAGGCCACATGACCCATGCGAATCCACCACGGCCTTGCATCCCGGATATTTCGGCATTATAGGCCGATTCGCAAAGGATCACCATCAACGCCTATCCCTAATCGCCCCCCGCCACCCTACCGCCCCGCCAGCATCGCCTCCGCCCGCTCCGCCACCCTCGCCTCAAACGCGCACGACTTTCTCGTCGCGGTGTCGAGGTGGACCCCCTTGAGCGTCGTGCGCGCCACGACCTCGCCGGTTTCGTCGTTGGTCATGGCGTGCTCGAAGCGGACGCTCTTTTCTTTGAACTCGAGGATCGTCGTGTGAATGCTGACAACATCGCCGGCCCGCAGTTCGCGGAGGTACGAAATGTGCTGCTCGACGGCGGCCATCCCGCGCCCGGCCGCGCGCAGGTACGACGGCGACAGGCCGAGCGCGTGGAAGAAGTGCCAAGTCGCCTCGTCGAACTTGCCGACGTACCACATCACATTCATGTGGCCGACGTGGTCGCAGTGCCAGGGGTAGACGGTGCCGCGGTAGGTGAGCAGGGGTATTGGCATGTTTAACGCTGCCTTTCATATGGCGCAAAGGCCCGCCCATATGAAAGCCAGCCTTTACTATGGGGGCAAGGGGGACGCTATATTAAAGGTTCGTCGCCCGGAGCTTCATTGTGCATTGTCCTTGTCCAGCATGCGGTCCAACTCAGATTTGACCCCAGCGTACGTTGGATACCACGGATGACCCTCGGTGATGTGGCTCACGTAGAAGGGATAGGATCTACGATATTCGACACCTTCCCGAACAAATTCGAGAACCCACGGATGGTGGGTATCTCCTCGTTCGACCGCACGATATGCGTCAACCAGATTCGTGGTGAAGACAATCTCGAGCGTGTCGAGTTTGTCGGATGCGTCTTGATGGCCGCGAGCGGCGTTTAATCCCCAGAGCGCAGTCATACCCAGTTCGGCAAAATTAAAATATTGAATGTGCCGATTCGCGGAAGTTGACGTGTACCGGAACGTCAGCCCACAGATAAGAGCGCCGATAATCGCGCCAGAGGTGAAGACAAGAATTGTCTTGAAAATGGGTCTATTGTCCAGCATGGTTGATTCCTTTCACGCCTGACAACGTGCAGATGGACCCCGGCAAATCACGGGTCGACGGTCGCCCCTTGCGCCCGCGGCTTCGAAAACCACAGCCAGATGCCCAACAAGGCCAAGGCTGCCTGGAGGGCCCAGGCGAGGTCAACGGCCGACTTGACCCCCCGCAGGGCGTGGGCTCCGGCGGCTCCCGAAAGCGTGAAGACGGCGACGGCGCCGCCGACACCAAGGGCGCTGCCGGCCAAAAAGGGGCCCAGGCGTACGCCGGCCGCGCCGAGGATGCCGTTCTGCAGGGCGTACGGAATGCCGGGAACCATGCGGATAAGCAGCGAGGCCTTGAACGGATTGCGGGCGATCATTTCGGTGGTGCGGGCAACCGGGCGCCTTGGATGGCGAGCTGCCAAGGTGGCCACGTCGAGGCGCCGGCCCGCCGCCCAACCAAGAACCCCACCGGCCATTTGCGCGATAAAGGCCGCGACGAAGGCCCACTTGGGCTCCCAGAGCACACCGGTGACGGCGACAAGGCCTGAAATTGGCGCCACCAACACGCCGCAGGCGACAATCAGGCCAAGGAGGAGCGCCGGTGTCGCCGGGTGGGCGGCCAGGCGGTCAAGGAGCACATCGACGCGCACCTCGCTGCCGGGCCAGAGCCCCAGTGCTGCCAGGCCGCCGGTCACGATCGCCGCGGTTGTGAGGCACAGCAGGGCGGCACGTCGTCGGCCGCTCATGGGGACGGATTGACCACCCGCGGGGATGGGGGAGCGGAGGCGCTGTGGCGGCGCTTGCTTTCAGCTTGGATATCTTCGATCATCTCCTGCAAGCCCTGTTTCGAAAAGAATTTCTTAACAAAGGGCGGCATCCAAAAGCCCGGATCGACAGCAGACCAGAAACGAACCAGCGTACGTTCGGGCGCTACGGCATAGAAGTCATAGCCGCCCCAGACACCACGCAGATCACCCGAGGCAACCACCCAGGTCTGCTGTTCGGGCGCTCGGTGCGTGCGTCGCAGGGCGTAGTGGATTTTTTTGCCGAAGGCCGGCAGCACATAGCCCACGACGGCGGTGGTCGGCGTTGTCCAGGTCACCTGCGTCACTGCCTCCAGTGAGCGCATCCAATCGGCAAAGGTCCCGTAATCGGTGAGTAAGGCCCAGGCTTCCTCGCGTGCCACCGGCAACAAGACCATGGCTTGGGCGCCGTCGACCTTGTTGTGGCGGTAGGACCACAGCACGGGTTCGCCGCGTTGCAGGCGGGCCTTTTCATCGGCGGTCAGCGTGTCCGGGGTGACGAGCGTGTCGCCGGCGCCCGCCGGTGCGGCGGACAGCAGCGCAAACGCGGTAAGCAAAAGAGCGATCTGACGGCGCATACAGGCTCCTGTGGGTGGCAGGGTCGGTTAGATCATGTGCGCCAAATCACGGCGCGGCTCCGGCGAACAAGGTAACATGCCGAGCAGGAATGGGGTGGCCAATGACGAGATTGAGACTGCTGGGACTCGCATTGTTTGGTCTGCTCACGCTGCCCGGCGCGGCTTCGGCGGGCGTGCTGGGGGACCGTTGGACCTTGCTCGATCTCAGCCGTGTTGGCGAGGTCGATGGCGCCGCCGTCGCGACGTTTCGCGAGCTGCTGCGCAGCGATCTGGCCGCCGCCGAGCCCGAGGCGCACTATGTGCGGGCCACTGACGATTCGCCGTGCGGTGACGCCGCCTGTGCGACGGCGGCTGGCCGTGCGCTGGGTGTCGCGCGCGTGGTCTACGGCAGCATCTCGACCCTTGGCCGCAAGCTCATCGTCACATTGGAAGTTGCCGATGTGGCGGCGGGTCGTGTGGTCGCCCGTGACCGTATGACAATCGACCGGGTGGAGGACCTCGAACCGGCGGCCACCCGGCTGGCGCGCGCCCTGTCGGCGGGCGTGACGACGGCCCAGACTGCCGAGCTCGGCAGCATTACCGAAAAAGAGAGCCAGGCCCCGACGCGGCGCACGGGTGAGTCGGGGGTGGCGCTTCATTTGGCGCGTTGGCAGCCCTTCGGGGGCTACGGCGATACCTCCGGTGGCATTGATCTTGGGATCGGCTATTGGTATGAAACGGGCGCCTTTGCGATCGAACCCCGTATTGGCTATCGCTTCGACGACGGCGCCAGCGATTTCAGTTTTCACGAGGTGCCGATCGACGTGTCGGCGCTGGCGATCCTCTCGAAAACCGATGTTGCGCCCTATGTGGGCGGCGGGGCGGGCGTCCATTGGCTGGAGGCCTCGTACGAAGTACAAAGCACGAGCGGCAATTTCTTGGTTACGCGTACACGTGACACCGTTTGGGAATCGGCGTGGGCCTTCGGCGCGCATGCCCGGGCCGGCGTGCTGTTTTTCCGCACCTATAGTGTGCGGCTCAGCCTGGACCTACAATACGAGTTGCTGGCGACCCGCATTGCTGGCCGCATGCCGCAGGGGCTGCGCATCGGGCTGGGGGTCATGTTTTGAGTACGCTTGACGGAGGCGCAATGAAGAGACGCGCATATTGCCTGCTGCTCGGCGGGCTGCTTGGTGGTTGCGTGACGACGGCCGACGACCTTGGGCCTGCCTGCACCGACGACAGCGAGGCCGCAGAGGTCGAAGGTGCGTGGCGGTTGACCGCCGAAGGCGACCGGGGCCAGTGCGCGGACCCAACCATGAACGGCACATTGAGTCTGACGGCACGCGATACGCTGCCTGTTTCCGCGGCTCCCGCCACCGAGACGCCGACCGCCGATCTGTATATCGAGGACGCTGATTTTCCCGCCGAATTTACCGGCGAGGTCGTGGGTCGCTGTGTGCGGTTTACGATCACGGACAATGCAGATGAGGGCACGGCCATCTACACCTTTGACGGCCGCGCCGACGTGTCGGATCGCATCCGCGGACGTTTTCACGGCGAAGGGCCCGGCGCCTGCGTGGCGCACGGATCATTCGAGGTGAAAATCGAGTGACGGTGCAGCCCCGTGCGGCAGCAACTCAAACGCGGGTATCGGCAAGGAATCGGTCGACGGCCAGCCACGCCATCGACATGACGGGCAGTTGCGTGTGTGAACTGGCCGTCGTCGGGAACACGGAGGCATCGGCGACGTAAACATTCTCAGCGCCGTGCAACCGGAAGCGGCTTGAGATGACACCCTTCTGCGGGTTTTCGCTCATGCGGGCGGTGCCCTGCGGATGGGCGCTGACGAGTCTTACGCCGCCTGCAGGGAGGGCCAGCTCGCTACGGATCGCCGCCAAGTGCCGCTTCGACGTGATTGGTGCGGCGCCGTTGACCGGCAAAATCACCGACTCGGCGCCGGCTTCAAGGTAGAGTTCGGCGGCCGCTGCCAATCCCTGCCGCAAGGTGCTGCGCCAATCGTCGCTGAAGCTGTACTGGATGCGGGCGAACAGAGCATCTCCGTAGGGGTGCACGGCGCCCGATGGGCGGTCGGGTACGAGCACCAATGCCCCAGCCAGTTGATCGTAGCGTCGCATGAACTGCATCAGTCCGGGGCCGAGGTCGGGCAGGAACGCACTGGCCGTGCCGGGCGGGCCGTAGATGCCCTCGACGCGAAAACCGCCCAGCCCGTCGGTGGCGCCTGCCGTTTCGAACTCATCGACGTAGACCGATTGGGGAATGCCACGGAACGACTGCAAGCGCCGCGGGAACACGGCGATGACCGGCGCCTGTGGCTGCAGGCTGAGGTCACGCCCGACCAGTCGGCCACCAAGGCGCGACCGGCGCAAGATCAACGGCGTGTGGATGGCGCCGGCGCAGACGAATACGTGGTCGGCGTCAATGGTCTCGCTGCGCACGACTTGGCCAGCTTCGGAGAGCGTGCTGCAAAGGATGCCGGTGGCGCGTCGGCCGCGCGTGAGGATGCGTTCGACGCGTGAACGGTCACGCAACTCAACGCCGGCCCGCAGGGCGCGCGGCACCCAGGTGACCAATGTCGAGCGCTTGGCGTCGTAGGCGCAGCCGATCTGACAATAGCCCGAGCCGATACAGCCGACGCGATTGTGCTCGAAGCGACCGGCGGACCAGCCCAGTGAGGCGGCGCCGGCAAGCAGGAGTTGGTTGTTGGCATTGAGATCGGTGGCGGCGATGCGATTGACCCCGATCTCGGTTCGGACGGCCTCGACGGCCGGAGCCAAGTCGTCGGCATCAAGGTCATCGACGTGCCAGACGGTCTTCCAATGCTCAAGGATCGGCTCGGGGATCGGCGTGATGTCGGCCTGATTGATAACGGTGGAGCCGCCGACGCAGCGTCCTTGCAGCACTAGCACCGAGGC
>CAZUAB010000156.1:0-5653 GCA_964617795.1 uncultured bacterium
GTTGACCATCGCGGCTCAGCGTGGCAGGCACTGGGCGAGAGTTGGCGAGCGACGGCCGGGCATACCTGGACCTTGGCTCGCCTGTTGGGGATTCTGCTCGGCGTGGCCGGCCTCACAAGCGGGCTTATGAGTGTGGTGATGCCTGCGGCGGCCGGTTTGCAGGGCACGGTCTGGTGGACCGCTTTGAGGTTTGGGCTCGCACTGGCGGGCGTTGTCGCCGCGGTACTGCAGTGGGCAGCCACGGTTGTGGTCTACCGGCACTTGTTGCCATCGCCTGGTTCGGACCAGGCTGTATGAAACCGCGCGGTTCTGTTGCGTACGGCCGGTGACATGGGCCAGCACGCGGCCAGCCTTGGCCCATTCCACCCCTACGGCAGATCCGGCCAGCCCGCTTGGTTGCCGGCGAGCAGGGCGGCCAGCCAGTCGGTGAAGACGAGGCCGTCGCGCTCAAGTTCGTAGGTTTCTTCGTCGAAGGTGCTGGTGTGCTTGGTGCCCTCGACGAAGTAGCGGCGGAAGCGATTGGGAAACTGGGCGTGAACGTGTGCGGTGCTGCTAAGCAGCAGGTCGGGAAACCCGAGGCCGACGCCGAGGTAGCCCGTGCCGATCGTAAAATCGTTGAGGTGCATCAGAATGCCGATCCGCAGCTTGGGGTCACGCGGCAAAATCCAGTCAAGCAAAAACAGTAGCTGCTCGTCGCAGGAAGCGGGGCAATCGGCCGGCAAAAGGCGCGGAATATCCCAGTTGGCAAAGACCGGGTCGACCATCTCGGACTGAAGCGCCGGGTTGAATAGCCAGGGGCCCGAATCATTGAGCACGACAATCTCGTGATCGGGCCAGGCCGCGCGGACCACGATGTAGCCCATCAGCGTACCGTAGCCGCCGGCACTGGCGCCGGTGACGAGGATTTGCTCGGGGTCGGGGTGCCGCTCGCGCATCCAACTGACCGTGGCCGACAAATTGCGGAGGCCGCGATGAAAGGTGGGCACCGTGTGGCCGTCAGGATGCGTGTAGACAACGTCGCGGTCGCCCGTCCAGACACTGCCGTCGCAGTAGTCGCCGTAGACCAACGACCAGTCGGCGATCGGGTTGGCGTCGTTGGACCTGTTGAATAGGCCATCCCAATCCTCCACGACGCCGGAGTTGTCCTTGGCGATCTGGATCCCGTAGCAGGTGCCCCAGTCCCAGCAGCCACCGCCCCCGCCGAGGATCAGCGCGACCTTTTTGGGATCGCCGCGTTGTGCCGAGGCCACGTAGGGGCTGCCATCGTAGCAGCGCGCATCTCCGGCCGGATCAAAGCGGGCCACGTCCCACGCGCCGTGGGCTTCGAGTGTCACCGGAGAAATCTGGTCCAACCAGCGATTCAGCCCGGCGGCCTTGATGTGCGCCTGCAACTCGGCCGGATCGGCAGTGGGCTCGCGGTGGGTCTGGGCCGTCGGGTCCTCGGCGGCGCAGGCAGCCCCGAGCGCCGCCACAAGGACAGGCGCCAGCAGGCGACGAAAAGGCGGTATGTGTCTCACGGCGGCTTGCTCCTCCTTCGAGTCTAGCACGCCGCGGATCGCTGAGTCAGATTGCGCGCGCAAGCGTCAACACCCGAGTCACGGCCAAAACCCCAGTACGCTCAATTCGGCGAGCGCGATCAGGGCCCCAGCAATGTCGCCGCTGAGCCCGCCAAGTTGGCGGATCAGCCAGATGCCCGCCATAGTGGTGACGACAATCGCCATGCCGAGCGGCACCGCAAGCGTGGCTGCGGGAAGGGGGCCGAGCGCCCAGACCACGCCGCCGGCAGCGCCAAGGCCAATGGCGAGCGCGCTGATGAGTGTGGCGTGGGTGGGCCGCAGCGCCGCCGCAAAGTGGCTACCTGTGGAGAGCGGTGCCAGGGCCAGCCAAGGCAAAACCAGCGTGCGCGCCACGAGCGGCGCCAGGGCCAAGGCGCGTAGATCGACCGGCGGCCTGCATACGGCCACGAGGGCGAGCAGGTAGAACACGCCCGCCCCCAGCCCGTATACGCCCAGGTGTGGATCGCGGGCAATGCGGCGGCGCTCTGCGGGGTCGCGTTCGGCGAAGGCGCCGTCAGCCACATCGCAGAGTCCGTCGAGATGCAAGGCGCCCGTCAGCCCCACGATCAGGGCTGCCAGTGACACCGCGGCGGCCTCGGGGCGCAGGTTGTCGGCCAGCCAGGGCGCCGTGGCCCAAAGAATACCGCCAAGGGCAAGCCCGACGATGGGAAAGCCGAGCACGAGGCGCGGGCCGTCCCCGTCTTGCCATGCGGGCGCGATGCCAGCCGGCAGCACGGTCAAAAAAGCAAAGGCTTGGCGCACAGGGCGCGGCAGGGGCATCAAGGCGCTCCCGTCGGCGGGTTGGATGGGCGAACTCTCACGGTAGCACGCCCCCGCAGCGCCGTCCACGCTGCGCTCTTGTCGAGGCTCCACGGCGGGTGTACAATGGACACGAGTGCACGGTAGCTGGCCCCAAGGGGTCGGCGATCGGGAAGCCGGTGAGAATCCGGCGCGGACCCGCCACTGTAAGCGGTCAGGCACGCCCACAAAGCCACTGTTCCAACGGGAATGGGAAGGCGGGCGTGATGAAGGCCGTGAGCCAGGAGACCGGCCGTGCATGCTGTAACTCGCCGCTTCTCGGGGATGAAGCGAAGGGTGCCTGCCGGCCGTCTGGGCCGCGCGCATCCCACCCGCCTTGGCGACCTCCCGAGAAACGGCACCGCGTGCCGCACGGAGGTTGTCGCATGTCCGCATCGTTGTCTCGCCTCGAAGCCGCATGTCGCGCCGTTGCGGCCCCATCCGCCGATGTGGCGGTGGCCGCTCAAGCCTTGTTGGACGACAAGACCAAGCCGCCGGGAAGCCTCGGCCGACTCGACGCCCTGGCCGTCTGGTATGCGGCTGCCCGTGGTGAGGTGCGTCCGCCGCGCCCACGTCCGGTGTCGGTGGTTTGCGTCGGTGACCATGGTGTCACAGCCGGCGGCGTCAGCGCCTACCCGGCGGAGGTGACCGCCCAGATGGTTGCCAACTTTGCCGGTGGCGGCGCCGCAATCAACGTGCTGGCGCGCGCCGCCGGCGCCGAACTGATCGTCGTCGATGTCGGAGTGGCTGGTCCACCGCCGCCGCCGCCTGTACGCAACCGCCGCGTGGCGGCCGGAACCCGCGACATGCGGGTCGAGGCCGCGATGACCCGCGACGAGGCCATGGCGGCCATCGACGTCGGCCTCGATCTGGCCGAAGAGCTCCATGCGTGCGGTGTAACCCTGGTCGGGCTGGGCGAGATGGGCATCGGCAATACAACCGCCGCCAGTGCGCTGACCGCCGCGTTCTGCGACCGCCGTGCGTCCGAGGTGACCGGATACGGCACCGGTGTTGACGGGGCGGGCCGGATGCGCAAGATCGCTGCGATTGAGGCGGCGCTTGGGCGGCATCCAGTCGATACCGCCGACCCCCTTGGAACGCTGGCGGCACTGGGCGGATTCGAGATTGCCGCGTTGGCGGGCTTGGCGATTGGCTGCGCGGCGCGCCGCATACCGGTCGTTAGCGACGGATTCATTGCCACTGCGGCGGCGTTGGCGTCCAGCCGCTTGTGCCCGGCCCTGCGTCCGTGGCTGCTCGCGGCGCATCGCAGCGTCGAGCCGGGTCACGCGGCACAGCTCGACGATCTCGGCCTTGATCCGCTGCTGGATCTGGGCATGCGGCTCGGCGAAGGCACGGGTGCGGCACTGGCGTTTCCGATCGTCGATGCGGCGATTCGGATCTTGCATGAGATGGCGTCGTTTGGCGAGGCCGGCGTATCGACGGCGGTGGATGCTTGATGGGCAAGTGGCGACCCGTGTGGGCGTGCGCGTGGCCGGCCGTCTTGGCGGCTTTGCTGGTTGCCGCTGCTGCGGCGGCCGATGGGCCGCCGCAGCGGATCGTTTCGCTGGTGCCGCGTGTAACCGAGACGCTGTTTGTGATTGGCGCCGGACCGCAGGTGGTGGGGGTGACGCAGTTCTGCACGTGGCCACCGGCCGCACAGCGGCGCAAGGTGCTCGGCGGCGCGGTGGGTGCGACGATCAATGTCGAGGCGATCGTGGCACTGGCGCCCGATCTGGTGCTGGCATCCGTCGACGGCCAGGATGCGGCCATCACGGCCCTTCGACGCCTGGGCATTGCTGTTGAGACTGTCGATCCGCGTTCGATCGACGAGCTGTTGGCGAGCTTTCGCAGCCTTGGCGTCCAAGTGGGGCACGCCGCCGAGGGAGCGGAACTCGCCGACTGGCTGGCCGCGCGTCTGGCACGCGTCGAGGCCGCGGTCGGCGCACTCGGCCAGCCAGCGCCGCGGGTGTTCTATCACGTCTGGGATGAGCCACTGATGACGGCCTCGTCGCATACGTTTTTGGGCGAGTTGATTCGACGCAGCGGTGGTCGACACCTGTTTCCCGAACTCACCGAAGACTACCCGCAGATCAGCGAAGAGGTCCTGCTCGCACGCGATCCGCAGGTCATCATCGGGCCGAGCTATCACGCCGACCAACTGGACTTGGCCCGCCTGCGGGCGCGGCCGGCACTGGCGGCGACGACGGCCGTGCGCGAGGGGCGGGTCGTCGTGCTTGACGGTGACGTACTGTCCCGCGGCGGCCCCCGTTTGGCCGAGGCGCTACGGCTGATGGCCGTGGCCGTGCATCCCGACCTGGCGGCGACGCTGAGCGAAGCGATGCTGCCCGCTCTGCCGCCGGAGGCACGCTGATGCACCGCCCTGGGTCTTGGCTGCTGCTGATCGGGCTGCTGGTGGTCGCGTTGCTCGCTGGCTTGGCAATCGGCGCCGTGGCGCTGGATCCAACCGACGTACTGCGCGCACTCACGGGGCGGGCCGAGGGTACGGCCGGCGCCATCGTGCTAGACCTGCGGATGCCCCGTGTGCTGCTGGCGGCGCTTGTCGGCGCCGGCCTCGCCGCCTCCGGCGCCGCCTACCAAGGGCTGTTCCAAAATCCATTGGCGGATCCTTTCGTTATTGGCGCGTCCAGTGGCGCGGCGCTGGGTGCGGCGCTGGCGATTCTGGCCGGCCTTGGCGCCGTCAGTGCCGGCCTTGGCGTGCCGATCAGCGCCTTTCTCGGCACGGCGGTCGCAGTGGCGCTGGTGTGGCTGCTCGGTGGCGTCGGCGCACAGGCCTCGCCGCTTACCTTGCTGCTGGCCGGGGCCGCCGTCAGCACAGTCTTCGGTGCGCTCGTGTCACTCCTGATGCTCGTGCACGACCGTGGATTGGCGGTTATTTTTGTTTGGTTGATGGGCGGTTTCGGCGGACGTGGATGGCCCGATGTCGCCCTGGCGGCACTCTGGGTGCTGCCGGGGCTGGCGGCGCTGCGGCTGCTTGCACGGCCGCTTGACGCGCTTGTTCTGGGCGACGAGAGCGCCGCCGGGCTGGGCCTGCCGATGCGCCGCGTTCGGCTGGTCATCGTCCTCGTGGCCAGTGCGGTGACGGCCGCAACCGTGGCCGTAGCCGGGATCATCGGGTTTGTCGGCCTTGTGGCGCCGCACGCGGCCAGGGCACTCGTCGGCGCGCGGCATGCGGCGGTGATTCCGGCCAGTGCGCTCCTGGGCGCGATTTTGCTGATCGCTGCCGATCTCGTTGCACGCACGGTCTTTGCCCCGGTTGAAATACCGGTCGGCATCATGAC
>CAZUAB010000157.1:0-5650 GCA_964617795.1 uncultured bacterium
GCCCGGCCAGCATCACCCAGGTCGAGTTGTCGGTAAGGAGCCCGGCGCCCAGAGCCACGAATGGCTGCGTCGCGAGGAAGAACAGCCCAAAAATAGCCAGTACCATCAGGGGAAAATTGTAGGCCATCGCACCGTAGGCGGTCTTGGTCCAGCCAGCGATAATTTCCTTCAGGCTGTGGTACATGCGGACACGGGCAATCTGCTTGCCGTTGATGACCACCGTTTTGTAGCCGCGAACGCGCAGATATTTGGACAAAGCCACATCTTCGAGGATGTCCATGGCGACCGGCTTGTGCCCCCCGATCGCGTCATAGGCCGATTTGCGGATCATCATGACCGGCCCAAAGGCCATGTTTTCGGGCGCCCATGGTTGGTTGACCCAGATCAACGGGAAACGCAGCCGCACGAGCCCCCACAGGATCGGCTGCAGCAGCCGCTCCCAAAAGCTGATATTGACGAAGCGCGGCCAAGGATTGAGCAGGTCAGCGCCGCGTTCGAGGGCCGAGTGAAGCATCTGGTCGACCGCCCAAGGCTCCAGCCGCACGTCGGCATCCAGCAGGATTAGCCAGTCGCCGTCGGCCTGTTGGTGGCCCTGCCAAAGTGCCCACCCTTTGCCAACCCAGCCTTCGGGCAGGGGCTCGCCGTGGATCGTCCGCAGGCGGTCGTCACGGGCCGACAGCGCGTCGAGAATCGCGGGTGTGGCATCGGTCGACTGGTCGTCGATGACGATGGCGCGAACTTTCGGGTAGGTTTGATTGAGCACCGAAAGCACGCAGCCTTCGATGTTCCGTTCTTCGTTTCGGGCCGGGATTAGCACGGTTACCCCGGGGGCGTCTTGCGGATCGAAGCCGATGGGTTCGGCACGCAGCTCGGGGTAAGCGAGGCGGTCGATGAATGCCAAGAGAGCGGCAAATGCCCAAGCGGCAGCATTAAAAACCATCAGTGCTTCGAGCAAGGGATGGGCCTCCAGAGAATGATGGGCAACGGTGCGGAGCGCGAACAGAATAATCCAGCGCCCGCCTTGTTCGCCAATCGCCGACGGCTGTCGTCGCGGTCGGCGCGCGGTACAATGCATGCTTGGGGTGCCGTGTTGGACGCGGCTGCTCGTTCACCGTTTGGTAAGGAACGTACATGCGCGTCGTCGTCGTCGGCAGCGGAGGTCGTGAGCACGCTTTGGGTTGGGCCATTCGCCGTAGCCCGCTCGTCCGTGAAGTGGTCGGTCTGCCGGGCAATCCGGGCTGGGAAGGGCTTGGGTCGACCTGGACCGATCTGAACGTGTCGGACACGGAAGCCGTGGTTGCTCGCTGTGTTGACGAGGGCATTGATCTTGTCGTGATCGGCCCTGAGGCCCCGCTGGTCGCCGGGCTTGCCGATGCGCTTCGTGCTGCCGGCATTCGGGCCTTCGGCCCAGGCGCTGCCGGTGCGGCACTCGAAGGTTCGAAGGCGTTTTCCAAGGAGTTCATGCGTCGTCACGGTATCCGGACGGCCGCATTCGAGGTGTTTGATTCGCTCGCACCGGCACTCGACTATGTGCGCCGCGAGGGGGCGCCGATTGTTGTCAAGGCCGATGGTTTGGCGGCTGGCAAGGGCGTGGTTGTGGCTGCGACCCTGGCCGAGGCCGAGGCGGCGCTGCAAGACATGTTGGGGGACGGGGCGTTGGGTGCGGCGGGGCGCCGTGTCGTCATCGAGGCCCTGCTTCCTGGCGAAGAAGTATCGGTACTGGCCCTCTGCGACGGTTGCTCGATCGTGGCCTTGGCGCCCAGCCAAGACCACAAGCGAATTTTTGACGACGACCGCGGCCCCAATACCGGCGGCATGGGCGCGTATGTGCCGACCACGCTCGTCGACGACGCGCTGGCCGCGCGGATCTACGACGAGGTGCTGGCGCCGTCTTTGGCCGGTTTGCAGGCCGACGGGATCGACTTTCGGGGGGTCCTGTACTGCGGGCTGATGATACAGGACGGCACACCGTGGGTTCTTGAATACAACGTTCGCTTCGGCGATCCGGAATGCCAGCCACTGATGGTTCATGTAGAAGACGACATCGTGCAATGGCTGCTGGCGACGGCCGATGGCCGACTCGGCGAGCAGCCGCCGCTAGGCTGGCGTACCGGCAGCACCGTTTGCGTGGTGATGGCTGCCGCGGGGTACCCCGGGACACCGCGGCGCGGTGACGTCATTGCGGCGCTCGCTGATTGGCGCGACAGCGAAGATGTGATGGTTTTTCAGGCCGGTACGGCGCGCGCCCTTGATGGGTCACTGGTGACGGCCGGGGGACGCGTACTCGGCGTGACCGCGCATGGCCCGGATTTGTCCGCGGCTAGGCAGCGCGCCTACGCCGCCGTCGAGCAACTGGCGTGGGACGGCGTGCAAGTGCGCCGCGACATCGGGATACGCGAGCTCAAACGCCGCGGGGGCTGAGTCCCAGGCTCAGGTGATGTTTTCTTTGTGCTCCCGCACCGGCCAGAGTCCGGCGGCCCGCTCGGCCAGGGCTGTGATCGTCAGCGAGGGATTGACGCCAAGGTTGCCCGGTACCGAGGAGCCGTCGACAACGAATAGTCCCGGATGGCCGAACACCTGATGGTCGGGTCCGACGACGCCATCGTCGCGGTCACGCCCGATTGTGCAGCCACCGAGGATATGGGCGGTCGTCGGGATGTCCAGCAGCACTTCGTTGAGGGACGACTGTGGAATGCCGTCGATCCGATCGGCTAGGCGGCGCGCGGCTTCGTTGGCCACGGGGATCCAGCTTGGTACGCCCTTGCCGTCGCCAGCTCGCGAACGCAGCGTTTTTCGCCATGGGCGCAAGCGGCTGCGGCCCCAGCGTACCGTGAGGTGGCTGTCGAGAGTCTGCATCACGAGCAAAATGATTGTCGTCTTGGCCCAGTCCCACGGCTTGAGCGTCGCAAGAAAACGCAGGGGGTGTCGGAAAATCCCGCCCAGCCAGCGCAGCCAACGCGGCACACGGCCGCCGCCGTCGGTGAGGATCGTTGCCAAAAGACCCATGGCATCCGCGCCTTTGGCGTAGCGAACCGGCTCGATGTGTGTATGCTCATCGGGGTAAAAGCCGCTAGTGATGGCGATACCTTCGCTGACGTCGAAGCCGGGGCGCCGACTTGTGATGCCGACGATGGCTTCGGAGTTGGTGCGGACAAAGGTCCCCAAGCGGTCGGACAGATTGGGCAGGTCGCCCCGCTCGCGGCCTGCCAGCAGCAGTCGTAGCGTACCGAGGACACCGGCCGCCAGGACGACCTTGCGGGTGCGCCAGGTGCGCCGGCCCGTGGCCACTGGCCCCGGCCTTACGGTTTCGACTTCCCAGCCGTCGGCGCCGTCGTGGCCGAGCGGGCGCAGTCGCACAACCTGCGTGTCGGCTTCGATCCGTACCCCGCGCCGCTCGGCCAACCACAGATAGTTGCGGTCGAGCGTGTTTTTGGCGCCGTCGCGGCAGCCGGTCATGCAGCCCGCACAGAACGTGCAGCCAGTACGCGCGGGGCCCTCGCCGCCAAAGTACGGGTCGGGCACGGTAACGCCCGGTTCGCCGAAGTAGATCCCGACCTCGGCATGATGGAAGGTATCGGCGCGACCGAACGAGGCGGCGACATCTTCGATCAGCCGCTCGGTTTCGCCCCGCACCGGCGAAGGGGCAACGCCAAGCATACGGCGTGCCGTGGCATAATGCGGAGCCAAGGCTTCGCGCCCGCCGAGCGCGGCAAAGCCAGGCCCGTCCAGTACATTGTCGGGCGGAACGAGGAGCGTGTTGGCGTAGACGAGGCTGCCGCCGCCGACTCCGGCGCCACCGAGAATCAACACGTCGTCCAAAAGATGCAGCCGCTGGAGGCCACGTAGGCCGATGTTCGGCATCCACAGATAGCGCCGCACATCCCAGTTTGTCTTGGGGAAATCTTCGGGATGCCAGCGCCGCCCCGCTTCGAGCACGGTGACCTGCCAGCCCTTTTCGGCCAGTCGGAGCGCGGAGACGCTGCCGCCGAATCCACTGCCGATCACCAGGACATCGGTATCGAAGTTGGTGTTGCTCGTCATCGGGTCACCTCTTCGGGGCGAAGGGACAGGGCTTGTCGGAGTTGTGCAACAACACCACCCGGCGGATGGACGCCGAGGCGAGCAGCCACATGTTCAGCAAAATTCCAGTCGACCTCACGCAGCAAGGCGTGCCAGCGCGCGTAGCGATCTTCGATACGTCTACGACGCAGGTCTTCTCGCCAGCGGCCGAAGCGGCTCGCGGCGGGCCTTGCCGCCATGGCTGCCAGCGCCGTTTCACGTGCTTCTGCCGAAAGGATCCGCCGCCGCTGCGACGCCAGTTCACGCCCGATTCGCAGGTACGCTTTACGGAGCGCGGCGCCATCCGTTTGGACCAAGCGGGCGCAGCGGACGGCGGTCGTCATGGTTTCGCTGAGCCGGACCAAGGCGATTTCGCTGAGGCTCTCGTCATCCTCCAGATAGGAGCGATTGGGCCGTGATGCCTGCGGGATGTGGCTGCCGAAGGTAAACGGCGGCAACGGCGCGACCAAGGCCAGGTTAAGATCCCAACGCTCGCGGCGGCGCCAGGCGGCCTCGGCAAGGCCGCCGTCGACGACCAGCCGCAGGCCGCCGTCGATCTCAAACGGCCGACCGTGGTCAGATCCGCTCGACAATGGTCGTGATGCCCATGCCCATGCCGATGCACATGGTGACGAGTCCGTAGCGCAGGTTCTCGTCCTCAAGCTGCTCGACGACCTTGCCCATCAGCATGACGCCGGTGGCGCCCAGCGGATGGCCGTGGGTAATGGCGCCACCCCAGATATTGACCTTATCGGGATCCATCTCGAGGTCCTGCATGACAGCAAGGGGGACACTGGCGAAAGCCTCGTTGATCTCGATCCGGTCGATCTGGTCCATGCGCATGCCGGCAAGCTTGAGCGCCTTTTGCGTCGAGGGGATCGGGCCGGTCAGCATCAAAATCGGATCGGAGCCGCAGACGGCCGTTTGGACGATCCGTGCCCGCGGCTTGAGGCCGAGTTCACGGGCCTTTTCGGGCGTCATCAAAAGCGCCGCTGCCGCCCCGTCGACGATGCCCGACGCGTTGCCGGCGTGAATCTTCCCGTCCGGTCGAAAACTGGGTTTGAGCGCGGCCAACGTTTCGACGGTCGTGCCCGGTCGCGGATGCTCGTCGCGGTCAAGCTGCACCCGGGTGCCGTCGTTGAGGGTGTAGTCGACCGGCGCAATGGCGCCATCGTATTTGCCGGCGGCCTGGGCTGCGGCAAAGCGGTCTTGGCTGCGGGCGGCGAAGCGATCGAGGTCCGTCCGCTCAAAGCCCCATTTGTCGGCGATCATCTCGGCCGAAAGGCCCTGCGGAATCAGATCGAAGCGGTTGGTGAGTTGCTCGGCAGGTGAGCCGAAGTCTGCGCCCATCGGCACACGCGTCATGTGCTCGAGGCCCGCCCCGACGACGACATCGGCTTGCCCGGCCAAAATCTGCATGGCCGCGTAGTTGACGGCCTGCTGGCCCGATCCGCAGAACCGGTTGAGGGCGACACCGCTGACTTCAATCGGCCAGCCAGCGGCCAGCACCGCGGCACGGGCCACGTTGGTGCCCTGCTCGCCGGTTTGGGTCACGCAGCCCATGATGACGTCATCGACCAGCAGTGGATCG
>CAZUAB010000158.1:0-5558 GCA_964617795.1 uncultured bacterium
GACCGCCGACGGCAAGCGTATCCGTGACCGCGTTACGCTCGGGCGCGTCGAGGAAAAAATCGGCCATCACGGGTCACCAACCTGCGTTGTCGACTTCGACCGCGCGCCGGCCCGCTTGATCGGCAAGCGCGGCGAGGGCTTTCGCCTGATGCTGCTGCTGATGAACAACGCGCGTATTTCGGTTGGCTTCGAGTCGCTCGGCCTTTGTGAAGCGGCCCTGCGCATGAGCCGGGAATACGCCGCCGAGCGGTCGAGCATGGGCAAGTCGATCGACCGCCACGAGATGATTGCGGACATGCTTGACGAGATGCAGACCGACGTGCAGGCGATCCGTGCGCTCGCCGTGGCCTGCGCCGTCAATGAAGAGCTGGCGCAGCGCCTGCGCATCCTGCGCGCCGTGGCCCCGGCCGATATCCCCGAGTTGGCCGACGCCGATCGCATGATCCGCGAGCGTACGCAGCGTTCACGGATGTATACGCCGCTGCTCAAGTATTTTGCCTCCGAAAAAGCGTGTGAACTGGCCCGGCGAGCGATCCAGATCCACGGCGGTGCTGGCTACACCACTGAGTATGGCGCCGAGAAACTGCTGCGTGACGCACTCGTCCTGCCGATCTACGAAGGCACCAGCCAGATCCAGTCGCTGATGGCTATGAAAGACAACCTGCTCTGGATTATGCGCAATCCGGCAGCCTTTGCAAGTCAAAATGCCGCGGCTGTGCGCGATTCGATTGCCGCCACCGACCCGCGCCGACGCGGGCTGGCCCGGCTGCGGCGCCGCCTCTTTGCCGCCGAGCGCAACCTGATGACACGCATCTTCGCCGGCAAGGTCAAGACAACGACGCAGCAGCCGCTACGCGACTGGAAGACCACCTTTACCGACTGGGACCCCAAGCGTGACTTCGGGCCGGCGATGCTGCACGCCGAGCGCCTGACGAAGATGCTCGCCGATCTTGCCATCGCCGAGTTGCTCGTCGAGCAGGCCGAGCGCTTCCCCGATCGTGGCGAGCTTTGCGACCGCTGGCTAGAGCGTGCGCTGCCGCGTAGCCGCGCGTTGCTGCACGAGATTACAACCACAGGGGATCGTCTGTTGGCCAAGTTGCGCGGCGACGACCACGACGTTTCCGCACCTGCCGACGCCGACGCGGCCGCCGACAACGTAGCCTGACAGGATCACGCCATGAACTTCGTCAATCCATTTCTTTTGCGCCATCAAGGCCCGATGTTGGCCACGCTCGGTCGTGCCGCCCTCTCGGCGCTCACAACGGCCGACGGGCCGCCGCCGAGTACCCCCGGCCCCGTGCTTGAAGATGAGGTTGCCGCACCGGCAACCGCGCTCGTCAACGCCTATCTGTGTTGGTCCGGCGCCCGTGCAGACACGCAGCGGGGCACGCTGCCGCCGCACATGTTTCCACAGTGGGGTTTTCCGCTAATGGCCCGCACGCTGGTGGGCTTGCCCTGGCGACTGGACAAGGTGCTCAACCAAGGCTGCCGAATCACTGTGAACGGGCCGTTGGAACGAGGCGCCAAGCTATCGCTGCGTGCGCAACTCGTCGATCTGGTCGACGAGGGCCATCGCGTGCGCTTGGTGCAGCGCCTGTGGACCAGCACCGCCGCGACCCCCAACGCGCTGGTGGCCGACGTGATCGCGGTCATCCCGACCGGCCGCCGCAAGGGCGGGGCCAAGCGGAATACGATGCCGGAACCCGTCTGGGCTCCCGTCGGCACCTTCCGGGCCGATCGCCGGGATGGCTGGCGCTTCGGCGTATTGACCGGTGACCTCAACCCCATCCACTGGGTGGGGCCCTACGCCAAGCTGGCCGGGTTCCCGCGTCAGATCCTACACGGCTTCGGCTCGCTGGCGCGTAGCTGGGAGATTCTGGCGGCAAGCGCACCACTCAGCGGGGTTGACGTACGCTTCACGCGGCCCTTGGTGCTGCCGGCAGAAGGCCGCGTCGAAGCGGCATCACCGGTGGACGACGGCCGCCGCCCGATTCGCCTGCTCGATGCAAAAGGCAATGTCTGCATGGCGGGATTTGCCGCGACCGGCTGAGCCTGTCTCAACGCACGACTCGGACGCTGCCCCCGCCCGGGCCGGCGCTACATCCAGCCAACGCCCTCGACGATCCGACGTACGACCCAGCCGCCGCCCCAAGCAAGAAGGGCGGCGCCACCCCCCACGCCCAGCGTTTCGAACCCCGAGCGCAGCCAAGGATGCCCAAGGACCTTGCCTTTGGCGACGCCGATGCCGAAGAACGTAAGCAGCGTCAAAACGGCGCTGGCAGCAAAGACCACGCCGCCGATCCACGGTTCCAGCACCAACGGCACGAGGGGTATGGCACCGATGACCGCGAAGGCTCCAAACGTAACGAGGCCAGCGCGAAGCGCATTGGGCGGGTCGAGGCGTAGGCCCCATTCTTCCAGAAGCATGGTGTCGATCCAGCGGCTCCGATCGGCAGTGATCGTGTCGACGATGCGGTCCAGTGTCTCGCCCTCGAAGCCCTTGGCCGCATAAATGGCGCGTACCTCGCGGCGCTCGCCGTCAGGCACCAGGTCAATGTGGCGCGCCTCGATGCGACGGGCACGGGCCAATTCGTGTTGCTCGGCGCGCGCCCGTTGGTAGTTCGACGCCCCCATCGAAAACCCGTCGGCAACCAGATTCGACACGCCCAGAATGAAGGCCACAACAGGCGGCAACTCGCCGCCGAGCGTCGCGGCAACAACGGCGAATGTGGTAATTGCACCATCGATGGCGCCCAGCACGGCATCGCCGAGGTAGGACGGCGGCGGAGACACGGCGATGCGCGCACGCACGGCATCTGCCGTGTGCTCGGCATGCAAGGCCCCAATTTCGGCTGGCGCTCCACTCACAGCAGATGGCGGTCCGGCGCAGTCGGGTCGGTGCAAAACGGAACAGCGGGATCATCGGGCCGCATGCGCTCGGGCAAGAGGACCTGGCGCGCCGCCGTGAGCGGCACGGTCCCGGCGTGCACCATCGCAAGGAGCACGTCGCGCAGCGGCGCCATGCCGCCAGCAAGCGCAACGGCACGTAGATCCTCTCCGGTGGCCCGCTGCGAAATGGCACGACGCAGCTCAGCATCGGCCTCGAGGAACTCGTATACGGCGACACGCCCATGCGTGCCGCGGCCGCCGCAACGCCCGCAGCCGTCCCCCTGCCAGGTCCGGAACTCCGCCGGTTTGCCGTCTGGGAAGATCTCGCGGATCAGCTCCTTCTCCGGCTCCACTTCGATGCGACAAGCCGGGCAAATACGCGGCACGAGACGCTGCGCGATCACGCAGAGCAATTCGGCCGCGATCGAGTTGGCATGCATCCCCAGGTCAAGCATACGCTGCACCGCGTCGACCGTGTCGTTGCAGTGCAAGGTTGACAACACAAGATGGCCGGTCTGCGAAGCCCGCAAGGTCTCAAGTGCCGTATCGGGGTCGCGCACCTCACCGAGCATCACAACGTCGGGGTCTTCGCGCACGATCACCCGCATGGCGTTGGCAAACGTATACCCGAGGGCGGGGTGGATCTGTGTCTGTTGGATGCCCGTCAACACATACTCAATCGGGTCCTCGATGGTGATCACTTTGCGCGTTTCGTCGCGGGCGAACAGGCTGAGTGCCGCGTACTGCGTCGTCGTCTTGCCGCTGCCGGTGGGGCCGACGATGAGAATGAGCCCCGAGGGGCTGTCGAGCATGCGGCGGTAACGATCGGCGATGTGCAGACTGAACCCCAGGTCGTCGATCGAAAATCGCTGGGTGGTCTGGGGAAGCAAGCGGAGCACAATATTCTCGCCAAACAGCGTCGGCTGCGTCTGGACCCGCAAATCGACCACGTGCCCGGCGATTGTCCGGTGCATGGCCCCGCCCTGAGGCCGCCGGCGCTCGCTGATGTCCAAATTACAATGGATCTTGACGAGGTTGACGATGCCCGCCAGCCCACGCCAATTGATCTCATGCTTACGCACCGTCACAAGATCACCGTCGATGCGGTAGCGCAGCCGTACATGCTCGCCGTAGGTCTCAAAGTGGATATCGGTTGCCCGCTCACCAAAGGCATCGGTAAGGATTGCCTCAAAGAGCTTGACATTGGCCGCATCGACATCGAATTCGGGGGCGGCGCCCATCAGCGACTCGCTGCGGCGCACGGCGGTAGCCGGACGCGCCAAGTCGAGCGGAGGCAAGCCGAGCTCTCGCCAGATGCGCATAAAATCACCGGGCGGCGTCACCACAAGGTCGACGCCATCAACCACCACCGGCAACGTCTCCATGCCCAAGTCGAGCCCAGGCGCGCAGGTGACCACCTCCAAGCGACCGTCGCGAACCGCGATCGGCAGCATCAAGCGGCTGCGTAACCAGGGATGTGAAAACCGCTGCAGCAGGTTTTTGTCGATGCGGCCGGCCCACATCTCCGCCCGCTGGAATGGCCGGTTGCGTTGATGCGCCAGTGCCAACCAGAGATCGGCTTCGTCGACGAGCAAGTCTGCCAATAGGACTTCGCCGAGGCGCCGGCCAGCCGACACGGCGTAGGCGGCGGCCGCCTCGACCGAAGGTCGTTCGATCAGGCCCAGTTCGACCAGTTCATCACCCAGGCGCGGCGGCGTCCGGCCCTCTTGCGTCGTCACATCAGCTCCTGTTGGGCGGCTTGGCGGCGGCACCCAACCTTCAGACTACCCCATTGGGGGCCGATCCGCAGTCGCCACCAACTTGGCCAGTGCCGCCTCAAGGTCGCTGACCCCGAAAGGCTTGTGCAAAGCGGCTGCACGCTGCATGCCACCAATTTGCTCCAGCATAGCCTGATCCAAGAACCCGGAGGTAATCAGCAGCGGCGGACAGGTCGGTGATTCGTGCAAACGAAGCGCAAAATCCAATCCGCTGCCATCGGGTAGGTGCACATCGGTAAGAATAAACTCGATGCTCGCGCCGGCGGCCCGTAAGATCGCCTCTGCGGTGGTTAGAGAATCCGCCGCCATGGTCGTGAAGCCCAGCCGACCCAGCACCCGCGCGATCAGACGCTGCATGGCGGGATCGTCGTCAACCAGCAGCACTTGGCCGCGATGGGGGCGTGGGGACAGCGAGGGGGTGACTGCGCTTTCCTGAACGGCCAGCGGCAACTGCACCCGCACGGTTGTCCCCCGGCCTGGCTTGCTTTCGATCGCCACATCGCCGCCGGCGCGGTCGCAGACCGATCGGATGATCGCCAACCCGAGTCCATTGCCGCCGTTGCTACGGGTGTAGAAAGGCTCGAAAATGACGGCCGTCTCCTCCGGCGCCATACCAACACCCGTGTCGCGCACCACGAGTTCCATCACCGGTCGGCCCGCGGAATCCATGACTGGCGCCGCGGAGATCGAAAGGGTGCCGCCCTCGGGCATGGCCGCGCGGGCGTTGCGGACGAGATTGAGCACAATTTGTTCGAGCGGCGCAACATCCACGCGAACCGGCAGCGGGGTTGCGATTTCGGCAAGCTCCAACTTCACAGTGGAACCCAACACGCGCCGAATGGATTCGCGGAGGTCTTGGGACACCGGACCGGCGTCGACGACGCCCACCGG
>CAZUAB010000159.1:0-5548 GCA_964617795.1 uncultured bacterium
GGGCTTCCCGAACTGGTTGCCAGGAAACCAATTGACCATTACGCGCCCTCGTGTGTCGGAGACCAGACTGGTATCGCAAGTCAAACGCTTTCGTGTTGACCGTGAAATTTTTGAAGGCAATAGTGGGGGGCCGATGCTGAATGCCAGCGGAGAAGTTGTCGGCGTCGTTGTCTATGGTCGTGGTGGCGCTATTGTCCCGAATTCCTGCGTTAGCATTCGGCACCTGAAGGATTTTTCCTGAAACAGCGGGGGGATCGAATGACGACATGCGGCCATACCAACAATTCGATTGTTAAAGCTTTCGAGTCCTCTTTGATGTCGATTTCGCGCCGGGAATCGGATGCCATATTCTGACGGATCAGTATGAGGCCGTCGTCAGTAGCAGAACGATCAACTGGCGACGATGCTAGGGGCACCTTGGGGTCAATCGGTATTCGCCATACAAGGCAAGTTGCCGCCGGCGAGGTATCCCCGCCCTAGATACAGGGACACCTCCGGTTACACCGACATTTACACCGACACGCCGCGAATCTGCGCCGGTCACCCGCACGGCGCCCGCTGAGCCGCGTCGTCAATAAACGCGAAAACCTCACGTTAACTTGACACCACGCCCCGCTTCAGCCAGCATGATCAGCACGGAGGCCCGCCATGTTGATCTATTTCGAGATCTCCAACCTCTTCTCGTTCCACCAACCCGCCCGCCTGACCATGGAAGCGGCGCCGCGCCAGCGGCGGCACAAAAACCACGAGATTCCCGGCCGCGGGCGCAACGACCCGACGCTGCTGCGCATCGCCGCGATCTACGGCGCCAACGCCTCGGGCAAAAGCAACCTCGTGCGCTCGATCGAACTCGTCGCCGACCTCGTCGAACACGGCGTGCCGCTCGACAAGGCCATCCCTTGCCCGCGATTCAAACTCCACCCCGACGCTGCGGCGCAGCCGGCGCAGGCCGAAGTCGCGTTCAAGATCGACGGGCGCGCCTACCTGTACCGCCTCGCCTGGACCCCCCAAGCCATCCAGCACGAGGCCCTGTACCGCCACCGCCCCGATGGCGAGCCGGGCCCTCGCGACACCCTGTTCAAACGGCATGCCGGGCTAGAAACGAACCCTGCGCCGGCAACGCCCGGCCCCGCCCTGCCCGCCACTGCGCAGGAACGCGACGACTTTGGGTTTATCGCCCGCGGAACGCGGCCCAACCAGCCGCTCCTGCGCGAAGCCGTTGAGCGCAATTTTCTGCCGCTGCGGCCCTTCTGGAACTGGTTCGCCTCGACCCTCAACGTCGTCTGGACCTACTCCAAGCCCGAAGCGCTCGAACTCGACATCCGTCACCACGCCGCCTACCGGGAATTTCTCGGCAACCTGCTCAGCGTCGCCGACACTCGCGCGGCCCGCGTCGAAGCCGAAAAACTGGACCTCGACGCCACGCCCCACATGCGTGCCCTGAAGACACACCTCGAAAGCGATCTGCTTCGCGACGGCACACGGGGAACCATGCGTCTCGAAAATGAACGTGGCGGCCGCATTTTTGCTTACCTCGGCAAAAGCGGCGGAGTCGAAGCCGAAGTCGTGCGCATTGAGCGCCAAGGCGCAGCCGGCCCCGTGCGCTTCGAACTCGACGAAGAATCGGATGGAACCCGGCGGCTGATCGAACTCTCGACCGCCTGGTGGAACCTGCTCCAATCGGGCCGCGACAAAGTATTCGTGATCGACGAAATCGACCGCAGCCTGCATCCGGCCGTCGTCGAAATGCTGCTCAAGCTGTTTCTCGATCACGATCCGACGCCCAACAACAGCCAGTTGATCTTCACGACCCACCAGACGCAGCTCCTCGACCTCGACCTCTTTCGCAAAGACGAAGTCTGGTTCACCGAGGCCGACAGGGGCGGCGCGAGCAGGCTCGTCAGCCTCGCCGAGTACGACATCCGCCACGACAAAGACGTGCGCAAGGACTACCTGCTCGGCCACTACGGCGGCGTCCCTTACATCGGAAACTACCCCGCCTTGGGGGTCGCCGAACCGGGGGCCGAATGAGTCGCCGCGGGTCCGCCGCTGCACGACAGCCTCGCCCGACGTTCGTATTGATCCTCGAGGGTGAAATGACGGAGAAGGCCTACTTTCTTCACCTGGGTCAACTGCTGCGGATCCGCGTCGTGACGCTGGCGACCCGAGACGGGAAATCCGCTCCTAAGCACCTTGTCCGGCGGACGGCCGCGGCTCAGAAGGAATACGGAGGAGATCCGCGGACCGAGATCTGGATCGTTGCGGACCACGACGGGAGACCCGACCCCGAACTCCAAACACTCTATGACACCAACGCCCGCGTTGCACTGAGCGTGCCGTGCTTCGAGGCTTGGCTTCTGGCCCATTTCCCGCAATTTCGACGCTGCAACCACGCCGATGAATACCGACGGCAGCTGGCCCGCGTCGACGGCCCCTTCGACAAACGCCTGCCGCGCGTTCGCAATTGGCTGACCGCAACGACCGTTGTCGATGCTGTCCGACGGATGCGCGCAACGACGGCCTACACCGGCAACCGTCCGTGGCCGGATCATGGCGGCAGCGCAGTCCCGGATCTGATCGAACGAATGCTGGCCGCTGCCGCCCAACCGTAACCCAGCCCTTGCCCACGCCCCCGAATCGTAAGTCGGGGCTACAATGGCCATGTGCGCGCGGTCGCCGATGGCTTGTTGGCGTATTGCCCGTGGCAAGGAGGCACGCATGGAGCCCGATCCTTACGCGGTATTCTGGGACCCACTGGCAAATCCGCCGTTTGAACTTGCGGCCGAGTTGCTGCAAAAAAGCGTTTACGATGCGCGACTGCAGTTGGCCGGCACAGTGCCGCGGCTGCTTACCCTGAGCGAGCCTGCGGACGTTGCCCACAATTGGGTGCGGCGACTGGTCGAGGCCGGTGGCCGTGCGGCCGCCTGTCGCGCCGCGCCCCTGTTGTCGCCGGGCGGTTTGGCCTGGGCCCGTACGCTGATGCTGAACGACCCGGCGCAGGTTGGGTGGCAGACCCATGACGGCGACATCGGCCAGGTCGCCATGGCCGACATCGACCTCCTGCTGCGGGCACGCTCGGTGACCCAGGCGATGACCACGACCACCGTCACCGAATCCAAGTTGAGCTTAGGCAAAACGATCGCCACCGGCGGCATCCCGATGCGCAAGAAGGTGACCAAAGAAGTGCAGCAGGCTGGCCCAATCAGCGAGCGACTGGAGTTGTACGTGTTTGCACGGCGGCAGGTGCAGCCTGTGGTTTGCATCGATGCGGGCAAGTTGGACTTCAGCGGCCTAGAACAGCGGATGGAAGCCAGCATGAGCGCCAACTATCAGACGCTTTGCGATCAACTGAGTGAGCGTACAGGACAACCCCTCGACAACAGGATGTTCGAGCGCGGTAGCGCCCCGCCCATGCCTTGGTGGCAAAAAGCCATGGCCGCAGCAGGCGTCAACGCAGTTACGGCCCGCATGATCCGGATGCTCCAACTGCGGGGTTGACGCGGCTCTTGCCCCCGCGCCCGCAGCAGGTTTATAATCATATGGATTCGTACGGTCCGAAGCCCCGTCCACCGGAGGCGCCATGAACGTCATCATCATCGGATCCGGCGAGGTCGGTTTCCATACGGCAGATCGGCTGTCGCGTGAAGGCCACTCGGTGACCGTGGTCGAGCGCAGTCCCGACCGCGAGCGGCTGCTTCAGGAAAAAGCCAACGTCATGGTCGTCCACGGCAGTGGCGCCAGCGTCGAAACGCTCGAACGCGCGGGCATCGCCGAGGCCGATCTGTTCATCGCCGTCACCGACCTCGACGAAGTCAACCTCGTCGCCTGCATCCTCGCCCACGAGTTCAAAGTGCCCCGCAAGATCGCCCGCGTCCGGAGCGGAGAGTTCCTCCAGGGCGGCGGCAAGTTCGACGCCCGCAAACTCGGCATCGATCTTTTGATCAACCCGCAAAGTGCCGTCGCCGAAGAAATGATGGCGATCATCCGCTACGCCTCGGCCACCGACGTCGCCGAATTCGTGGACGGTCGTGTGGTGTTCCTCGGCTATCCGATCCATGCCGGTAGCCCACTCGCCGGCCTCAGCCTGCGTGACCTCGGCGCGATGCGCGGCATCTATCGCTTCGTCGTCACGGCGATTGCCCGCGGCGACCGGACTATTGTGCCACGCGGCGATGACGATGTACGCGTCGGCGACACACTGTTTTTCGTTTGCCAAAAGCGCGACCTGCCAGCGATTGAATACCTGTTTGGCCTGCAAAAGGCCGAATCGCGGCACGTGTTTATCCTCGGAGCAGGGCGCGTCGGCAGCGAATTGGCGCAACGGCTAAACGAAGAAGGTGGCCACCGGATCAAAGTCATCGATCGCGACCGGGGCCGGGCCGAAGAGCTGGCCGCCGCCCTCGACGGCGTGCTCGTGCTGCACGCCGACGGCACCGACGTCGACACGCTGCGCCAGGAAGGCATCGACTCGGCCGATGTCTATGTCGCCGTCACCGATGATGACCGCGCCAATATCCTCTGCGCGCTTCTTGCCAAGCATCACGGGGCCCGTCGCGTGATTGCCCTTGTCAACCAGCCCGAGTTGCTGACGCTCGCGCACAGTCTGGGCGTCGACGCCTGCATCAGCCCGCGGCTCGCCACCGCCAGCGCGATTCTCAAGCACGTACGCCGTGGCGACGTGCTGTCGATGGCCGTCGTCGAACAGGCCAACGCCGAAGTCATTGAACTTGTGCTGCCCGAGGACTGCAGCAACCTCGGGCAGTCGCTCGCCGCGCTCGACGTGCCGGCTGGCACCAATGTCGGCGCGATCGTACGCGGCGACAAAGTGATCATTCCGGACGGGGAAGACCGCTTCGAACCCGGCGACCGCGTCATCGTCTTCGCTCTACCGGAGGCCGTAACAGCGGTCGAGACGTTCTTCGGGCGCCGATGAGTACCGCCGCGGTTTTGCGCGTCCTCGGAGGCCTGTTGCTCTTTCTTGGGGCGGCGTTGGCCGCCATGGTGCCGTTGTCGCTGGCCTTTGGCGACGGCAGCACCACGGCCTTCGGCATGGCCGCGGCGGTAGCCGGTATCCCCGGGGGCGCCCTCTTCTTCTTCGTCAAGCCAACCCGCGAGCTCGGCCACCGCGAGGGGTTTGCAATCGTCAGCTTCGGCTGGGTCGCCTACGCGCTGGTCGGTGGGCTTCCCTATCTGCTGGCGGGGATTGTCGACAGCCCGGCCGATGCGTTCTTCGAGGCCATGTCGGGCTTCACGACCACCGGTTCGACGGTCCTCAGCGGCCTCGACCACATGGCGCCGACTATTCTGCTCTGGCGCTCACTGACCCAATGGTTCGGCGGCATGGGCATCATCGTCCTAACGCTGGCGATCCTTCCGTTTCTTGGTATCGGCGGCATGCAGCTCTTTCGCGCCGAGGTGCCGGGTCCGACGGCCGACCGGCTCAGCCCGCGCATTCAAGATACGGCCAAGGCGCTGTGGCAGGTATACATCGCATTAACCCTCGTCCAGATGGGCCTCTTGAAGCTGGCTGGAATGGACGGCTTCGATG
>CAZUAB010000160.1:0-5546 GCA_964617795.1 uncultured bacterium
CTGAGCTTCGATCAGGCATTGCCGCACAAAGGCCTGCGAACGGGAAATGGATGCCTGCACACGAAGGGCCAGCGCATCGCCGCCGGCCTCGGCCAAGCGGTCGTTAAAGGCCAAGCGTAGGATCGAGGGGTGCTCGCGGAGCAGCCGAATGCGACTGGCGACAAACTGGCGCAACCGCTGTCGCGGATCGGGGTCGTCAGGCGGGAAGTCCGAAAACAGCAGATCATCAAAGCGCTCCACGGCCGCCGCCACAATTTCCTGCTTGGATCCAAAATGCCGGAAGATCGAGCCGTCGGCGAGCCCCACCGCACGACCGATCTCAGCCACGGTGAGCCGATGGACACCCTTTTCGCTAATGATGCGCAGGGCAGCTTCGGCAATCTGTGTGCGCCGTGCGGCGCTCGACATGCGGCGTTTCACCATAGGGTCAGGATAGCATCTGCTCGCATCACGAGCAATCGGCACGTTGGCTGCTGTCAGTAACTGTAGATAAGTCTATTTCGCCAATGTAGTTCGGCCCCTTGACAGCACAAGCGAGCATGTGCTAGCTTGGAACTGTAAATATGCGAGTAACCGCTCGCTTGATGTCGAGGCAAAGTGGGAGGCCCTGATGAATGCCAATGTTTGGACACCGATTCTCGCCCGCCGCAGGCATCGTGCTTCGCTGTGGAGCTTCATGTGGTCTCGGCGACCGGGGCGCAGCTTTGTACTGATCTTCGTGGCGGGCATCGGCCTTGGTGGCTGCGGCAAGTCTGAGGGCCCGGCGGCCGCCGAATCGCCGTTGGCCGTACGGGTGGCCTCAGTTGAGACACGTACTGTGGCTGAGGTTGTCGAGGCCGTCGGCACCGTATCGGCCCGCCACGAGGTTACATTGCTGTCGCGGTTGCCCGGCACGGTCCAAGAGCTGCCGCTGGCCGAGGGTGCGCTGCTGGAGCCAGGGACCCTTCTTGTGCGTATCGATGCCCCCGATCTGGCGGCACGCTTGGCTCGCACGGAGGCCGAGGCCCAGCGCGCCGTCAATGGAGCCACTTTCGCCTGTGATCGCTACGCTGAAGATGTTTCACTTGCCGCGCGCGGCATCGTGTCTTCGGTGGCACTGGCCCAGAGCGAGGAGCGCTGCAACTCGGCCAACGCGGCTGTCGAAGGAGCACAAGCGGCGGTTCGCGAGGTCCGTGAGACCGCCGACCGCCGCGAAGAGCGGGCGCCAGGGCGGGGTATGCTGCTGCGCCGTTTGGTCGAACCGGGCCAGCATGTGATGCCGGGCATACCGCTTGTGATGATTGCCGATGAGGCACGTGAATTGCGCGTCAAGCTCGGTGCCGATGACCTTGCGCGTGGGATTGCGCCAGGTACGCCGATTCGCTGGCGGGATACGTCCGGGCCCGCAACCGGCGTCGTCCGCGAGGTGGGACCGATTCATCAAGGCCCCGGCCGCACCAGTATCGTTCGCATTGACCTTGAGCGAGCGCCGGTCGCGGCCCTCGGCGCCGGTCTGACGGTCGGCTTCGTACTGCGCGAGGCGCAGGGTACCGCTGTGCCGCTTATCGCCGTGCGGCGGGATCAAGATGGCGAGGCCATTTTTCTGATCGAAGCCGAACACGCGGTTCGCATGCCTGTACGTACGACCGTTGCAGCGGACGGCTGGGCCATCGTCGAACCGGCGCCGCCGGCTGGCAGCCGGGTTGCTGTCGGTAGCCTCAGTCGCCTGCGCGACGGCCGGCCAGTGTATGCGGTAACGACGGGAGGCGTGCGGTGAGTTTCACCGGGCTGACCCTGCGCTACCGCCATGCGGTTTGGGCGCTCGCCATCGCCGTCACCTTCTTCGGCATTCGTGCCTATCTGACGCTGCCGATGCAGCTTTTCCCAGACACCAACCCGCCGCAAGTGCGAATCATGACGGCGTGGCCGGGGGCCGCCGCCGAGGATGTTGCGGATTCGCTAAGCCGTGTGCTCGAAGAGGAGTTTACGGCCCTCGAGGGCGTTGTCGCCGTGCGCGCGACGGCCCAAGACAACCTTTCGGCGATCGTCATTGAGTTTCAATACAACCGTGAGCCGGAGTTGGCCGCCGTCGATGTGCAGAATGCGATTGCACGTATTCGCGGCACCTTGCCGCCCAACATCGCGGAACCGCGGGTGGTGACGGTTTCGGCCGATGACCGCCCGATCCTGACCATGGGCCTTGTTGCCAAGAACCTCGAAGGTGTACGCAAGACAGCCGAGGACGTCTACGCGCCGTACCTGCAGCGCCTGCCTGGCGTCGCCGCCGTGGATGTCTTTGGCGGTCATCGCCCGGCCGTTGTGGTCACTATCGATCCGTTGCGTCTGGCGCAACGGGGGTTGTCGATGGATGCCGTCGTCGGCGCCCTGCGCAGCCAAAATGTGGCGGCGCCGGCCGGTCGGTTGCGTAGCGAGACCCGGGACGATCTGCTTCGCATTGAGGCGCGGGCAACCTCTGCCGAGCAATTGGCCCAAGTGCCGATTTCCTTGCCGGGCGGCGGCCGCGTGTTCCTTGGTGAGGTGGCCGAGGTGCAACGTGGATCGCTGACCGATGACGCACTGTTTGCCATCGACGGCCGCAGCGCCATCGCCATGCAGGTCTTCAAGACGACGGAAGGGAACACCGTCGATGTCGTGGGCGCCGCCATCGCGGCCGCACGTGAACTGGTTGCCGAGACACCGGGCGTCGAACTTCTGATTGGCGAAGAGACGGCGACATTCACGGCCGTGTCCGTGCGCAATCTGCTTGACAACGTCTGGCAGGCCCTTCTTTTGGCCGCATTGATCATTTTCATTTTCCTGGGCCGGCTGACGCCGTCATTGATCGCTGTGGCTTCGATGTTGCTGTCGTATGCCATCACGTTCACGCTCATGAAGGCGAGCGCCATCGAGCTCAACATGGTGACTCTGTCGGCCGTGATCCTTGCCGTCGGGATGGTGGTCGATGCGTCTGTCGTGGTGATCGAAAACATTACCCGCCACCGCATCGAAGGTCAGCCCGATGCGGCCTCGGCCGCGGTCGCCGGCGCCGACGAGGTCCGCCTGGCCATTTTGGCCGGGGCCGGCACGACGATCGCCGTACTCGTACCGCTATTGGCGCTGCCCGGTTTTGTCGGCAAGGTCTTCGGGCCGCTGGCGCTGACACTGCTCTATGCGTTCTCATCCTCGGTGGTCGTGGCCTTGATCTTCGTGCCGCTGATGACAACTGTCCTTCCTGAGGCGGACGCAATCGATCGCCGTCTCAGCCGCTTCATGGCGCTGACGGCGCGCGTGATGGACGGCGGTCGCGATCTGTACGGTCGCTTGTTGGGCGCTGCCTTGACGCACCGGCGGATCGCGCTGGGGACGGGTGTCTTGATTCTGTTCGCCGGGATTGCCTCGGTGGCCAGTCGCGGCATGGAAGTGCTGCCGCGCATGGACGGCGGCAGCTTCTTCGTTGCTGTTGAGACCGCGACGGGTTCATCGCTGGCCCATACCCGCCGGGTTGTCGCCGACGTCGAAGCCCTGCTGGGCACCGAATCTGAGGTGAAATTGGTGCAGTCTCAGGTCGGCTACGAGCCGGGCATGCGCAGTCTCGGCGCCGGTGGTTTGCAGGGGCCGACGCAGGGCTTTATCACGGTTCTCCTTACCGATCGCACCGAGCGTGAAGAGGACATCTGGACCATCCAGGATCGGGTGCGCGAGGGCCTGAGCCGTATCCCCGGTATTGAGCACGCCACCGTACGCGAACTCGGCAATACTGCCAAGTCAACGACGGCAGCGCCGATCGCGCTGCGGCTAAGTGGCCCTGATCCGCTGGTCCTCGACCGCTTGGGGCGTGAGGCGTTGGTGGCGATCACCACGGTGGCGGGCGTGGTTGCGCCGGTGCGCAACTGGCGCCTCGATCAGGAGCGGGTGCGCATCGAAGTCGACCAGCTCGCGGCGCTCGAGTGGGGGCTCAGTGGGGCCGCGGTCGGTGGGCTGCTGCAGCGCCAACTCGTCGGTATGCCAGCCGGTTCGGTTTGGCCGCCCGAGGAGACGCCCTTGCCGATTTGGGTTGAATCCTCGGTGAAGGCTGACCGTGACGGCATTCCGCGCGTGCCCCTCGTCATGAATGGCCAGGAAACGATCTATCTCGATGAGATCCTGTCGGCTCGCACAGTGACCGGCCAGGCTTTGGTTAGCCGCGAAGACCTTTTGCCGACACTGGATATTTCCGCGTTTTCCGCGGGGCGGCCGCTCAGCTTCATATTGGCCGATGTCAATCGCGTGGTGGCGTCGCTACCGCTACCGGCCGGCTACGAGCGGGCGCTGGTCGGTGAGGACAAGGATCTCAAGGAGAGTCGAGCCGGCATCCTCGACGCGCTCATCGTCGCGATAGCCGCCGTCTATCTGTTGCTCGTGGCGCAGTTCCGCAGCTTTTTGCACCCGATCACAATTCTGTCGGCGGTGCCGCTTAGCCTGCTTGGCGTCGGCGTTGGTCTGGCCGTGGCTGGTAAGCCGGCATCGATGCCCGTGATGATCGGGCTCGTACTGCTCGTCGGGATTGTCGTCAACAATTCCATTATTTTGCTCGACTTCATTACGCAGGCGCGCAGTCAGGGGGTCGGTCGTCGCGAGGCAATCCTTGAGTCTGTCAAGCTGCGCTTTCGCCCGATCATGATGACGTCGCTTTCCACGGTCGGAGGCATGATTCCTCTCGCTGCCGAGTGGGCGCTTGGCGCCGAGCGCTTTTCGCCGCTGGCGATCGCTGTCGTCGGGGGCCTTACGGTTGCCACATTCCTGACGCTTGTACTTGTGCCCGTCCTGTATGACGTGCTCGACGACCTTGCCCTTCGTCTGCGGAGGATGATCCCATGACCGCAATCTTTACGCCTGTTGCTGCCGCCGCCCGCCGCCACGGTCTCCCCTCCTTGGTTGTCCGGTGGGCGGCGGCAGCGCTTGTTTTGACGGCTCCATTTGCAGCTGTAACGGTCGCGGCGGACAGTGTGCGGCTCGACTTGCCAACTGCGCTCGAGCGCGCACGCATGCACAGTCGCGATGTTGCCGATGCTGATGGGGTCGCGGGGGCCGCGGCCGCGCGGGCCAAAGCCAGCCGGGGCGAGATGCTGCCGCAGGTCCGTCTCAATGCCCGCTACACGCGTCTTAGTGACGTCGAACCCGGTACGATTCAACTGCCGGCGATGCTGCCGGGCGCCGAGGCGCCGCCTCCCGTTCAGCTTAGTGACAAGATCGAGGAACAGACCTCACTGCGGGCCTCGGTCGAGCAGCCGCTGTTTGCCGGTGGTGCGCTGTGGAATCGCTGGCAGTCCGAGCGCAGCCGCGCTGCGGCCGCGGCTGCGCAGGCAGAAGGTGCTCGCACCGACGAGGATGCCGCCGCGACAGAGGCCTTTTTGGCGCTTCTCAAGGCCCAAGGCGCCCGCCGGGCGGCTGCTCGTCATGCCGAAGCGATGCGCCGGCTCCTCGCTGATGCCGACGCCCTGCATGCGATCGGTCGCTTGTCCGATCTCGATCGTTGGCAAGTGGCCGCCAAGGCGGCCGCGGCCGAGGCCAGATTGGCAGGCACTACG
>CAZUAB010000161.1:0-5445 GCA_964617795.1 uncultured bacterium
GCAGGAAATCCGGGCTGGCAAGCCGGCGGCACAGATACCGTGGCAGGACCCGAAGGGGCTTTCACTGTCCGTCAACATGAAGACGGCGCAACAGCTTGGGCTGGGCGAAATTTCGGTCAACGCATTCAGCTTCGCGGCGAGCAAGGGCTACCAGATCGTTCCCGTGCAATAGCGCAGCAAGCGGCCCGAAAAGATATTCAGCGTGAAGTGTCCGGCTCGACCAGTGCCTCGTAGCGAGCCGTCCAAGGCGCGTCTATGCGTGGACGCACCAGCGATCCGGCCCGTAGCGCCCGCAGCTCAGGTATCCATGTGTAGCCCCGAACTGCATCGGCGGTGACCGGAGTGCCGGCTGCATCGATGACCGCCAGTGTGCGGGGCAGGGGCGTTGCCGACAGACGGAGGCCGCCCACGGCAGCCGCTTGCGCGGACCAAGTGCCCAGTAGTGTTGCAGGCCAGTTCTCGCAGTACTCCAACGCTTGGCCGTCCAGTGCAAGCAGCAAACGCCGCAGTGAATCGGCACTGCCGGCCTCTGCCAGTGCCGTTGAGTCACTACAGCCGCGCGCAAATGGGCCTACAAGCGAAACGGCCGGGTTTAGGCCGGCCAAGCGCTGGGTCAACACGGCGGGTTCGACCACAGCCTGATCAGGGTCGTCAGGCGACGGTGAAGCATCGGGGCTCTTCCCGATCAACAGCAGCCAGCGCTCATCGGCATCCGTCCAACGCCGCGCCAATGATTCGATTCCGACAATGGCCGACCTGAGCAAAGGGTTCCCATCGCAGAGATTTTCCGCTTTGCCGGTCTCGGCAAAGCGGTTCTGCAGGTCGTCGAGAAACCCAGGATTCAATGAAGAAGCCAAAGGCTCGCCGCCGTCTCCGGCGCCGGCAAAGCGGCCGTCGCAGCCTTGAACCCAGCCGGCTTCAACCAGTAATTCACCCGTCGGCAGTGCTTTCACGGCCTCACGCACGGAGTCGCCAATGCGCGTACGTTCCAGCGGTGTGAAGACATTTCGGCGCCCCTCGAGTACCGCGGCGATAACGATTCGCGGTCGGACGGACGGGGGCGCCAGCGTATCGCGCACCTCATCGAGTTGTGCGAACTTGGTGCTGAACGGCAACGACCGTGCCCATTCGCGAATCTCGCGGCTACCAACTTCGGCATCGACTCGTTCAGGCACCCAAGCCCACACCGCGTAGACGGCCTGCCGGCGGTCGCCGCTCATGACGGGGCGATCAAACGCATCATAGATGGGTAAGGTCGCGATGATCACCTCGGCGCGCCCGGCGGCATTTCCTTGGGCTTCAGCCCAGCCACTGCCGCCAAGCAACCCCGCCGCCCATTGGGTGAGCTGATTGGGGTGCGGTGGGTTGGCCGAGGGGAGCTGCAACGAGTATTGGCGCGTGCGTACGGGCCAGCCGGCGCGGTCAATACCGACTTGGTCTCCGACGGTCAGGAGTGAGGCCTGGGTGACGCCAATTTGGTCGGCGGCATCTCGCAGCACGCGTTCATCGATCTCCTGCAGCGTGCGTAGCTCGGTCTGCCTAAACTGCGGATAGCGCCCATAGGGATCGGGAAGTGTGCGGATCCACGCGGAGCCCCATGCCGTCGCATCCTTGCGGCGGAACCGCCACCCGAACGCAGGCTCCAGCACGGCCTCGCCCTCCCACGTGCCGGGGAGCGTCAAAGTGTAGGAGATTTTGGGGTGCGCCAAGCGCGTCCAGGTCGCCGCTTCGGGCGCCTCGGGATCGTCCCGGCAGCCGGTCGCAGGCAGCAGCAGTGCGGCGACGGTGACGGCAACCCATGGACGGCGGCGGCGGGCGCACGGTATCATGTCGACATGATACAGGATCAGACGATACGACAGCAGGCGACCAAAACCTTGTGAATGGCCGCGGCTCAGATCTGGCCGGCAGCGATTTCCGGCGCTACATCCGTGAAGTTGAACAGCATCCATTGCTGACGCCGGCGGAGGAGCAGCAACTCGCCAAAAGCTGGTTTGATGATGGCGACGTGGATGCCGCACGCAAGCTGGTGCTGGGCAACCTACGCTTTGCGCTCAAATTGGCTTTGGAATATCGGCGGTTTGGACCCTTGATGGATCTCGTACAGGAAGCCAATTTGGGTCTGATGGAGGCGGTGCGCCGCTTTGACCCCTACCGCGGCTACCGGTTGATCACCTACGCAGTTTGGTGGATTCGTGCCTACCTCCAGCGCTACGTGGTCGAAAGCGGCAGCATTGTCCGGCGCGGGACGACGCGCGAGCAACGCAAGGCACTCCGTGGGATGAGCGCGGCACGCGCCGAACTCGCGCGCGGCGGCGAGGCAGAGTCGGCGGGGGCGTTGGCGGAAATCATCGGCGTAGATGAAGCGGCCGTCACGGCCGTGATGTCCAACGACCTCAGTCTCGATATGCCATTGACGCAAGGTGATGGCGAGAGCGGCTCGTTGTACGACTTTCTACCATCCGACGAGATGACGCCCGAAGATCGCCTGATTGAAGCCGAAGACGAGGAATTGATGCGCCAGGCGCTCAATGATGTGCTGGAGTCGCTTGATGAGCGCGATCGCGAGATCCTCCGGTTGCGGCTGCTCGCCGTTGAGCCCGCCACTCTTCAGCAGTTGGCCGACCAGTTTTCGATTAGCCGCGAACGGGTTCGGCAGCTCGAATCAGGGCTTCGCAAGCGCTTGGAGGGCGCCATCTCGCAGGCTATGCAGGCCGGTGTCCACGCAGCACTTCCGCCCGCGTCGGACGCCGAATAGCAAAGGGCGGGACCCCTCGGATCCCGCCCTTCGAAAAACAGACTTGGACGTATCAATCAGGCTTCGGCGGCCAACGCGCTGTCACCATTGACGATCCGAACGATCTCGAACGTCATTTCGCGCTCGTCTTGTTCGGTGGCAAAGGCCAATTCCTTGATCAACATCATCTTGGCTTGGTCGAGCATCTTGCGCTCGCCGAAACTCAGGTCCTTGGAGGCCTGTAGGCGGATCAAGTCGCGGAGGACTTCGGCGATTTCGAAGGGGCTGCCGGACTTTAGCTTCAGCGTGTAGTCCCGGAACCGCTTGTTCCATGTGCGGCGAACGTCTTGCTGGCCCCGCATGCGCAGAATGTCGTAAACCCGCGAAACATCACCACGCGGAATAATGCCGCGCATGCCGAGCGCTTCAGCGCGGTCGCAGGGGACCTTGACGGTCATGTCTCGATCGAGGATTCGGAGTACGTAGAAGCAAAGCGTGCGTTCATCCATCTGGACCGTGTCGATCGATTCAATACGACCGATACCGTGGTTGGGGTAAAACGCCAAGTCCTCGATTTCGAACATACGCAGCCTCCTCGGGGTGTCCAGGGGGTCGTGGCTGACCCGGAGCGACCTAGTGGCCGGCCCGGGTGCATCCAAACCGGGTTTGACATGTAGACTAACAGATCGCGCCAAGCGAGTCAAGGAAAATCCCGTTTCGCGTCAACGGGTTGACTAACGCGACGCGTCAGTCAACCCATGACGCCATGCGCCATGGGGAGGGCCGCTGCGGCTCTGATACAATATCGGCTCCGATGAAGAGTCGACACCGATCATGACGGCCCCGACCTTGCGTGGCGTCAAGGGCATGCCTGACCTGCAACCGGACGAGGCCGAGCGGTTTCGCCGGTTTGAGGCGGTAGCTGCATCCTTTTTGGGCCGCGCTGGATTCCGCGAAATTCGCACGCCGTTGCTCGAACCGCTGGCCTTGTTTCGGCGGTCCGTTGGCGAAAGCTCAGACATTGTGCGCAAAGAGATGTACACGCTGAAAGATTTGGGGGAGCGAGACTTGGCGCTGCGCCCCGAGGGCACGGCCGGCGTCGTTCGAGCGGTTGTCGAGCACAGTATGGTTGCGCCGGGTGAAGAGCTTCGTTTGTGGTACACCGGCCCCATGTTCCGCCAAGAACGGCCGCAAAAAGGCCGATTGCGGCAATTTCATCAAATCGGCGGTGAGGTGTTTGGTACAGCGGCGCCGACATTGGATGCCGAGGTCATCGCGCTCAACTGGCGACTGCTGGAGGCGCTAGGTGTCGGCGGTCTTGAGCTGCGCATCGGTTCGCTTGGCGGCGAGGCATCACGCGCGCATTATCGGTCAACGTTGCTCGATTGGTTGGCTCCACACGCACACGAACTATGCAGCGAGTGTCATACACGGATGCAAATCAATCCGCTGCGCGTACTCGACTGCAAAAACACTACGTGCAGAACGATCGTTGCCGTAGCGCCGGCGCCTTTGGATGCGCTAGATGAAGAGGACCGCCGCCACTTTGAGGCGGTGAAATCAGCGCTTGCAGTGTTAGGCATTCCGACCACGATCGACCCTCGTCTTGTCCGTGGCTTGGACTACTACACGCGCACCGTTTACGAAATCCAATCCGACGCACTCGGGGCGCAGAGCGCCGTCAGTGCCGGCGGACGCTACGACAATCTTGTCGCCTCGGTTGGCGGACAGGCCGTACCCGCATTCGGTTTTGCTTTGGGCATGGAACGGCTGTCCTTGATTCTTGGCGAAGACGTGGAACCGGCGCGCCGCGGTTTGGCTTGGGTGGCCCTAGATGACGAGGCTCGCATCGAAGGACTCGAATGGGTCGATCGACTCCGGGCGAATGGCTTGACGGCGTTGTTGTTTCAGCACAAACACAGCCTCAAGGCGCAGATGCGCGCGGCGGATGCCGCCGGGTGTCGTTGGGCGCTCATTCGCGGCAGCAGCGAGCGAGACGCTGGTACCGTGGCCTGCCGCGATCTTGCCGACGGCCGCCAATTCGCGGTGACATTGGACATGGGTTCGCTGGCCGAAGCATTGGTCGGTTGATGGAGTCACTGGCCATCCGGGCGCTGCCCATCCTTTTGGCAGTTACCTTCCACGAGGTCGCGCACGGCTGAATAGCGCGCAAGCTAGACAACCCGACCGCCGCCAGCCAAGGGCGCCTCAGCCTGAATCCGCTCGTCCATGTCGATCCGGTCGGCACCGTGCTCTTTCCGTTGATGCAGTACCTGTTCACAGGGTCGGTTTTTTTCGGCTGGGCCAAGCCGGTACCGGTGGATCCACGCTATTTCCGGGACCCGCGCAAGGGGATGATGTGGGTGGCCCTGGCCGGCCCGGCGACCAACATCGTGCTGGCGGTGGTGTCCGGGCTGATCGTCCATCTCTTGTTGTTCATCGAGCCGAGTATTCCCGGATGGGTCCAAGCCGGCGCACCGACAATGCTCGGGCAATGGCTCGTGCCCTTGTGGTTGATGGCCCTGTTTTCGATCGTCATCAACGTCGCGCTGGCTGCATTCAATATGATGCCCATTCCGCCGCTGGACGGCAGCCGGGTGGTCTACGCGATCCTGCCGCGTCATTTGGCGGCTTCGTGGGCTCGACTCGAGCGCTACGGCTTGCTCATCGTGCTTGGGATCATCGTTTTGCTCCCCGGCGCCCTGTCT
>CAZUAB010000162.1:0-5412 GCA_964617795.1 uncultured bacterium
ACCTTGCCGGCAACATCGACGAGACGCCGAGCCGCTATGCGTGGACGATCGACGAAGCGTTGCCGTCGCTCGTGATCACGGCCGGGCCGAACGGCAAGACCGGCAGCGCCCTGGTGACGTTCGAATTCGCCGCTGATCGGCCGGCGACCTTCGTCTGCCGATTCGACGAAGAGGCGTTTCTGCCATGCAGCAGTCCGTGGAGCCGGTCCGGCGTCGCGATTGGCATCCATGCCTTCGAAGTGCAGGCCGTGGGGCAGGGCGGAAGCGGCGCGTTCGCCTCGGCCCTGCGCCGATTTGAAGTCGTCGATCCCGACATGCCCGATACGATCCTCGTGCGCGGTCCGGCCCCGATTACGCATCCCGGAGAGCTCCTGATCGAATTCAGCGCGGTCGGCGCCGAGCGCTTCGAGTGCAATACGTACACCTACAAAGAGGTCTGGCGCCCTTGCGCGTCGCCGATGGACTTTGGTGGCCTCGGCCAAGCCAACTGGCTGCCGGACGGGCCATGGCACTTGTCGATCCGCGCGATCGCCGACGACGGTCGACGCGACCCAACCCCGCTCGTCTTGATGTGGATCACCGAACGCGAGCCGATCGTGCCCGAGACGGTGATCGAGACGCGACCGGGCGACATCGAGGAGACCGGCAAGGCGGTGTTCACGTTCGGCGGCGAGGGCGCCGTCGTCTTTGAATGCTCGCTGAACGGCGGACCGTTCAAGAAGTGCGGCAAGGTGGCCGACTTCGAAACGCCGGTCGAGGGCATGCACCGCCTGGCGGTCCGGGGTGTCAGCCTCGGCATGCGGCGCGACCCGACACCGGCGGTGGCCGAATGGGAATTTCGCCTGCCCTACGACGCGGCATCGCCGGAGTATGCGAGGCTGGCGTCATTTCTGGCGACCGATGTTGCCGCCTACATGCCGATGTGGACCGAGCATCGGACGCTGCAGAGCATCGTCGGCCCGCCGATCGAAGTCACCGGTAGCGGCTGGACGACGCCGCCGGCGCCGAAGCCGCAGGCCTGCGCCGGGCCGGGCAGCCGCATCGAGGTTGCCGACCCTGAGGTGGTCTCGTCGACCGCCGCCGCTGCGACCGTGTCATGGCCGGCCTACATCGGCGCCGAGACGCCGGTGACGTTGCCGGTCAGGTGGCGTTTCGACGGCGTCGGGTCGATGCCCGCGGGTGTGACGGCGGTGGTTCGGTGGATGTTTTCGGGTCCGGGCGGCGCGGAGCACGCCGGCCAATCCACCGCGGCGGTGGCAGCGGCAGCCACCGAAGATTGGCTGTCGGTCGTCGCGGCGCCGAGACTGGCGACGGCGGCCACGGCCGGGTTGTGGGATGCCACGGTTCGCGTTGTGGTGTTCGACGCCGCGGCGGCGGTGGTCCAGGCCGAAGCCGAGGGCGCCGTGCTCATCGACCAGACGCCGGCCGCCGCCGATTTTGTCGACATCACCCGCGCCCCCGACGGCGTGGTTACGCTCGACCTTGCGATGTGCGACGAGGGCGGCAGCGGCATCGCGGCCGTCTCGCTGGTCGCCGACGGCACCGAAGTCGCGGCGCTCGTGCCGACCGCCGCCGGCATGGTGTCGCACAGCCTCGACGCGTCGGATATCGGCCGGTTGATCGTGGTCGTCGACGACCACGCCGGCAATCGCCGGGTCCTCGAGGTGCCCCGCGAAGGCCGCGTCGCCCCCTCGGACGTCACGGCCGTCGGCAAGGCGCAGCACGTGCTGTCGCAGGTCGGGCCGATGATGGGGATCGCCGCGCCGCAGGATCAACTGGTGCTGGCGGGGGTGTATACGCCGGCTTTGGGCGACAGCGGCACCACGGTGCAGTTCGAGCAGGTTGTGAACGGCTTCCGGGTCGAGGCCGGCGGCGTGGTGGTCGGCTTTGATCAAGAGGGGAGGCTGGAGCGTGTATATTCGCCCGGGGGTGATCGTCCTGAGGGCTGGACGCAGGCGAACTTAGGTGCGGAAGAAGCGGTTATCATCGCCAAGTCCTTCTGTGCAGAGCACAATTTGGCGTGCGGGGCCGTCGCGGAAGCTCTCGGAATTGCTCGCGCGGCCCACGGCGGTGGGCCGCCACAGCTGAGTTGGAATGTGGATTTCGCTGGCGGCGACGAATACGAGCGGGTAGTGGTAAACGCATCTACTGGTCTGACAGTACATGTGCCGGGCGCTAACCGTAGTTCCCGAACGTCATACCCGGCAATTGGGGGGGAGTTCAACTCGCCGCCGTCGGGTGACCAGTTCGGTGAAGTTTGCGCGCCGGATTCATTTGTTCGGCCGAATCCGCTTCAGCATTATGCAGGTTGGTTTGAGGACGGCGGAGTGCTGGTCACGGACTATCTCGAACCGTACGAGGCTGAAGACGAGGTGCCGATCCTCTCATCGTTGACGTACAACGCACCGTCGAGTTGCAGGCTGGGCGCACCTTGGGGGTACTATCCGTTTGTGACCATCATGACTTGGAATAAAGCGGCGAATCGAGTTTCCGCCAATTATGGTGGGTACAGCAGCACGGGTGATGTCTACCGGGTATCCCCGGTAGTCGACTGTGGCAACGTTGATGCGATCGCATGTGCGACGCGGTTCCCGGTGCGTGCAAATCGCATCACGTTCGAGTGGATGGCGTCATTGTCGCCCAGCACGATTATCCACGAGACAGCGCACTTGCTCCAGTTCCGCAGGTGGTCGGTTTGGGGCGAATCGTCTGATCGCCACAAGGAGTACGAAGAAGGGTTAGCACAGCTTGCGTCTTGTGGTTGGGGCGGGATCGGCGGCTTTTGGTGCAACGCGTTCGATGGCGCTGAATTCAGGTACGACGATCTCCCGCATAAGCGTGCTGCGGGGATGGAGGGAGCTATTGGACGGTCTGTAGCATTGGCGGCCTATTTGGATTCATCAGCGCCCAATCCTTACTTGCTGCGAGGTGGACGCTGGGGAAGCTTCGCATACTGGAACGCGGTTAGCTTGATTAAAGAAGTCGAGCCGTCGGCAGATCACAACTCATTGTGGGCGGCTTTTGGGTGGGCCCGCAGTCGCTGGATGTCTGCGACTTGGCTGGATTCGCGGCTGCGCACGTCGGCGCTGATGGGCCTGAGTTACGAGTTTCAAGAGCGGGGCGTACCGACCGCTGCCCGGATGGACGTGCCCTATCCACTCGCGAATGCTCCGTATGTGGCTATCACGCCGGGCGATCATGTTCGTTCTGCGCGAATGCGCCTAGGCGAGCGTGTCCTTGCGTTTTCGGATGTCGCGAATACCGGCATCACGGTTTCTACTGCGGCATTTCAAGTGTTGAATCAGTCGGCGCGCGAAGACGCAGTGGAGGTTCACGCCTACTATCGCGATTCCGCAACCGGAACGTGGCGGGCCTGCGGCACAACCCGAGATGGTGACGTCGGCTATGGTGAAGCAAGTTCTGTGCGTGTGTTGGCGGATGTGCCGATAATGCGCCGCTCCTTTGAGCTTTCATCGGACAGCCGTCATCTGGTCGATTTGTGCTTGATTGCTTCTCGTGGCCGAGAGCGTGTTGATGTGGATCTGGTCGCAGTGCTCGTATCCCCCGAGGGGCAGGTGAGGAACACCAGCCATTCCGCAGCCGGGGTCGCCGTCGGTATGGGCTCTCCTTTCCAGATAGCCAATGATATGTCTGACTGGATTGACAAGACGGTTGCGGCTGCGGCCTTCGGGCTGGTAGACGATGTCGTTCTCGGCACCCTCTCTTGGGTCGAGTTTACGCTCAGGTGGAGTCTGGCCGGCAGTTTTCTGGACAACTTTCTGCTCATCTGGTTTGCGTTTGCCGGCCCACTGTTTGGCTGCGGGTCCGGGAGCGCGGGTGCGGTGGCTCCGATGGTCGTTGGCCTGTCAATTTGGATGTTTGCCCGCCGCCGTAAGGCAGGCGAATGACGATGCCGATCCAAACCACGGGGGTGCTCTTTGTCGTTGCCGCGATTTTTGGGCTGGGCGCAATCGCCGTTGCTGAATCGCCGAGAAGAGTAGACCCTCTCGATCGACCCTGCATACGGCTTTCGGCCAACCTGAAGCTGCCCAACGGTTGGCCGGCCCATTGTGCCCGTATCACGGGTGGGGGATATTCGGAGTTCTGTACGTCGCTTGAGGGGCACCCGAGCCACAGTCGGGTAGGTTTGGCGGTGCGGTTCGTTTTTGACTCTCCGCCGACGACGCCGGTGCCGTTCGCCTATGAGCCTGACTGGGTCGAAGAGGAGATGAAGGGTTCGCAACCGGCGCTTTACGTCGATGTCCTCACGCCTGATGAAATTCAACGTGTGGGTTCGAGCGCACGATGGCAGTCTGCGCGCACGGCCTGGGCACGTCCGGCGATCGGGCGCCACCTGTTCCGCTTCGCCGGCGCGGACGTCGTGCTAAACGTGGATCGACTGCCGTTGCCCGAGGCAGGCTGCCAGACCGAAGTCGAGCTGCCGGTACCGCCGGCCGCAGTGTCTGCGCCGGCCTATGGTCCCGGTTCGCCAGCCAACGTTGGGGGTCTGTGGGACGTGACCCTTTATACGGACTCCTCTTTACTTGCCCAGATTCCAGATCCGCCTTCAGCGGCCTTCGGCCGCCGAACCGTTGTCTACCTTGCCGCCAAAGAAGGCTACCAGACTGCGGAGACAGCTGGCGCGGGTCTTCCGCTGTGGCAGTTCTTGGTGCCGGGTAGTTCGACCGATCGTCCGTTTGTGGCCACTCATCTGCTGCCGTACATGCGCGTGATCTCCGCACGCACGGTATTCGTGTCGGTCGCCGGGGCCTACTGTGGACTGTCCGCCGTAGAGCCGCAGTACCGGGGAACAGCCGCAGAAGTGTTCGAAGTCGGAATTCCGAACTATGGCCCGGTCCGGGTTCCCTCTCTCGGAATCAATACTGGGTGCCACCACATACTCCGCCCCGACGGCGTGGCCTGCCGCAGCGCTTCGCTCTGCGACTACAACGAGGCCTGCCCGCACAAGATCACCACCCAGTGCGACGCCAAGGTCGCCACGGACGGCTGCGGGGCCGGCCCGGCCGGGGCGCAGGCTTGGGGGCTGGCGCTGGTGGCGGGCGCGTGGGCTTGGCGGCGGCGGCGAAGGCGGTCGGCGATTGATCGCTGAGCGCCGGACGAGTGATGGACACGTAGGCCGGGGGATGCGTGCACGCCCGCGCGGCACAACAACCGCGACGACCACGCAACCCGGGAGCGGTATGGCGATCGCCACAGCGACGTTCGATCTCAATCAGGCTACGCGCGGCTTGGTGGAAGACTGCTTACTCCGATCGCCGCGGAAGGACCTCGTTCGGCTGGCCCTTCAGGCGAGCCTCTATTTACCCGACGGCCAACTGGTCGGCACAAGCGCCAAGTCGGCCAATCTGCACGTTGGCCAAATGTTCCCGTTCACCGTCTGGAATGACCGCT
>CAZUAB010000163.1:0-5391 GCA_964617795.1 uncultured bacterium
TGGGATGACCTGCACGGTTGCCCCAAGGAAATCGCCGCGTCGCTCTTTGCTGAGTACCGCGTCGTAAATCTGTCCCGTCGTGTAGTTGTTGCGCCGAGACATCGGACGGTGCAAAAAGCGTTCGTAGTGCCCCAAGTCAAGGTCGGTTTCGGCGCCGTCCTCAGTCACGAACACCTCGCCGTGCTGGAACGGGTTCATGGTGCCCGGGTCGACATTGAGGTAAGGGTCCAGCTTCTGGATCGTGACGGCTAGGTTGCGGCTCTCGAGGAGCGCGCCGATCGAGCTGGCTGCAATGCCCTTGCCAAGCGAAGAGGCGACACCCCCGGTGACGAAGATGAACTTGGAGCTGCCATGGGGGTGAGATATCTTGCGCATTGGGATTCCTAAAGGTTACCAGATTCGAGGTGTTCTTCAACCAGTCGCACGTCGTCGGGCACATCAACGGCAATCCCGCGCCAGTCGACCCGTACGACGTGGACCGGAATGCCGTTTTCGAGCAGCCGCAGTTGCTCGAGGCCTTCGCAAATCTCTAGTGGCGTCGGCTTGAGGTCGGCGAAACGTTGCAGAGCAGCCCGCCAAAAGGCATAAATACCCACATGTAGGGCTGGTGCAACAGCGCGGCCGCGCGCGAACGGAATCGGCGCACGGCTGAAATAAAGGGCGCGGCCATCGAGGCCGACCACCACCTTGACGCGGTTCGGATCGGATGGGTCTTCATCGAGTGCGAACGGGCGGGCTGCGGTGACCACCTGGACGCCCTCCCACGAGGCGAAGGGTTGCACGACCGCATCAATGACTGCCGGATCGATCAGCGGTTCGTCGCCTTGGATATTGACGACCACGTCGACCTGACCCAGTGCGCGTACAGCCTGTGCGATACGGTCGGTACCGGTTGCCGCCTCACCGGTCAGCACGACGCGGGCACCGGCATCGCGGGCCACATCGGCAATCCGTTCGTCGTCGGTGGCCACGACGATCTCGTCAAGTAACGCACTTTGCTGCGCCCGCTCGATGACGTGTGCGATCATCGGGCGACCGGCGATCGGCGTGATCGGCTTGCCGGGAAAGCGGGACGCGCCCCAACGTGCGGGGATCACGCCAACGATACGCAGGCGGCTGTCAAGATGTGCCAAGCTCGGGCGGCCTTTCGGTCAACGCCCCACACGGGGCGCCGGAATCAGGGAAACAGGCCCGCGTGTTCGAGACCCGTTGTTTCGGGCCAGCCCATGCGGACGTTGAGATTCTGGATTGCCTGCCCAGCCGCACCCTTGCCGAGGTTGTCGATGGTCGACAGGATTGTGGCAAGTCGCGGCCGCCGCATGGCGATTTGAATATGTTGGCGATTGGTCCCGCGTACCGCTGCCGAGCGGGGAAGCACGCCCTCGGGCAAGAGATGGACGAAGGGTTCGTCGGCATAGCGCGTGGCATAAAGGTCGCGCAGCGCCGCTGGATCGACGCCGGTCGCCAGCGGTACCTGAATGGTCGCCATGATGCCGCGATTGACGGCCGCCAAGTGTGGCGTAAAAACAACGTCGGTACCGGCTGCGCCCAGCCGACCGGCGTGGAAGCCGATTTCGGATTCGTGTCGATGTCGCGGCAGTCCGTAGGCCTGCATATTCTCGCTGACTTCTGCATGCAGCGACGACACTTTGGCGCCGCGCCCGGCGCCGGTGACGCCGCTCCAGCAATCGGCAATAACCGCGCCGTCCACGAGCCCGGCCTGCAGGATGGGCAACAAGGCATTGAGTACGCTGGTCGGGTAGCAGCCGGGGTTGGCGATAAGGTCGGCCTGCCGAATGGCGTCGCGCGCCCACTCCACCAAGCCGTAAACGGCCTCGTCGTTGCGGGTCGGCCGTTGGTGCTCGCCGTAGGTCTCGGTGTAAACGCGCAGATCGCCATAGCGATAGTCGGCACTGAGGTCGATGACAATACAGCCGGCTGTACGCAGGTCATCAACCCAGATCTGGGATTCACCGTGCGGCAGGCAGGCAAACACTACCTCTGCACGCTCGGCTACGGCCTTTACGTCAAGATCCTCGAAGATGCCCGGTAGCTGCCGAATCCCGTGCAGGTGAGGGAACGAAACGGCGAGTGGCACGCCCGCCTGCGAACGACTCGTCGCCGCGGCGACCGTGACCAATGGATGGCCAGCCAGCAGGCGCAGGAGTTCGCCCCCGGTGTAACCGTTGGCACCGACGATGGCGACCGTCGTTCGACTCATTCGATAGCCTTGAGATCCTCCCTTGAGCGTGCGAGGCCAAAGAGCGTTGCGCACTCCCCTCATCATACGCGTACGGCCGGGTCCCGTCGAGTGTGCAGGCTTGGCTTACCGCGCCGCCAATATGTTAGATTGAATCGAAGCGCAGGTGCGCCCCAAGGTGCAAGGCCCCGGCCTTGGCCGTTTGTTTTTCCCGCGTCATGGAGGCCCTAGTGATTGTCGGAGTACCCCGAGAGTGTTTGGCGGGCGAGTCCCGCGTGGCACTTACACCAGCCAACATGACTGTGTTGGCCAAAATCGGCTTGCAGGTCATCGTTGAACGTGGTGCCGGCGTCGCCGCCGGATTCCCGGATGCCGAGTATGAGGCCGCTGGCGCCCGCTTGGTGGCCGATCGGGCGGCGGTGTTTGCCGAGGCGGATATCGTTACGGCGGTGCGCTTGGCCGGCGCCGACGATCCGACGGTGGCCGCCGATGATGTCAGGCGCCTTCGTGACGGCCAGATCCTGATCGCGGCGATGGAACCCCTGTGGGCCGCCAAGGCTCTGGAGCCGTGGGCCTCCACGGGCGCCCGGGCATTTGCGCTCGAACTGATTCCCCGCATCACACGCGCGCAAAGCATGGATATCCTCAGTTCGATGGCGACAGTGGCGGGCTACAAAGGCGTGCTGCTGGCGGCTTCCTCGCTGCCGCGCATGTTCCCCATGATGATGACGGCGGCCGGCACCCTCAAGCCGGCCAAGGTGCTCGTGGTTGGTGCTGGTGTGGCTGGCCTGCAGGCGATTGCCACCGCCAAGCGCAACGGCGCCGTGGTCAGTGGCTATGACGTGCGGCCGGCGGTCAAGGAACAGGTTGAGTCATTGGGTGCCAAGTTTGTCGAATTGCCGCTCGATACCAGTACCGCCGAAGACAGCGGCGGCTATGCCAAGGAGCAAAGCGAAGAACAGGTCCGCCGCCAACAGGAACTGATGGCCGACGTGGTCGCCGAGTCGGACGTGGTGATTACGACGGCCGCAATCCCCGGGCGCAAGAGTCCGGTGATCGTCACGGCGGCCATGGTCGAGCGCATGGCACCGGGTAGTGTGATCGTTGATTTGGCGGCTGAACGCGGCGGTAACTGTGAACTGACAAAGGCCGGTGAGACCGTCCTGCATCAGGGCGTGAGCATCCTCGGCCCGATCAATTTGCCGGCGACCGTACCCTACCACGCCAGCCAGATGTTCGCGCGCAACGTGCAGACGCTCCTGCAGCATCTGGTAACCAAGGACGGCGCCTTGAATATCGACCCGGCGGATGAAATCACCGCCGGTACACTGGTGACCGACGGTGGGAAGATTCGCCATCCGCAGGTGGCGGCGGCGCTCGGCATTACCCTCAGCGAGGGAGGAAACTGACATGGGCCTTGTAGGACTGCTGACGATTTTTGTACTCGCCGTGTTCATCGGCTTTGAGGTCATCACCAAGGTGCCGCCGACCTTGCATACACCGCTGATGAGCGGCTCCAACGCGATCTCGGGTATCACGTTGGTTGGGGCACTCGTGGCGGCCGGTGGTAACCACGGCACGATCGCCACGGTGCTCGGTTTTACAGCGGTCGTCTTGGCGACGGTCAACGTGGTCGGTGGCTATTTGGTCACCAATCGGATGCTTGGCATGTTCCGCAAGAAAGGGGACCGCGCGTGAGTCCCGCGACGACCCAGGCCCTGATCGACCTCGCCTACCTTGGTGCCGCTGTATTGTTTGTACTTGGCATCAAGGGGTTGACGCATCCGCGCACGGCTGTGCGAGGCAACTTGCTGAGCGCCGTGGGCATGCTCGTGGCCGTGATTGCCACCGTACCGCAACTACACCCGGCGGGTTGGTGGATTGTCGCCGGCGGCCTTGCCGTGGGTGCGGTCATCGGCGTGATCATTGCCGTGCGCGTCGAGATGACCTCGATGCCGCAGCTCGTTGCGTTGTTCAACGGACTTGGCGGGTTGGCGTCCGTGCTGATTGCCGGCGCCGAGTTGCAGATCGGCGCTGAGGCGCTCGCGAATCCCGCGGTTTCACTCGCCATGATAAAGGCCGCGGCGCACGGGCCCAACCTGCAGGCGTTGATTGCGGCTGCGGCGGCCGGTCTGATCGGCGCCGTGACCTTCTGGGGTTCGCTTGTGGCCTGGGGTAAGCTGCAGGAACTGAAGGCGTTCAACAAACCATGGGCGCTGCCTGGGCAGCAGGTGGTCAATGCGTTGCTGGCCATCGGTGCGGTCGTGCTGGCTGTGGTTGTCATTCGCGACCCGTCGGCAGTCTGGGCATTCTGGGCGCTCGTCGGTTTGGCCAGCATTCTCGGGATTACGTTGGTCGCACCAATCGGTGGCGCGGATATGCCGGTCGTCGTTGCCTTGCTCAATAGCTACTCAGGCCTTGCTGCAGCAGCAGCCGGTTTTGTACTCGACAACAATGTGTTGATTATTACCGGCTCGCTCGTCGGCGCCTCGGGGATCATTCTCACGCAGATCATGTGCAAGGCCATGAACCGCTCGCTGATCAACGTACTATTCGGTCGCATCGATGCCTCCGCTGCATCGGCCAGTGCCGATGAGGTCTACGGCGGCAAGATCAAGAAAACCAGTGCCGAAGAAATCGCCATGATGCTGGAAGACGCGCAGCGTGTGGTGATTGTGCCGGGCTACGGCATGGCCGTTGCGCAGGCTCAGCACGCTACGCGCGACCTCTTCAATCTACTTGAAGGGCGCGGCACCTCGGTCGAGTTCGCCATCCATCCGGTCGCGGGCCGTATGCCGGGCCACATGAACGTACTGCTGGCTGAGGTCGATATCCCCTACGACAAACTGCTCGAGATGGATACGATCAATCCTACGTTGGAGACCGTCGATGTTGCGATCGTGTTGGGCGCCAATGACGTCGTCAACCCCGATGCACGCAAGCCCGATAGCCCGATCGCCGGCATGCCGATCATCGACGTCGACAAGTGCCGTACAGTGATCGTCGTCAAGCGCTCGCTCAGCCCGGGCTTTGCCGGTATCCCCAACCCGCTTTTTGCGCTCGACAATGCCCTGATGTACTTTGCCGACGGCAAAAAGGCGATTCAGGATCTCGTCGCCGAGCTCAAGCAGCTCTGAGCCGGGGCTTCAGGGGCGAAGCTCCCGGGCGATCACGTGCGTGACCAGCGTCCA
>CAZUAB010000164.1:0-5370 GCA_964617795.1 uncultured bacterium
ACGAGCATCCGGTGCAAGCGAGCCAAATTATCTTGTTGCCGGAGGCGGGATTCGACGACGGTCCTCCGTCGCTGAATCCGCGGAGCCCGAACTGCATTGTGTACGAGCATCCGGTGCAAGCGAGCCAAATTATCTTGTTGCCGGAGGCGGGATTCGAACCCGCACGCCCGATTCGGGCTGGGGATTTTAAGTCCCCTGTGTCTGCCATTCCACCACTCCGGCGGCGTTCTCCGCTCATGGTACCCGACGTGACGAATTTGCCGAAACGACGCCGCTCGGGCATGATGCGGGGATGAGCGACGGACAAGACTATCGCAGTATCTACACCGAGGACTACTACTCGGGCAAAGACTCGTTCTTCTACAAGGCGACCGGCGGTTATCGCGACGTACGGCCTTATTTTGACCGGCTGGCGCGTTGGTTTGAACCGTACGTCGAAGGGCCACGCATCCTCGACATCGGCTGTGCCTTTGGGTATTTTTTGAGCCGCTACGCAGGCCGTGGCGAACTGGTCGGCGTCGACGTCAGCGACTATGCCATTCAGGTGGCGCGCGACGTACTTCCGCAGGCGAGCTTCCACGTCTCGACGTTGGGCATCGACCCCTTGCCGGTCGATGATGCTTCCGTACGGACCGTGTTTTCGACCGACGTGATTGAGCATTTGCACTACGAGGATCAGCCGCGTGCCTGCGCCGACGTGATGCGCGCACTTGAGCCCGGTGGCCGCTGGATTTTGACGACGCCGAACCGCAGCCTGATCCGGCGTGTGTTTTACGCCATCCCTGATCGCATGGAGCACCATTTCGGTATGCGCGTGCACAGCGACTGGATCGCCTTCATGCAGGCACAGGGCTTCGAAGTCGAGACATGGTGGACCTACCTGCACGGTTTATTGCCGCTGCGTTGGCAGCGCGGCATCCTGCCCGAGTTGGCGCTCGTCGTTCGCAAGCCGCGCTGATCGGCGGTACGTCAGCGCACGGGGCTTGACCGGGCGCCCGCGTCTGCTAGGATGTTGGCACCGCGGACCGAGTGGTTCCCGCAACCGCCTCTTGAGGATGTGCCCAATGACTCGCTTTTTCCGTAAGCTCCTTACCTTCGTCCCGTTTTACATCGCGGCCGGCATCACCGTCGGTATCCTGATGATCAAGACCTTGGATGACTTCAAGGCCGTGCGGCATATCTTCGACCTCATTGAGTACCGTGTGTTCGACTTCCGCATGCAGCTGCGCGGCGTTGAGCCCGAAACCGGCAATGTGATCATCGTTGCGATTGATGATCACACCCTCGATGAGCTGGGTCGCTGGCCGTTCAGCCGCAGCCGCATGGGCGATGCGGTGACCAACCTCAAGGCCGACGGCGCGGCGACGATCGCATGGGACGTCGTGTTCTCGGAGTCCGACCAGAACTCCGAACTCGTCAAGATGCGCGAAATGCGCGCGGACCTCGAAAAAATGGGTCTGACCGGCGAGAGTGACCGTGCCGCGCTGGAGCAGGCACTGGCCGATCTCCAAGCCGCCAGGGTGGCCTTGCCCAAGAGTCGGCGGGGCGAGTTGGACAGGCCAATTGCGGCGGTAAAGGCGCAGATCGACGATGTTGTGGGCCGCCAGAGCCGGTTTTACAAGGATGTTGTTGCGGCCGAGCAGCGGGCCGACAACGACGGCTATTTTGCCGAGGCCATCTCCGCCGCGGGCAATGTCATTCTCGGGTATTTTTTCCACCAGACGACCGACGATGTGGGCTTCTCGACCGATGCGGAGATCGCCGCGCGTGAAGCCGCAATCGCCCCGAGTCGGTTGACGCTGATCCGGCGTTTGGGCGAATTTGAGGGCCAGCTACCGGGTGCCAGTGCCGTCGATGTCGAGGCCAACATTCCGGTACTCAGCAATGCGACGCGTGAATTTGGCTACTTCACCATTCAGCAGGACAGCGACGGCACAATCCGTAACTACCCGCTGATTCACGAGTTTCGCGGCAACTACTATCCCAGCCTGGCGCTCAAGGCGGTGGCCATGCAACGTGCTGCCGCTGAAGGTTTCGACGTGCCCGTCATTGTCGATGTGGATGCGTGGGAGGGCAGCCGGCCCACCGTCAGCGGCATTCAACTGGGTGATGCCGTCATTCCCGTTGACGAGCGCGGACAACTGCTGATCAACTACCGCGGACCCAAACGACAATTTCAGATCATCAGCTTTGTCGACGCGGTACGTGGGACCTTTCCGGCGGGCACATTCACCGACCGCATCGCACTGATCGGACCCACCGCAATCGGCATCATGGACCTCCGGGTTACGCCGTTCGACCAGAACATGCCCGGGGTCGAGGTGCACGCCAACGTCATGGACAACATCCTCGCCGGCACGTTTTTGCAGCGTCCCGACTGGATGGTGTTTTTTGACGTCCTTGCGGTGGTCTTGATTGGCGTGTTGCTCGGCATTGTGCTGGCGCCTCTGCGTGCGGTGTACGGCGCGATCGCGGCCGGTGTCTTGATGTTCGCCTTTCTGGTCGGCGGACAAATGCTGCTCGAGCAAAAGGGCATCTGGCTGTCGACGGTTTACCCGGCGCTTGAGATCGTTTCGGTTTTCGCAGCCGTGACCATCTACAAGTACTACACCGAAGAACGCAAGCGGAAGGAAGTCCGCAGCGCCTTCCAGTATTACCTGTCGCCCGCCGTCATCGAACAGGTCTTGGAAGACCCCGACCGCCTCAAACTGGGCGGCGAGAAGAAGACCCTCACGGTCATGTTTTCGGATGTGCGCGGATTCACAACCATTTCTGAAACCCTTGATGCCGAAGAGCTCTCAGCGCTGCTCAACGAGTACCTAACGCCAATGACGGACATCGTTTTCGCCACCGGCGGCACGCTCGACAAATACATGGGCGATGCTTTGATGGCGATCTACGGCGCCCCGCTCGATCAGCCCGATCACGCCGAGCGTGCCTGTGGGGCCTGCCTGCAGATGATGGAGAAGCTGCAAGAACTCAAAGTCGGCTGGGTACAGCGCGGCCTGCCCCCGATTGACATCGGTATTGGTCTCAATACCGGCCCGATGAGCGTAGGGAACATGGGATCTACGCAGCGTTTCGACTACACTGTCATGGGCGACGCGGTCAATTTGGGATCGCGGCTCGAAGGCATCAACAAAGAGTACGGCACACACATCATCATCGGCCCCGAAACCGCCAATTTGGTGCGCGATAGCTACTTCTTGCGCGAACTCGATTCGGTTGCGGTCAAGGGCAAAAAAGAGCCCGTGGTGATCTACGAATTGGTCGGGCGCCCGACGGACGTCGACGGCCCTACACGCGCCTTGGTCAAGCGCTTTGAGGAAGCATTGGCGCTCTACCGGACCGGCCGGTTTGCCGAGGCCTTTGAAGCATGGCGCGTGCTGTCGGTGGAATATCCGGACGATGGGCCGACCAAAACATTCCTCAAACGCGCTCGCGAATTGATGGAAGAGCCGCCCGAAGGACAGTGGAACGGCGTCTTTGTGGCCAAGAGCAAGTGACGCCGCTTCCACTCCGGCGTGGCCCGCGCTCGTTGACATGGGACGGAAAACCTGATACAAAAAGGGCGGACGCAGCACAGACGGAGGCAGCAGCTTGAGCAATCCCGAGCAGCAATTATTCGATAAGTTCGGTCGGGAATTCCCGGCTGGCTATGTTCTCTTTGAAGAGGGCGATACCGGCGACGAGATGTTCATCATCCAGACCGGTAAGGTGCGTATCATCAAGCGCGTCGACGGCGGTGAAAAGACGCTGGCCGTGATCCCGGCCGGTGAGTTTCTCGGTGAAATGGCGATTCTGCTCAACGAGCCACGTAGTGCCGGCGGCGTTATCGAAGAAGACGCCAAGTTGCTCGTCATCGATTCGAGCACATTCGAGGCGATGGTCAAATCGAACGGTGAAATCGCCTACCGGATCATTCGCAAGCTGGCTCAGCGACTCAAGGACACGAACTCGCAGATTGAGGTCCTGTCCTACAAGGATGCCAATCGTAAAGTCGTATACGCCTTCGTGCGCGGCGCCGAAAAGGGCTCAGCGGTTCCCGATGGGACGTTGGTCCGCCAGTCGGTCGGGGATATCTCCGGCATGACCGGGCTCGACGTGCCCAAGGTGAAAGAGATCGTGGAGAAGTTGATCAAGTCCAATCTGATCAAGCCACACGAAGAAGGCTACATCGTTGCCGACCCGGCAAAGTTGCTCAAGTTTCTTGAGTTCTTGGCCATGAAAGAACAGTTCGGCGAAATCTCCTGATTCTTCCCCACGCGGCGGCAACCCGGCCGACACCAGCGAAGGACGGCGTCATTCCATGAAGATCCAAGCACTCGGTGTTTACGGCGGGTTGTTGCCCGGTAAGCGTACGACTTCATTTCTGCTTAATGGGCACACGTTGCTCGATGCCGGCGGGGTTGTTGAGGCCCTCGGTATTGCCGAGCAGAACGCCGTTCGCCATATCCTCTTGAGTCACGCCCATTTGGACCATGTCAAAGACATCCCGATGCTCGCCGACAATGTGATTGGCCTCAAATCCGACCCGGTCGAAGTTTGTGCCGCGCCGGAGGTCATCACGACGCTGCGCAATCATGTCTTCAATTTTCAGTTATGGCCCGATTTCACGGTCATCCCGACCAAAGAAAGTCCGGTGATCCGTTACCGCGAGGAAGGACCAGGCAGGGTCTTTTCGGTCGGCGAATTCAAGGTCGAGTTCGTTCGCGTCAACCATCCGGTACCCTGCTACGCCAGCTTCGTCAGTGAAGGCGACAAGACGCTACTCTACACCGGTGACACCGGGCCGACCGACGAAGTCTGGGAAGTCGCACGCAAAAAATACAAAAAGACACTCAAGGCGGTCATCACCGAAGTCAGCTTCCCCGATCGTATGGCCGAACTGTCCTTGTTGAGCGGCCACTATAGCCCCTGCCACCTTTCGGCCGAGATCGACAAGCTCGGCTTGGACGTGCCGGTGCTGCTTTACCACATCAAGCCGTCCTTCGAGGGCGAGGTGTTGGCTGAGTTGATTGCATTGGGCGACCGCCGCCTGCGGCCGCTCGTGCAGGGCGAGACGATCGAGATCTAGGCGCTCGCCGCTCGCAGCGCTTGCGGGCCGACCCATTTTGATGCAAACTGTACGGATTCCACCCGTGCGCGGGCGGCGTGCACGCTGCTTACAGTCGCGGCGCGGCGACCAGGCGGGCGGTGGATGCCTACACAAGCCACGTGCTATTCCCCTATAATTATTACGACACGACAAAGAAGAAACGAAAGCAAGGAGAACGACGGATATGGCAATCGTTGCAGAACAAAAGGCCGAGATCATTCAGCGTTTCGCGCGGGCCGAAGGTGACACCGGTTCGCCCGAGGTACAGGTGG
>CAZUAB010000165.1:0-5277 GCA_964617795.1 uncultured bacterium
GCGCGAAAGGAAAAGTCTCTACTTGAGACTGGTAGCGTTTCCTTGGGCCGGCCACTTGAGCGTCTTGGTATCCATCACGCGTCCTGCCTCCGCATCGGTAAGGCCCGCCGCAACGGACTGCACAAACTCCGCCCGCGCTTGGAGTCGATCGTATTCGACCGGCGAGAGCATGACCGCCGCAGGCTTGCCGTGCTGCGTGACGACAAGCGGATGGCCGGTCTCGCGCAGGCGATCGAGCAGACGCGCCGCCTGCGCCTTGAACTCGCCAATGGGAACGATGTCATCAGCAACGCGGATTGATTTGACCATAAACCACCTCATATACGGTCCGTGTTTGATACTGTTTATCGTACTGGTTTGGTTGTCGGATTACAACCCACGATGCGCCGAACGGATCCGATCTGCCCGTTTTGGGCCGCGACGTGAATAGATGACATGAGGACCCATTCACGGAACCGATGACGACACGGAACTGGACATCCGCCCGAATATGGTGGGCTGGTTTCGGCTAACGCCGTATTTTGGGCCGACTCACGATGGCGTCACCAGATGCTGGACTTCGTCCTGCACTCTGGCCAGCGCGTGCTCCAGAGATTGCCCGTTTCCGAACAGATCCGCGGCCGGAATGGGCCTGCCGATACTGTAGGAGATCTTCCACGGAATCCACGGAAGGAAGGTGAGCGGGGAGCCCAGCCAAATCCAAGTCAGCAAAATCCGCCAAGGCAGATCTACCGACGCGAACCCGAGGATTGCGGCCGAGCCGATGACTCCGAGTAGCGAAAGCCCCCAGCGCTTCTGGCCGATAAGTCGAGGTGCGAGCAGAAGCGTCGCAAGCAGCTTCGATCGAAACAAAATCGGCGCGGTGAGGTGACTCCCTCGGATTCCCATAGGTACGATGGGGACGCCGCCATCGCGGGCGATCTTCAAGAAGCCTTGGCGGCCTCCGAAGTCGACACGATTTGCCTGCCAGACAGGGCGCGTCGTCTCGTGGTCGCCACCGGGAAAAAGCAAAATCGGCACGTCTTTTTCGAGGGCTTGGTGCGCGTGCTCATAGGTCGACGGAATAGCCCCGGCCGCCGTTACGAGGAATCTCAGACCGGGGATATGCCAATCGAGCGGAAGGGCAAATCCGGCCAGCGAACGTTCGCCTTGGCGCTCTAGGTATAGAGAATAGAATGTGAAGATCTCCGTGATCCCGAGCCCCGCCGAGTGGTTCGCTATCAGCAGGTACGGGCCGCGCTGGGGCAGGTTCTCGATACCCGAGAGCGTGGGGCGGTGTACCAGTTTGCAGAGCGGGGCCACGGCGCAACCGACGAACCGTCTCAGCCTTCGTGAAATCCGGCCGGGATGCTCGACCACAATTCCCTTCGCGAAGTGTCCGGCGTGTCTTGCCAACATGAGATCGTCCTACAATGGGGCACCCGGCCCGCGCCGAACGGATACTCAGGCCAGCCCAGTAGATAGGTGACTGGCTCGAAGGGCAGTTTCCGCTTGCGGCCAATTTCGAACCGGTAGCCGTCCGTATTCTCGAGGCTGTCGACCAGTTCCTGCAGCTCCTCTGGTGTGTAAATCCGCAGGCAGGACACCATGCCGTCGAAGGCGACCAGCAACGGGACCAGCGGCACAACCATGCTGAGCAGGATCCGGCGCCAAGAGAAGGGCCGGATGAAGGGGGCCACCGCGAATGCCGCCAAGGGTGAGCCGATCGCGATTGTCGGGAGCGATGTCTTGACCAGCATTTCTAAGACAGCGATCGGTTCCCGCTTGTTGACCGCGTCTTGGATGATGGCTCGGGCCAGCTCCGGCGGAAAGTGGTGGAAGGCGTTGAAGATGGTTCGCAGGCCGCGCAGGTCCGTGGGTACGCCGGTGGCATCGACCGGCGTAGCGACGTAGTCAACGAGACCGCCCGACCGCTCAGCCACATGGGCGAAGGCGTTGCGGTTCGGATACTTGTCGGTAAGGATGACCCGCTCGACCGTAGCGCCCTGCGCCTGCAAGTCGCGAGCGAACCGTTCGACCGGCCCGGCCCCGCCGCTGCACAGGTCGACGATTCGTGTACGGCCCGTTGTCCGCATGATCTCGGCCACGCGCCCCGCAATAATCCCGAAAGGATAGCCGAGTTCGCCCATAAAGCGCAGGAAATCGGTGAGCAGATCCCGGATCGGGGCTGGGAACCAGGGTAGGTCTTCAAGTTCGACCAGGTGGAGGCGGCGCATGGGAAACAGTATAGCCGATCAGTTACGGTGCCCTTCGCGATTGGTTTGCCAAGCCGGATGCATAATTGGAGCTCGAATTATAATGAGTCTGCGGAGGTATCGGGTCGACTTCCTAACGGGATTTGCGGCGGATGTGCATTTCGCCGGAATGCCCCTGTACCGCCACCAGTTGATTAGACACAAATTTACATTTAAGCGGCCACCACTCGGCTGGGCCGTTTCTCTAGGGTACACCACCTCCGCCCCTTGATTTGCGCTGCGAGAGCGGTATAATCACGTGTGATGTTGTCGGTTCGGCGTGCGGGTTTTGGCTGTTGATGCAGGGGGTGTAAATGCCCGGTAGCGTGGCTTGCGGTGGTGATGTGGTGACCGGGTGGCCAGATGGGCGCCCCCCACCTGCAAGCGGCGGCTGTGCAGAAACATGATCGTCGAGCCCGTACTTTCGGATGCCTTAGATCACATGCTGGAAGGCTACCAGATTATTGGGCCTGACTTCCGGTACGTCTACCTCAATGCCGCGGCAGTAAAGCAAAGTGGATCAACGCGCGAAGCGTTGATCGGTCGAACGATGATGGAGAGCTTCCCCGGCATCGAACAGACTGAGATGTTCCAACGTTTGCAAACCTGCATGACGTCGCGTATTTCCGACACCATGCTCAACGAATTTCGATATCCCGACGGACGGACCGGCTGGTTCGATCTACGGTTCCAGCCTTTGCCAAAAGGCCTCGCCGTGTTGTCGATCGACGTCACTGAGCGGGAGACCCGCCGCAAGGCCGCAGAAAAGCTGCAGGCCAGGCTGGATCAAGGCGAGCGCTTGGAGGCGATTGGTCGGCTGGCCGGGGGCGTTGCCCACGACATCAACAACGTCCTTACCGCCGTGTATTTGGGACTTGACGAACTGGAGTCGGTCGCTGCGAGCATGCCCGCCGCAGTTGAGGAAATAGGCCGGATTCGCCAAACAGCCGAACAAGGTGCGCGCTTGACCCGCCAACTGTTGGCGGTGGGACGCCGTCAGATAACTCGGCCCCGCCTGGTGGATGTCAATCGGATTGTCACCGACCTGAGCACCATGTTGGGTCGGCTGATCGATGCAAACATTGAGATCCGTACAGACCTAAGCTCGGCGGTACGAGCGGTGCGTATTGATCCCGGTCAGCTAGAACAGGTTTTACTCAATTTGGCCCTCAATGCGCGTGACGCCATGCCCGTAGGCGGCGTGCTGACTATTGGCACGTCAAATGTCGAACTCGACGAGCACTACAAGCAGATCCACGGGAGTGGCGAACCAGGTTCATATGTACTGCTGACGGTTGGCGATACCGGTGTGGGAATTGATTCGGCGACACAAGACCGTATTTTTGAGCCGTTTTTTACGACGAAAGAAAATGGCCAAGGTACCGGGATCGGGCTTTCCGTTGTCTACGGGGTTGTCCAGCAAGCTGGCGGTATGGTCTGGGTGTACAGCGAGCCGGGGGCCGGAACCCGGTTTAAGGTGTATTTGCCTGCCGCGGCGGTGGCGGCTGACGCCGCCGCGGAACCTGCGCCAAGGGAGACGCCACGTCCAGTACCCAACGTCTGCCGGATTCTCGTTGTCGAAGACGAAGACGGCATGCGCCGGGTGATCGGTAGGCTCTTGGACAAACACGGTTACCAGGCGCATTTGGTTGCGACGCTCGGCGCCGCCCGCGACTGTTGGGCGGCTGAAGGCCCGTTCGATTTGGTACTCACCGACGTCGGGTTGCCGGACGGGTCGGGTATTCAATTTGCGCTGGATTTGAATCAGCGTGCACCGTCACTGCCGGTGGTCCTCATGTCGGGCTACGCACCACGTGCGGAAGGTGCGATTGCGCAATTTGCGCGACCGCCGTTGATGCTGGAAAAGCCTTTTACGCAGCGCGAGCTGCTAGAGGTCATTCACCAGGCGGCAGACTGCCCGTCATAGGTGCGTTGGCATCTCGAAAGGCTGTTCGATCCAGCCTCTACAGCACCACCAACACCACGGCTGCGGCCATGAGTACAAACCCGAGCACTTGGCGCTTGAGCAGGCGCTCCCCGAGCACAAAATGCGCCACCAGAGCCACGCATGCGACGCCGCTGCTGAGGTTCATGGCGGCCATTTCGCTGCCCTCGTACACGACGTGGCCCCAGCGGAGAGCTGCGACGTTGAGCACGTACTCCGGGAGCACAATCAGCCAACTGACCGCCAGGGCCAAGCCGTAACTGCGCTTGCGAAAGCGGATATGCCCAAGCCAGGCCAGCGCCATCAGCATGCTGGATGCAAATAGCATCAGCGGCACGGCGTAGAGCGGGCTCATGCCGTGCGCGCTCGCCGGGGGCGGTCATCGTCTCGTGACGGGGTCGGGTCGAATGCGTCTTCCTCGTCGTCGCGCTCGGATTTTGAGGCAATCAGGAGTACGGCGAGGCCCATCAGGACAAAGCCAACAATGCGCTGCAGCGTAAAGATCTCCCCCAAAACAAAGCGAGAGACAAGTGCTACGCAGACGACGCCGGCGCTCAGCCGGAACGCCGCCATTTGACCACCCGTCAGCCGATGGTAGCCGAGCCGCAGCGCGGCAATGTTGAGTGCGTATTCGGGCAGCACCAACAGCCACGAGATCGTCATTGCCTCAACGAAGGTTAGGTGGTCCGCAAACGCCAAATGCCCGAGCCAGGCCAGCGCCATGACCGCACTCGACACCATCAGCATCAGGTAGACCGTGATGCGGGTGCCCAGGGTGGTGGCTAGGCGCTGCACAGGCGGCGGTCGTGGCGCTTGTACGCGTGTGCTGGGGAGTCGAGGAATTGCACGGTCCGATCATTATAGGGGGGGCCCCGCTCGTTCGCATTTCCTTGTACCTGGTGGTAGCCTGAAGAAGCCCGTAGCGGCAAATGGTCGGCCCATCGATCAATTTTGATTCTAGAACCCAATAGGCGGAACGTAACAAGCGAGGAACATCATGCTGCAGGCCACTGTCTGGGCACTCACGGGAATAGGCATCGGATTTGTCTTGCTCGTCTATCTGTACGTCTTTGTACAGTCCGGAAAGCAAGCGGATAC
>CAZUAB010000166.1:0-2934 GCA_964617795.1 uncultured bacterium
GGGCGCGTGATCGGCTCCCCGTAAGGTGCGTTGTCCGTGGGATCCGTCAGCCCTAGCGGAAAGGCTCCATAATCCGGGTCTCCGACCGAAGCTGGCCACGTCACGGGAGCCTCTGCTGCGCAGAAACGGCCGACCCCGACCGGTGAGGCGCCCGAGACGCCATCGACCGTCGGGCGGTCGGGAATGCCGTTGGCATCAATATCCACGAAGGTACCAATGATACCGAGGGTATGCGGCTGCGCATTGGCCACCGGACGCGTCTCGGAAGCCTCGCGGGCGCCGCTTTCGTTCTCGTCGATATAGGGTTCGTGCTCTGGCTGCAAAACAAGGTCGCCACGCTGATCCCAGCGGCCATTGCAGTTGATGTCGACAAACGGCTCCGTCGAGGCGTAGTCGGCGTCTTTGCGAACCGGGGCGGTCTCGTGGTTGCGGCGGCCGTTGCCGTCGGCGTCGGTAAAGGACTCGTCCTCCAAATAGAACATCGGCACCAAGGCCTTGAGGTCGCCCGGTGGCTGCACAAACAGACGGGACAGGTCAAGGTGGACCGCCTCGTACTCATCTAGGGCGCCCAGGTTGCTGGATGTGCCCTTGATGGTCGCAACGAGAGCGCCGAGGTTACCGGCGGGCACGATGGGCCGCAATGAAGCGCGCATGTCCCACAAGCCGCGGCCATCGATACTGGCCGCCAGCGCCTGCAGTGTCGCGGCAACCGAATCGGCGTCGATCTGCGGGGTCAGATTGGAGAGAAAGGCCCGCGCCAGCGCCTCGAAGGCCATGACGGCCGAAAGAATATTGTCGGAACCGCTGGGTACCTGCAATTCCAGGCGCGACCGGCCAGCCGGGCCGGTCAGGATGCCCGTACCCCAGGTGCCATCACTGTCGCTTCCCACCCAATGGCCGGAGGCGGGCTGCTCATCGATGCGCCCAAATGACGCCGCGAGATCGACCAGCGCAGCGCGGATCAGCGTCGCCGACCGTGCCAGCGCCTCGGCGCCGCCGGGCTGCAGAACGCCAAAATCGGGATTGAGCAAGGGGTTGCCGTCCTCGGCACGATCGACGCAGGGATTGGAGTTGAAGACCTTGGCGTCCTGCCCGTCGATCGGCGATGCGGCCGCAAAAGAAAACAGGAAAAGGTTAGGCAGCAGGTCGCGCCAGGCAAAGCTGCCCTCGGCAGCCCCGGCTGCCAAACCGACCACGCCGAGCAAGAACAGCACATCCGGACCGCCATAAGTCGCGGACAAATCGAGCGTGTTCGGCAGTCCGCGCTCCGATGAGAGCGCGGACAGATCGTACGTGGCGCGGTCGATGACGACGGTCAAATTGGGGTCGGCCGTGACGGCCGCGCGCAGATCGACGACCACCGGCACAAGCGCTGTATCAAGCAAAATCTTGATCAAAGACTCCAGCGCGTCGAACGATTCAAACAGCGCACAATACGCGGGCCGCCCAGATTCACTGTCACCCTCGCCGCGCAACGCGGCCAACACGCCACCCTCTTCGAGTACTTCCAGCACGCGATCGGCCAAATCCCAGATTCGGTTCATAGCCAAGCCGAAGTGCGCGTGACTACGTACCCAGGCTTCGTCGGCCGCCGTCAGGCCGGCCCGATCGACCCGGCGCAGCGCCTCGCCATAGAGCGAGCGCATTTCCACGCGCACCGCCGGCAATTCGAGGCCGCCGGCGCGCAAACGCGCGTCTGCTGTTGTCACGAGCTCTTTGGGCGACCGTCCAGCCTCACAGGCGGTCAGCGAAACCGCAAGGGCGGCGAACAGCCCAATTGTACGGGACAATGAGCGCATGGGAACCTCCTGCGCGCCCGATGCGTGACGCCTTAACATGGGCGAACCATCACGAGCGCATCCTCTCTTGGAAGATCATAGTAATCCGGACGGCATCCTGCAACCACGAACCCGGCAGACCGGTAAAGCGCGATAGCCGGCAGATTGGAAGCGCGCACCTCCAGCACGGCCTCGCCGCCCCCTGATGCAAGGAAAGCATCCAGCAACCGGCGGCCGATCCCCCGGCCGCGGAACTCGGGCGCGACACAGATGTCGTGCAGATGAAGTTCGCCGACAACCGCCCAGCCAATTGCAAAAGCCACCGGGTGGCCGTCCGTGTTGCGGACCGTCAGCGCAACCCGCCCCTCGTGCGCCATCGCTGTTTGGAAAGTCTCAACCGGCCAAGGTTCGAAACGGCAGCGCTGTTCGAGCTCGGCCAGCAGCGGCAGGTCTTGCGCAACAGCGCTGGAGACCAAGATCTCCGTCAACGTGGCGCGCGGTAGACCGATCCGGCCCACGTCAACCCCGCACCGAAGGCCAGGAACAACACCGTGCCTCCGGCGGGCAGGCGCCCTGCCTCCAGCGCCTCATCAAAAGCGATCGGGATGCTGGCTGCGGTCGTATTGCCGTAGCGTTGGATGTTATGGACTACTTTTTCATCGGGGATGCCCAGATGTTGTGCGACAAACTGATTGATCCGCAGATTCGCCTGATGAGGGACGACAAGATCAATCTCATCGAGCGCAACGCCAGCCGCTGCCAAAACCTCGTGCGCAACCTCGGGCAGTCGGCGCACCGCGTGCTTGAAGACCGTGGGGCCATCCATGTGCGGGTAATGCAGCCCTTGTTCGAGCATTTCGGGGGTGATGCGCGGCCGCTCCAGTGAAGTCGGTGCGACTACGGTCAGGATGCCGCTCAGGCTGCCTTGGGCGTGCAAGCGACTGGCCAGCACGCCAACGGATTCATCGGCTTCGACGCCCTCGACACATGCCGCCCCCGCACCGTCGCCGAAAATCACGGACACCTGGCGCCGGCAAGGCTTCTTAGAACCCATTGTGGCCTAACCCCAGGGCAGGCGCCATTCAAAAAAACGGATGGCGAGCGGGACCGGCGCTGTCGCGACGAGTTCGTCCAGGCTTGCGCTCCAGCGCCAGTC
>CAZUAB010000166.1:2944-5266 GCA_964617795.1 uncultured bacterium
CTCGTCGAAATGTCGAGGCCCGTACTGTGGACCTCGGCGCCGACAATCAGGACCCGGCGCGCCTGCCCGCTACGAATGAATGCGTCTGCCGTCGCCAGCGCGTAGAGAAACCCACTGCACTGGTTGCGAATATCCATCGCCGGGGTGCTTTCCAGGCCCAGCTTGGCCTGCAACAAACAGCCCGAGCCGGGAAACTCAATATCGGGGCTCAACGTAGCAAAGAGGATAAGATCGACATCGGAAGGTTGCCAGCCAGCCTTCGCCATGGCGTTCTGCGCCGCAACAAGACCGAGGTCGGATACGCCGACCCCACCCGCCTCATCGATCCAGTGGCGCTGCTCGATGCCGGTGCGCTGACGAATCCACTCGTCACTGGTATCCATCCACTGCTGCAGATCCGCGTTGGTGACGACGCGCGCCGGCACATAACGACCGGTTCCTCGAATGACGGTTCGGATGCTCATGGGCAACCCCTTCGGAAATCTGTTTGCCGGAGCGAACAGGATACCACCCCCCCGGCAAGCCCTCTACTGTCCGCCGGAGCCTCCCCGGGAGACTCCCCGGGCGTCACTCCAAACTCGGGGGATTGATCACCGGGCCGACAGCGACTAGAATGGGGAGCATGAGGACACGCAATCACATTTTGACCTGTGCCGTCGCTCTTTTGTGCCTCGCTTGTAGCCCAAAGGAGGTCGATAGCGATGCGGCCTACCAGCGCGCGATGGCCGCCGGTGTGGCCGCGCTGGAAATTGACGATGCTCCCGCTGCGGTCACAGCCTTCACCCGGGCGGCCGGCTTCAAACCGCAGGCCTGCGAGCCACAGGTGGGGCTGACATTGGGGCACACGCTCGGCTTGCTTGCCACGATCCGTGACTTCAACGACCTACTGTTCCCCGGCCGCGCACCAGATCCGGACAGCCTCGATGTACTGTCGGACAAAGGCGGCCTGATCGACACGCTACTCGCCAACCCACTGCTGATTCCAGCGCTGGACGCACTTGAAGGTATGGCGGCGGCGGCGGACCGCGTCGGCGACGCCCCGTGCAGCCTTGATGTGCGCCTGCCGGTCAAAGTGGCCTTTGGTACAACGGTCAACCTCAATCTACGGATCGGCGACCGCTGGTCCGGCCTGGAAGCGGGCTTGCTCGGTGGCGCGGCGGGGATCCTGTTGGCCGTCGACCACCTCTTGTTGGCTCACGACGTCGAAGTACCGGCCCTCACCGCTCTGGGGCTGATGGAGAAGCTCGATCGACGCGATCCGGTATCGTTTGCGCGACGTCTCGGCATGGTCCCGGGGTCGGCAAAACGTTTTCTGGATTGGCACAACAACCCCGAGCGCCGGGCGCTGTTCGGCGAGATCCCGTTGGTTTTGGCCCGTGCATTGCGTACCCTCGGCCGAGTCGCCGACGCAGCGGACAGCTACCTGACCGCAATGCCGAAATGGACCGAAGACGAGGTCATCTGGATTCGCGATTTCGACGATAGCGCAAGCATGACCACGGGGGACACGCTGGTCATTCGGATCGAAGGCAAGCTGGCCGTCGGCAGCGACGGCACACGCGGCTTAAACGGGTTGGAGTTTAACGTAGGACCAACGGTGCGACCCGATGTGTTGAACCTGACGACAAGTTTCTTGGCCGAATCGGCTAGGGTCTTCGCGGGTGAAGCCACACCGGGAACGCGCCTCAAGCTCGATTCGTTGAACGGGTTCTTTGAAGTATTCGGTCAGGCGCGACCCTTCGAAGACGTTCTGGAAGTCGACCCCTTGGCCTTTTTCCGCGGTGCACCGACAACCGGTGATTGGCGCCGCCGCGACCTCAACGGGAATTGCACAGCCGCCGAGGGGGCCGAGGCACTCTGCACCTGTATCCCCGCCCGGTCCATCACGCATCCCGAAACGGGCGAGATCGTCGAGGTGCGGGTGCCGACCGACATCGTGCTCCTGCCGGATGGCGCCGAGATCACCGCACCCACCGAAGCCTGCCTGCGCGAGGGGCTTGAAATCGTCGGCGCAGCCTACCCCGACCCGCCGGCGCCCCGACCGCTACGCACCGTCCTGCCCTACTGGTTTCGTGACCCACTGATTCCGGAGTCTGTCGATGTTTTCGGCATCGAAGGAGAAAAAAGCGCCAACCTGCTAGCGGGCATCAGCGTGCCGCCGTGGATCAACTACGGCGATTTTGATCATTTTCTTTTTGGTGTCGTCTCGACCGATGTCGGGCCGGTCGATCTGCGCCTGCCTGCCGACTGTGTCAGCCCCCCCGACGAGGACCGGTTCGGGTTCATCACCCTGCCCTATGCGGCGTGGCGGGATCCCACGTT
>CAZUAB010000167.1:0-2934 GCA_964617795.1 uncultured bacterium
GCCACGTGGCGTGACTCGCAGCGTGCAGTCCTCATCAATTTCACATAGGCCATCGGCAACGAGCGGCGCCAGCCTTGCTAACTCCGCTGCATCACGCACCGGATCGAGCTGTACGGCGCGTCCGCACATCACTTGCCGAATCATTCCGTCACGCCGCAAATCTTCGCTGCTGCGAACCCAGCCGCGCGAAACCGGCAGATGCCCATCGCGTACTGCCTTCATCCAAGCACCAAGCGCCTTGTAGTTCTGCATCAGCGCGCCGCCAATATCGCCAATCGCACTCGGCCCGAATCCGAGCAGGTCTTCACCGCGTCGCACCACATAGCCCTGAAAATTACGGTCGAGCCGGTCTTCGGCAAGGGCCACAGCCATTTCATCGTCGGGCAAGACAAAATGGTCAAGGCCGACGTGGACATAGCCGGCGGCCAAAAAGCGTACGGCGGCCAAGCGGAACAGTTCAGCCCGAGCGGCCGTATCGGGCAATTCGCTCTCTTCGATTTTGCGCTGCAAAGGCCGCAGGTGCGGCAAGTGGGCATAGCCGAATACAGCCAAGCGGTTGGGCCGGAGAGCCAGGATCGCATCTATCGTATTGGCGAACGATGCCACGGTCTGACGCGGCAAACCGTATACGAGGTCGACGTTGATGCTGGCGACGCCGCGATCGCGCAAAGACTGGAATGCGCGCGTCGTCTGCTCGAGGCTCTGATGGCGCCCGATCGCCTCTTGCACGTCTTCGTCGAGATCCTGCACGCCGATTGAGGCGCGATTGAGACCGAGGCGCACGAGCGTTTCAATCTGCTCCTCGGCGACCGTACGTGGGTCAAGCTCTACGGAAAATTCCTCCAGCGTACTGAAATCAAAAGTCCCCCTGAGGGTGCCGATGAGGCGTTCGAACTGCACCGATGACAGAAAATTGGGGGTGCCGCCGCCAAGGTGCAGCGACGCAATACGTCGACGCCTCGGCAGCCGCGCCGCGACGATCCCAATTTCGGCCAGCACGGTCTCCAGCCAGCGCTCTGCACTCGAAGCGTCACGGCGAACAACCACGTTGCAGCCGCAGTACGTGCACATTTCTTGGCAGAACGGCACATGTACGTAAAGACCGAGCGGCCGAGCCGGCTCCGCGTCGGCCAGTGCCAGTGCAGCCAGGGCCTCGTCTTCGGCAAGCGTCCGGAAATCGGCGGCGGTCGGGTAGCTGGTGTAACGCGGCACTGGCCGATCCCAGCGGGTCAGCAGCTCGATTGGCAGGTCATCCAGCGTCTGGTTGGTGCTCGAACTCATCCTTCATCATCCCGCATAAAGCCCCCTTTGCGCTTTGACTGTGATCAAGTAACGTCCATGTCATCGTCGCCCGCCCAGTGGATTCGGGCATGCCAAAGGCCGAGATGACGGCGGCTACTGCGCCCTTCGGGATCAAAGGCTGTGACACGAGCCCAAAAACGGGCGGAGTGGTCGGGAATCGCCAAGTGGGCCAGCTCATGGATAATCACGCCATCGGCCAACATCGGCGGCAGCATGATCAGGCGCCACGACAGATTGACACGGCGCAGCCGGGCATTGCAACTTCCCCAGCGTCCCGCCGGATCGCCAAACGCAAGCCGCGGCATGGGCTCATCCATGCGAGCGGCCCAGTCGGCCACGCGCCCTTCGAGGCGGGTGCGCGCGAGCTTTTTGTACCAAGCTGTTAGCGCCGCACCCAAGCGGTCACGGGGGCCGCGATACCGCAGCTCAGCCGTGTCGTCGTCGAGTTGCAGGTGGGCCCGACTAGGCGCTGCTTCGACGCGCAGCGCGTAGGGACGGCCCTCTAGCCAAACCGTGAAGCCATCGGCCAGGGGCTTCCGTGGCGTGCGGTCCTGCAAGTGACCGGCAATCCAGCCGGCACGCTCTCGGGCAAAACGCAGCGCGGCTTGGAGATCGGCCGATCGACCGAGGCGAAGCGTCACCTTCCCCTCACGATCGACCGTCAATCCCACCGTACGCCGGTGCGATCGCACAATGCTGAGCGCCGTACGACCACCGTCCGGCAACTCGAGATCGACGACGGCGGGCTCAGTGGATCCTAAGCGATGTCCGCGAGGGGCCATGCGTTCATGGTCCCCCGTCGGCGCACCCACGTCAAGCGGCCGGGTTGCGCCGGGCAGGGGCTGCGGGGGAAGATGAGAGGCACCACCGGGCCGGACCGCCAGCCATAATAAGGAAAAGGATCCCCATGCGCCTAGTCACCCGCGGCGACCTGGACGGCCTGACCTGTGCCGTGCTGATTTCCCAAAACGAACCGATTGATGACATCCTGCTCATCCACCCCCAGGACATCACCGACCGTCGCGTCGCTATCCGTCGGGGCGATATTCTCGCAAACGTGCCCTATCATCCTGATTGCGCGGTCTGGTTCGATCATCACCTGCAAACACAGAACAATGCCCGCCCACCGGCCGTATTCAAGGGTGCCTATGGATACGCGCCATCGGCGGCCCGGCTGGTGTACGACTACTTCGGCGGCCGCGCCAAAATGCCGCAATACTCGCGGCTCGTGCTCGAGACGGACCGGCTCGACGCGGCCAATCTGACCCCGCGTGACGTGACAGACCCGCAGGGATTCATTCGGCTGGGGTTTACGCTTGACGGCCGCACAGGCCTAGGGGCGTTCGAGGACTATTTCAAGTGGCTGGTGCGCGAGTTGCGCGAACGGCCGGACGATACGATCGTTGATCACCCCAAAGTGCAGGAACGCTGGCAACGCATCGCCGAAAACGAGGTGCGTTTTCGCGAATTGACCGAAAAACACAGCCGGCTGGATGGCAATGTCATGAATGGTGACGATGCGCGGCAATGCGGCGACACCGCTGACGAAGGCACCAAACTCGTGGTAGGTGCCGCGGACCTTGATGCTGATGGGCAGCTCCGCGTAGAACTCGCGCGGGGCCTCGCCCTGGG
>CAZUAB010000167.1:2944-5221 GCA_964617795.1 uncultured bacterium
GACGCCGATCGGCAACCGTTTTCTAGTTTATGCACTCTTTCCGACGGCCAACGTCTCGGTTCGGATTCACTGGGGACCCGACCGGGAATATCCGATCGTCGCTGTTGGGCACTCCATCTTCAACCGTAGCTGCAAAACGAGTGTGGGGGATCTGATGAGCCGCTGGGGTGGCGGCGGGCACCGGGGCGCGGGCACGACGCCGCTCAAAGGCAACGATAGTGACGCCGCAATCGCCGAGATTATCGCCACGCTCAAGAAAAACGGATGACCACGACGCCCGCCGAGTTCAAAGAGCCCAAGATGAAACGGCGCGTCTTATTGCGCACTGTCGCGATCTTGGGCGGCTTGGTCGCCCTCAAGGGGATCGGGCGTGCCATCGTCGGGACAGCGCCACCGACTGCGGCGCCAATCGGCGGTCCTTGGCAAGTATTGACGGCCACGGCCGCCGCCACGGTAACCCACGTGGCCCTGGCCTTGCACGGTCAACCGGGTCGTCGCGCGTTCGCCGAGGGCGACTGGCGCCCAGCCGATGATGTTGACCGACTGCTGAGCGGGCTGCCCGCCGATCAACGCAAGGCCCTGCTGGGTGCGATTCGACTGGTCGAGGAATGGACGCCTGGATGGCACGGCCTGAGCGGGCTTTCACCGGCACGACAACTCGATGCGCTCGAATCGTGGCGCAGCAGCCGTCTGGCGTTACGGCGTTCGGTCTGGGGCTTTTTGCACGCCGCGACACGCAGCTCATTTGCCGATTCGGCATACGGCTGGGCCTGGATGGGATATCCCGGCCCCTGCCGCGATGATGTCGGCTATGCGGGTCGGATGCCCGGCCAGAGTGTCGCTTTCGCCTGGGACGAGCGCGTGCCGTGAGCAAGCCCAAAACCGCTGAAGTGGTTGTCATCGGCAGCGGCGCCGGCGGGGCGCCTGCCGCGTACCGTCTGGCCAAAACATGGGGCGAGGGCGTTGTCGTGCTCGAACAGGGCCGAGCACGGCGCGGCCCCGACTTCACCCAACTTGAGCGTGAGATGGTACCGGCGCTCTACGCGGGCGGCGGCGCACAGTCCACCGAGGACGGCGCAGTCGGCTTTTTGCAGGGCGTCGGACTCGGCGGCTCGACCGTGATCAACGACGCACTCTGCTTTGTACCGCCGCCCGAGATGATTCCACGCTGGTCGGTGTACGGCGTCGATTTGGCCGGTGATCCGCTCGACGCTTACGTCGCCGAGGTCGAAGAGATGCTGCACGTGTCGGAAATCCCGCCGAGCCACATCAACCGGGCCAACTACCTCTTGGGGCTGGGCGCAGCCAAGCTGGGTTGGCGCGGTGAACGGCTGCGACACAACAGCCCAGCCTGCCTACAATGCGGTTTCCGCCATCTCGGCTGCGCCTATGATGCGAAACTGGCCATGCACCTCAGCTACTTGCCAGCGGCAGTTGCTGCTGGTGCACGCGTCCATCCCGAACAGACCGTGCGTTACATTGAACCGGCAGGGGATGGCTGGCGGGTCATCGCGGGTGATCACGAATGGCGTTGCCGGCACGTCGTCTTTGCCGCCGGTGCCATCGGCACACCGACCTTGCTGCTACGTTCGGGCATCGACGCTGGCCACGACCTACAGATTCACTTACAGCCAACGGCCTTCGGTGACTTTGCTGATCCCGTACACGCCTTCGACGGCATCCCGATGAGCTACGGCATCTTTGAATTCGCCGATGTGTACGGCGAACGCGGGCCCGGGTTTTTGATCGAAGGCGTCGGCCTGCAACCGATGGCATTTGCCGTGCAACCACCCGCCGGCGGTGACCGCATGCCCGAAATCCTGGCACGCTACCGATTTTTGGCCGGCGCGCTTGGGCTGATCCGCTCGTCGGGACGCGGGCGCGTCACGCTTGGCCTCGAGGGCCGACCGCGTATCGACTACCCCTTGATCGCAGCCGACGCTGTGCGTGTCGCGCAGTTCTACGCCCGCGCCGTGGAGGTCATGATGGCTGCTGGCGCCCAGCGCACGCTCGTCACACACCGCGACGCCGGCTGGTTGACGGCACCGCCGCCCAGTGGCAGCCTCGACATCGCGCCGGGCCGCCAGTACCTCTATACGGCCCACCCTTTCGGGGGTGCCGGCCGCGGCGCCACCACCGATGGCGTTGGCCGCGTCAAAGGCCACCGCGGCTTGTGGGTCCTCGACGCCAGTGCCTTCCCTGAGGCCCTCGGCGTCAATCCCCAAATCACCATCGCCGCCCTCGCCCTCCAAGGCGCCGACCGCCTCCTCGCCGACG
>CAZUAB010000168.1:0-5208 GCA_964617795.1 uncultured bacterium
CTCGAGGATTTGGAATACTGGCAAGTTATTACAACGGTGGTCGTACAGGCTTCGGCAGAGGTAGTGGTAGGTCGCAACGACGGATCCGGCTGGGTATTCGAAACGCTGCCCAGCCCCCCGGGGTCTACTTCGTGGGGGCGCCCTTTTTCATTTGCGAACGGTGTGACCCGCGTGGCATTCATGAAACGGGTTGAGCTGGGCGATGTTGAGTATACGCTCCATGTCGCCACCCTTGCGGCCGGCAGTTGGATAGCCCAAGCGATCACCGGCGCGACATCCAGGCTACCCCACACGTGGGCGTATCAGGTAACGCCCTCTGGGCGACAGCTCATCCTCGCTGGCACAGACCGCCTCATTGCCGCCTGGCATGACGGTCGCGACTGGAGTCACGAGGTACTGCACGTCGGGGGGATTCCATGGAGCTACCGTGTCACCTTCGATGAAAACGAACGGCCAATCGTGGCGACTGAGCTGGATGGGGCGCCTAAGCTGCTGCGTCGGATTGACGGTCGGTGGGTGAAGTCGGCGGTGACGGGGGTTTCGAAGGTCGATGGTTTGGCTGTCGATGGTAGCGGTCGATTGCTGCTGTCTTGGCCAACCGCCGACTACTATGTTCGGACCACAGTCGAGCGGCTCCCCTACGGCGTGCTGCGCCCACGCCAACTGGAGCAGCTCGGCCCGGCCGAGTAGAGCCATGAGGCCGGGGCGTGCCATTGGCGGGCGGCCGTCTGTGGCGCACCCCCGCTCCTTGACCAGTCGAGGTCCCGACGCGTACACTGTCCCTCCGTGGGCGCCCGATGTCCGGGTGCTCGCGGAGGGAGACCGCAATGAAACCGCTCAAGATCCTTGGCGCTGTCGTCGGCGTGGTCGTCGCGCTGTATGTGGTGATCGGGCTGTTCATGCCGCGCGTCGTCACCGTCGAACGTAGCCGTGAAATTGCGGCGCCTGTTGAGATCGTCTTCGGTGAGGTCGCCGATCTGCGGCGCCAGACCGAATGGTTGCCCTGGCGAACCATCGACCCCAGCTACGAATACAGCTTCGGCGAAGTTACCGCGGGGGTTGATGCGTGGTATGCGTGGCAGAGCCGCGACAGCGGCGCCGGCAAATATACCCTGCGCGAAGTCGTGCCGTTGAAAAAGATCGTCTACGAGCTGGAATTCGACGGGCTCGACGACCGTGCGGCCACCGTTGGGACTTGGATTTTCGCCGCCCCCGCCTCCGATCGCACAGCCGTGACTTGGCAGCTTGTGCACGAAGCGGCCGGATTGGGCGAGCGCTGGGCCAATGCCTTCTTGCCCTCGGCCTTAGGCTCGGTGTTCGACCAAGGCCTGCAGGAGCTTGCGGCGCGGGCCGAGGCGATGGCCGCTGCCGCAACCGAGCCTGCGCCGGCCACGGCCCCCACCCAGACCACGTCAGCAGCAGGGGCCGTCAGCGGCGAGTAGCCATCGTCGGCGCCCACCATCCAAGCCGCGGCGAACCAAAGGCATGCAGGCGTGGTCCAAGGGTGGGACAATGGAGAGATGCACCGAATTCACGCCGGAGTGCAGCCGGCCTCGCCGAAGCCGTGCGAACAGCCGCGGCGTGTCTGGAACGCCGCGGTCGGCTTACTGGGGATGTCGCTGTTGACGAGCTGTATCGGCTTGTCGGGCGACGGCTTGACCGACTTCGACCGCTTTGCCGGGCCAGAGGGTCGCTGGGTCGACATCGATGCCTCGGTGATGAGCCACGCCTCGGCCGATGCGGATCCTGCACAAGACGTTGCGGCCATCCTCGCGGCGGGCAAAGAGCTCGATTGGCTGGTGCTCGTCGACCACTCCAGCTCCACCGGCAGCGGCGCTGATTGCCCGGCTGATGCAGGGTTCGTTGAATTGGCCCGCTGCCACGCTGCGCATCCCAACCAGGGACCCGACTTCGAGTTGCCCGGTGATGCGCGGCTCGAGGCCAGCGGACAGATTGTTGTCGGCAGCCGCTTGACCCCAGCCAGCTTCGTCGGAGCCGAGCAGCCAGCCGGCGGTCATGGTTTGATCGATTGCTTGCCGGGGGATCCGGCGGCATTCGCAACGACAATGCCGATCGTCGATCGCCCGCTGGATGCCGTTACCGGCGGGACCGTACTCGCCGACTGCCAAGACCGTGGCGGCTTGGCCGTATTGGCGGCGCCCTTCGGCACAACGCGGGAGGCCATGGTCGGTACGGCGTGGGATTGGAGCAACTCTGCCTGGGATGGGATTGAAGTGTTTGCCGGGCCCGATTGGGACGATGAGGACGAGGCCGCCTGGCGCCTTTTGGCGTGTGCGCGCTTGGCGGGGCGCGATGTGTTTTCGGTTGGAGGCTCCAACGCGCACGGACCCGGCCCGCGCGGACCGGTTGCGCTGTCAGCGATCGGCAGCGCCCGAACTCGGGTTTGGGTTGAAGGGAGCGACTGGGTGCATGTCACCGACGGCTTGCGGAGCCGGCGTACGGTCGTTCACAGCGCCGATGCCGAACTCGATGTGAGGGTATATGGACCGACCGGCGCGTGGCTCGGAATGGCCGGCGACGATCTGTCGGCGGGCTCGGGCGATGAACTGCGGGTCGCCTTGCGCGGCAAGGCGCCGGGCCCCAGCCGCGTGCGGCTCGATGTCGTGGCGCCTGGTGCGTGCAGCAGCCTGCCGACGGCGGCCAATCCGCAGGCACCCACCATGCAGGATGAGCGCATCGTTGACTTTGAAGTTTGTCCCGCCGGCCCCTGTACATTCGAGCTGCGCGGCCTCTGGGAGGCCGACGCCGACTCGCTGCTTGTCGCCCGTTTCGACGACGGCAACGGCCCTACCAAGACCATGGCCGTGGCGGCACCGATGCGTGTGCGCCTGAGCCGTTCGCTGATTGACGCCCTGCCACTCGCCCCACCAGGAGGAATCCCTTGATTGATCTGGCTCACGCCGCCGAAGGCGGCACGTCCGCGCTGGCCACTGCCGAATCCGGACCCGTCGTTACCGGGGTGCTGCTGCTTCTGGTTGCGATGAGCATCCTCACCTGGGCCATTGTCGGCTGGCGCATCTGGCGCGCCCGGCGGCTCGCGGGCAGCGATGCGGCGTTCCTTGATGTGTTCTATCAGAGCCGGAAGTTAAGTGAAATCGCGCGGGCTGCTCGGGCCGAATCCGACAGTGGCCCCGCCCGCCTTTTTTTGGCCGTCCACCAAGAAATCGAAGATTTGCGCAGCCATAGCGGCGTGGCCCAACTTGGGTTGGACGGGTTGACCCGGCAGGCGGACCGCGCACTCGAGCGCGCCACGCTGCAGGTGCGGATTGATCGCGAGCGCTGGCTCACCTTTTTGGCGTCGACGGCCTCGGGCGGTCCGTTCATCGGTCTGTTCGGCACGGTTTGGGGGATCATGAATGCCTTTGAGGGGATCGGCAAGATGGGCTCCGCCAGCCTCGCTGTTGTTGCCCCGGGCATCAGTGAAGCGTTGATCGCCACGGCAACCGGCCTTTTTGCCGCGATTCCGGCGGCGCTGGCCTACAATGCCTTTCAGCGGCGCCTGGACGAAGAAGAGGCCGTGCTGGCGGGCTTCCGGCTTGAAGTTCTCAACATGTACGAAGCCTACGTATTTCCCGACATTCTGACGCCGCGTGAGGCGCGGCCGGACGAGCGCTGATCCCGTGGGCATGTCGACGGGCGGCGGTGGCCGCAAGAAGGCGATTGCCGAGATCAATGTCACGCCCTTCGTGGACGTGATGCTGGTGCTGTTGATCATCTTCATGGTGGCGGCGCCGATGCTCGAACAGGGGCTTGATCTGCAACTGCCGCAGGTACGCGCGCAGGCGCTGCCGCAGACCAATGAGCGGGTTCAGTTGCAGATCACCCTTGCCGGCGAGGTGTCGGTTGATGGGACGCGCGTGCCGGCCGCCCGGCTCGACGAAGCGTTGCCGGCCATCTTGCGTACCCGCAAAGAGGAGCCGGTTTACGTGGCCGCCGATGAAGGGGTACGGTACGGTGTGGTTGTACGCGTGCTCGGGCTTGTGCGCAGCGCCGGGGCGACAAAGATTCATTTGGTGACCGAGGAGCCCAAGGCCAAGTGAGAACAGCGCCGACCGGACTGGGCGAGCGCGGCTTTGCCGCCATGCTGATCGCCAGCGCGGTGCTGCACGTGCTGCTGTTTGGGGCGGCACGCCTAAGGCAGGCCGCCTCCCCGCCCCCACCGTCGATTGCCGTCGAACTCTCTCCGTTGGGCGGCGGCGGGTTTGAAAAAGCGCCGGACAAGCCACTTCCCGATCTGCCAGCCGCCGCACCCAAGGCGTCGGCTGCGCCTGCCGCCGAACCGGATCCCGAACCGGATCCCGAACCGGAGATTGCTGAAGCACCGCCGCCGCGGCCCGACGATGCCGTTGTTCCCGCCGCCAAACCGCAGCCGCCAAAAGCCAAAACGACACCCAAGCCGAAAGCGCCGGACAAAGCCAAAGAGGCCGCCAAGCCCAAAACCGTCTCCAAAGCGGACGGCAAGCCAAAGTCGAACGAGAGGGCCGCGGGGTCGGCCGCAGGCGGCAAGGGCGGCAGCGGCGATTCGACGAGTGCGCTTGCGGATATCCGCCAATTGCTTGAAGCGCGCAAGGGCCAGGGTGGCGGCCAAGGTGCGGGTGGCGGCAATAGCCGTGAGTTTGGTCTGCCGGACGGCGTGCCGGGGCGGCTGTACTTCCGCTCCGTAGATGCGGCGATCCGGGCGGTGTGGATGATTCCGCCCGGAAGCGTCAAGGGGGCGGTCGAAATCGAGATCATCATTGGTGCTGACGGCCGCCTGATTAGCCACACGCTGCGTACGCCAAGCGGCGACGACCAACTCGACCGCAGCGCGACGCGCGCGGTTGAACGTGCTACACTGCCCCCACCGCCTGCGGAGTTCAGGACGCCACTGCGCCTGATCCTGCGGCTCATACCGAGCGAGGAGTCAACGGAATGAAACGCGCACTTCTCTTTGCAATGTCGACACTGCTGGCGGCTAGTTCCGCCGGGGCCGCAGACAGCCCCGTATTGCAGATCTATGGTAGCCAAGTCGGCGCCTTGGTCGTCGGGCTGCCTGCGCCGGCAACCGGTGAACCCGCGCCCGGTGAGGCGTTCCGCAAGGCCTTCGACGAGCGGCTGCGCAAGGCCGTGGCCTTCCACGGCGCCTTGGCGCCGCTCGACCGCAAGGCGGAGCTGCCCGACGACAGCGCGCCCGGCGTTCTCAACGCG
>CAZUAB010000169.1:0-5184 GCA_964617795.1 uncultured bacterium
CCGAGCGGGCTCAGGCAATCACCACGGTTGGGCGTCACGCCGAACGTCATCAGCCAATCATCGTCGAGCGCGTCCGGCAGCCGTGTACCTGGCTCGGCATCCACACGCAGCACACGACGCCCGTCGCCACCCAAGCCAAGCTCGGCTGTGCTGACCAGCATGCCTTCGGAGTCAATACCCGCCATCTTGCGCACGCCCAGTACACGACCGCCAATCGTCGTACCCGACGGCGCCCAAGCCACACATTCGCCCACTGCGACACTGCGTTCGCCGGTCACAACACGCGCCCGCTGCGTACCGGCGGTAATGTCAAGGTCCGAAAGGTCACGGTCCGGAACTTCGCGAACAGCGACCACTTCGGCGACCACAACGCCGTCAGCAAGCGCACGGACCGACTGTAGCGCCTCACCCTCAATGCCACGGCGGCCAAGCATGTCATAAGCCCGCTGTGGAGTCAGCCCCTTGGCGTCCCGAACGAGCGACTGCAATCTCAGCCACGCGGCGATCATCGCAGCACCGGCTCGCGCAAAGGACGCAAAAAGCGTAGATCCGACTCGTAAAAAAGACGAATATCGGGCACGCCGTAGCGCAGCATCGCAAAACGTTCAATCCCCAGTCCAAAAGCAAAACCCTGCCAAACCTCAGGGTCGATACCGCCGGCCCGCAACACATTGGGATGGACCATGCCGGCGCCGAGCACCTCCAGCCAACCGGTGTGCTTACACACGCGACACCCGCGTCCACCGCATTGCACGCAGCCCATGTCGACCTCGGCGCTAGGCTCGGTGAACGGGAAGAAGCTGGGCCGAAAGCGCACCGGCAATCCTTCTCCAAACACAGCACGGAGCAGCGCCCCAAGGACTCCCATCAGATCGCGAAACGTCACGCGATCGTCAATCCACAGGCCCTCGATTTGATGAAACATCGGCGAATGGGTCACATCGGCGTCACAGCGATACACGCGGCCAGGCGCCGCGATCCGTAGTGGCGGTGCGCCGGCCCGCATGGCGCGCGTCTGTACCGGTGAGGTGTGGGTACGCAGCAGGAGTGGCTCACCGTGGTGGTCCCGCCAGGGCGGCGCCAAAAAGAACGTATCCTGCATTTCTCGGGCCGGGTGATCGGGCGGAAAATTGAGTGCGTCGAAATTAAGCGCGCTCTCCTCAACCTCTGGTCCTTCCGCCACCGTGAACCCGAGTTGGACCATGGCATCGAGCACGATACGCATGGTCTGCTCGATCGGATGCAGACCCCCGGCAGCAGCCCCGCGGCCCGCCAAGGTGACATCGGCGCGTTGGGATTCGAGCAGCTCACGTCGCGCAGCGGCAGCAAGCACCGACTCACGGGCATCGAACACACTCTCGACGGATTCACGCAGTGCGTGAAGTTCCTGGCCGCGGGTCCGCCGGGCCTCTGGATCAAGGCCACCGAGCGACTTGAGCAGCGCGGTCAGTTCACCCTTCTTGCCCGTAAAACGGGCGCGGGCGTGGTGCAATTCTTCGACGTGGGAAACGGCCGCTGCCGCCGCGGTAGCAGCAGCAAGCAGAGCTGCGTCTTCGGCGTGCATCGAGCCGGCCGTCAGGCGGCGGCCCGAGCAACCTCGACGACGCGCGCAAAGGCGGCGGGCTCGGACACGGCCATATCGGCAAGCATCTTGCGATTGACTTCGACGCCGGCAACCTCAAGGCCGTGGATCAGCTGGCCGTAGGTCAGGCCGTGGCTACGCGCCGCGGCATTGATACGTGTAATCCACAGGCGACGGAACTCGCCCTTGTGCGCCCGCCGGTCGCGGAACGCAAAGTACATCGCCCGCTCAAGGGTCTCTTTGGCTTTGCGGACGTGCTTGCGCCGCGAGGCCGTATAGCCCTTGGCCGCCTTGAGAATCTTTTTATGGCGACGTTTGGTCGCCGGATTGTTGGTCGCGCGCATGATCGATCTCCTTGAGAACGGTCGCCGTCAGGCTTAAAGGTAAGGAACGAGCCGACGAATTTGCTTGGCGATGCCGCCTTCGGCAATCGTAATCATTTCGAGGCGACGGAATCGCTTCGGCCGCTTATGCGTCAGCAAATGCCGCCGGTTGGTCCGATTGAACGCAAACTTGCCGGTCCCGGTTTTCCGGAAACGCTTGGCCGCCGCGCGGTTGGTTTTCATCTTCGGCATAGGGTCATTCCGTCCTTGTCGATCCCGTTCAATTTGCCTCAGTCGCCGTTGCTTCTGCGGTGCCATCCGCAGCCGCTGCCTTCTTCTTCTTCGCTGGGGCCGTAGCCCCGTCCTTGGCAGCTGTGGCTGCCTTCTTCTTCGCTGCGGCCGGCGCCGGCTTGTCAGCTTCCGCCGCAGGGGCCGCTTTGGCCGCCGCTTTTGCCGCCGCAGGGGCCGCGGCCTTTGTCGCCGCGGGAGCCGCCTTGGCCGCCGTGGGGGCAGGCTTCGGCTTGGCCGTCAATTCGGGCGCGATCACCATGATCATCCGCCGCCCATCCATCTGAGGCGGCACCTCAAGTTTGGCCTGATCTTTGACCGCCTCTAGGATTGTCCGCAGAACCTTCTCACCCAGTTCGGGGTGCGCATATTCGCGGCCCCGGAAAAACACATTGAACTTGACCTTGTCGCCATCCTCAAGGAAGCGCCGCACGGCGCGGACCTTTACCTCGAGGTCGTGCTTATCGGTCTGCGGCCGGACCTTGATCTCTTTGATCGTGGTCACAACCTGCTTCTTACGGGCCTCCTGGCTCTTTTTCTTCTGCTCGTACTTGAACTTACCGAAGTCCATGATACGGCAGACCGGCGGTGTCGCGTTCGGCGACACTTCAACCAGATCCAACCCGCGCTCACGCGCCATCTCAATCGCCTTGGGGAGATCCAAAATCCCGACCTGCCCACCCTCGTCATCAACGACGCGGATGCTGCGTGCCCGTATCTGACCATTCACCCGAAATGTCTGCTCGGCGATGGGACGCCTCCTCGAATCGTGGTTAACAACGTCGACTTGCGGCCGCCAACGGACGCAGGTCAATCCACTGATCATGCCATGCTTTTTCCCGCAATGCCAACTCTCAAACCGGCTCGGGGTTGCGGGAGGCTGCATCAAGGTCGGCCAGCCAGCCGCGAAGGTCCGCCCGAGCGATGGCCGCAAGCTGTTCACCGCTACGCAGGCGCGGCGTCACCGAATCCGCCGCGACCTCATCGTCGCCGACCACCAACATCACAGGCAGCTTGTCACGTTGCGCATCGCGTATCTTTTTGCCGAGGGTCTCGGAACGCGCATCGGCGCCGGCGCGGATACCTGCCTTGGTGAGCTCGGCGGCAACCTGCTGAGCGTAGCTGAGCTGCCGATCGCTGACCGGCAATACCCGCACCTGCTCGGGCGCCAGCCAAAACGGAAACGCACCGTTGAAGTGCTCGATTAGTATGGCCATGAACCGTTCCATCGAACCGAATGGCGCCCGATGGATCATAACCGGGCGGTGAGGCTGGCCATCGGCGGCCGTGTATTCGAGTTCGAACCGCTCGGGCAGTTGGTAGTCGAGCTGGACCGTACCGAGTTGCCAACGCCGACCGATCACGTCACGGACGATGAAATCGACCTTGGGGCCATAAAAGGCTGCTTCGCCGCGCCCTTCGGCGTACTTTACGCCCATATCGCGCAGCACGGCGTCGAGTTCGGCTTCGGCCCGATCCCACAATGCCGGATCACCCGCGTATTTGTCGGAACCGGGCTCACGGGTACTGAGCCGAATCGTGACATCTTGAAATCCAAACGTGCGGAATACGAACTGCACCAACTCGACCGTCCGGCGAAACTCCTCGGCCACCTGATCCGGTGCGCAGAAAATGTGGGCGTCATCCTGTGTGAATCCGCGCACGCGGGTCATGCCGCTCAGTTCGCCCGACTGCTCGAAGCGGTAAACGGTGCCAAACTCCGCATAGCGGATCGGTAGGTCGCGATAGCTGCGCTTCTCGGAGGCGTAGATTTTGATATGGTGTGGGCAGTTCATGGGCTTGAGGAGGTATTCCTCGTCGCTGTCGCGCATCTTGATGGGCGGAAACTGGCTGTCGGCATAGTACGGGTAGTGGCCCGACATTTTGTAGAGGTCGATCTTGCCAATGTGCGGCGTATAGACGAGGTCGTAACCGCGCCGGTCGAGCTCGGCAGTCAAAAACTCCTGCAGCAGATGGCGGATACGGGCGCCCTTGGGCTTCCAAAGGATCAGCCCTGGCCCCACTTGCTCGTCAACCGTAAACAAGCCCAGCTTCTGACCGACGACGCGGTGGTCACGGGCCTTGGCTTCTTCGAGGCGGCGCAGATGCTCCTTGAGCTCGGCCTGTGTCGCAAAGGCCGTACCGTAGACGCGCTGAAACCGATCCTTGGTCAAATCGCCGTGCCAATGCGATGCGGCGACACTCATGACTTTGAACCCACCGATCACCCCTGTGTCCGTGACATGCGGGCCACGGCAAAGGTCTTCCCAATTCTCACCCGGTGTACCCGTCACATACCACGAGAGCCCATCGGCGCCGTCGCTGACCGCGCGCTCGGCGTTGTCGATCTTGTATTTGTTGGCTTCCTCGCGCAGGCGCTCCATGCCTTCACTCACCGGCAGGTCAACGCGGGTAAACGGACGACCCTCGGCGACAATCTTGGCCATTTCCTTTTGAATGCGCGGGAAATCGTCGCTCGAAATTGGTGTTTCGAGGTAGATGTCATAGTAGAAGCCGGTTTCCAGCGGCGGCCCGTAGGCGAGCTTGGCCTCGGGCCATAAACGACAGATGGCCTCGGCCATCACATGCGCCGCCGAATGTCGAAGGGTGTAGAGGCCTTCGTCGGTTGTGGCATCGCGGAAGGCCAGCCGACAATCTTGCGCCGGCAACGGACGCTGAAGATCCCACAACTCCCCGTCGACCATGGCGACGACGGGCGCCGGTTCGAGGCCTTGCTCTGATGCAATTCTGGCCGGGGTCGTGCCCGCGGGAACAGACAGCGTTCGGCCATCTTCGAGCTGAATTTGAACGGAAGACGTCATGGTCGGCACCCCCTTCGCTCCCCCGGGAGACCAAGCCGGTGGGTGGGCGTGTTCGCAGGACAAACCGAAGGCTGCCCGGGCGGACGGCGGAATCTGGTAGGCACGGGCAGGATTGAACTGCCGACCTCTACCGTGTCAAGGTAGCGCTCTACCACTGAGCTACGCGCCT
>CAZUAB010000170.1:0-5157 GCA_964617795.1 uncultured bacterium
TTGCCAACCGCCTGAGTACGATTCGCGACGCCGACCAGATTCTTGTTGTACGACACGGCCGTATTGAGGAGCGCGGTACACACGACGAATTGATCGCCGCCGGCGGCACTTATGCCAACCTGATTCGCCTGCACGATCTTGATGCGGCAGAGGAGACTCCATGAGCGAACTACCCCGTCCGACGATCCGTGAGACGACGATTGCGCTGGCACTTTTTGTGGCGACCTTGTTGACGACGACCTGGGCCGGCATGTTGCAGGCGCTGCCGGCCGAGGGTGCACAGGCCTATACCGACGGCCAGATCGGAATGCTTGGACTGTTTGCGGCCTACTGGCCGGCCGGGCTGCCGTTCAGCCTGACGCTCCTGGCCATCCTCGGTGTGCATGAGTCCGGGCATTACCTGCTGGCCCGATGGCACCGGATGTCGACTAGCCTGCCGTGGTTCATCCCGGCGCCGACGCTGATCGGCACCTTCGGGGCGCTGATCCGGATGCGCGGGCCGCTCTGGACGCGTCGTGCCATTGTCGATGTCGGCGCCGCCGGACCGCTCGCGGGTTTCATTGTCGCTGTGCCCGTGTACGTGGCGGGGTTGTTTCTATCGGAGCTGCGCCCACTGAGCGAGGTCCCCGAGGGTGGGCTGATGCTTGGTGAAAGTCTGTTGACCTCGGGGTTGGCGCAGTTGGTGTTCGGCACGCTGCCTGCGGGGCAGGAGATTTTTCTGCACCCCATGGCGTTTGCCGGCTGGATCGGTCTATTCGTGACCTCGCTCAACATGCTGCCGCTTGGCCAGCTCGACGGCGGCCACATTGTCTACGGCCTGGTGCCGAAGCGGCACGCGACCATTGCACGGTTGACGCTGGTCGGGCTGGTCGTGGCCGGCTGGCTGGGCTGGGAGGGCTGGTTTTTCTGGGCTATCCTTGGTGTACTCGTCGGGGCTGGGCGGCATCCGGCGCCGATGTGGTCTGAGGAGCATCTGGCGCCTGTCAGCCGCAATGCAGGCCTTGCTGCGCTGGCGGTCTTCGTCCTGACCTTCGTGCCCGTCCCCTTCGCGCCGATCGGCTGAGCCCGCACTTCTGGCATAGCGTTGCCGATTTCGTCGGCACTGCTCCAAATTCGGACAAGTTTCTCTGCCCGCCTGCGCGTCATGTGCGCACGGCAATCTATGTGTGCCTAATTTGCAGGCAGTTACGCCGCCAGTAAGTCGGCGATTCCGGCTGTTTTTCTGGCATACACCTTGCAGTACCTCCGCTGAACGGGTCTCCAGACCCTGAACCCGCAGGAGGAACGTGCCATGAGCCAAAGCACCCGTCGCCCCCAATCTTCACCGCCCGGCCTGGACGCCGACGTACACGTCACGCATGAAGAGCGCTGGATCCTGCGTGAGAGATCCAGGGTGTTGCGGATTGCCGCGGGGCTTTTGCTTGTATCCGGGGCGGCGGTTGCCCAGGATGAAACAACCGAGCCGACTTCGGCTGTCGCGGCCGCCCCGACCGCGGCCACGGCGGAAGCGGGCGTTGCAACTGCCGAGCATCCCTACGAATTTCAGGGGTGGATCGACTCGGCCATCGTTTACAACAACGAGGACGGTCGCTTGGCTGGGCGGGCTGGCTTCAGCCAGGCGCAGATCGGCCTGCGGGTCGGCAAGGCGATCGATGACAACTTCGGCGGTTATGCCCAAGTCAACGCCTTTTTCAACGGTGCACGTACGGCCGGGCTGGTGGCACGTGAGGCTTACGCCTACGCCAAGACCAAACAAGACGGTTTCAAGTTCCTGTTCGGCAAATTTTACGCGCCGATCGGCTTTGAGCTGGCTGATCCGCCCGATCTCTACCAGTTCACGAACAGCCTGCTGTTCAGCGACATGACTCCCACTGAACTCGTCGGCGCCAAGGTGGCCATTCAGTTGGTGGAAGCGGTCGATCTGCAGCTCTACGTGTCCGGTCCTTGGGACGATGATGCGGCTGCGCTGACCATGGGCACGAAGGTGCTCGGCACGCGCTTGGGTTTTTCGGGCGATGAGTGGGGCGGCGCGGGCCTCAGTGTGGTCGGCGGCCCGGTTGCGAGCGACGAGGGCATCATGCGCGTAGCCATCGATGCTGATGCGGGTCTCACGCTGATTGAGGACCTGCTGATCGGCCTCGAGGCCAATGTCAATCTTTACGAACAGCGCTACGTCGACAGTTCCGGCACGGCTACAAGCGGCTATGCGATGCCGATCGGCTTTCTGGTGATGGGGAATTACGCGTTCACCGATCTGTTCAACCTTACATTGCGCTACGACATGGTCATAGACGCGCCGGTCGGTACCGCCGGTGAACTGCCGGGCGCCGTGCTGTTCGGCGCCGGCCCGAGCGGCGACGCGTTGACGTTGAGCTCGGTTACGGTCGGTCCCAACTTCCATTTGGCCGACGGCTGGGACGTCTTCACCGAGATTCGCTACGACATGGCCTCGGACGATATCTATTCTGTCGGCGGTAGCGCCGGCAGAGGCTATATCTCTGGCGCCGTCGAAGTGATCTTCCAATTTCTGTGATGCACGAGCAACCGACGCACCCACCTAGCCAAGGAGATTGACATGGTTACCGATCCCACCACCATCGACGCAGCCGTACTGGCCGCACAGGCTGCCGAGTCAGCCGCCGCGGCGATGTTTACGGCCAACAATACCTGGATGATGCTGGCCACCGCGCTTGTATTCATCATGCACCTCGGCTTCGCAACGGTCGAGACCGGGCTGACCCGCTCGAAGAACTCGGTCAACATCTTATTTAAAAACGTCTTCATCATCTGCATGGGTCTACTCAGCTACGCGGCCATCGGCTTTAACCTGATGTACCCGGGCGACTTCAACGGCTGGTTGGGCTTCGCGGGGCTTGGTCTGAGCCTGCCCGAAGGGGGCTTGACGGCGGGCTACGCCGAAGGCTACACCTACTGGACAGACTTTCTCTTCCAAGGCATGTTCGCGGCCACAGCGGCGACGATTATTTCGGGAGCTGTGGCTGAACGCATCAGGCTAGCCTCGTTCATGGTCGTGGCGCTGATCTATGTGACGCTGGTCTATCCGGTCGCTGGCTCGTGGAAGTGGGGCGGCGGTTGGCTGGACGGCCTCGGCTTCTACGATTTCGCCGGCTCGACGCTCGTACACAGCGTCGGCGGTTGGGCGGCGCTTGTCGGCGCCTGGATGGTCGGCCCGCGCTCGGGCAAATACGTCGATGGCCACATCAAGCCGATTCCCGGTCACAGTCTGCCACTGGCCACGATCGGCGTGATGCTGCTGTGGCTCGGTTGGTTCGGTTTCAACGGCGGCTCCGTCCTTTCTGCCGCCCCCGGCGCCACGTCCTATACGCTCGTCGCGACCGCATTGGCCGGCGCCGCCGGTGGTCTCGCCGCCGCGTTCACAAGTTGGACCGTGTTCCGCAAGCCCGACCTTTCCATGGCGCTCAACGGGATTCTTGCCGGACTGGTTGGCATTACGGCGGGCGCCGATGTGGTAAGTATTCTGGCCGCCATCGTGATCGGTCTGATTGCTGGTATTCTCGTGTTTTTCTCGGTCCTGGCCTGCGACAGGATCCGCATCGACGACCCGGTCGGAGCGATCAGCGTCCACCTTGTTTGTGGCGTTTGGGGCACCTTGGCAGTAGGTTTCTTCGGCCGCTTCGATGATCCGTCGATCGGCACCTTCTCGGCACAACTGATCGGCATCGGCGCGGTTGGCACGCTGAGCGTTGTGAGTTCGTTGGCGATCTTTGGGCTCGTCAAGCTACTGATGGGCCTCCGCGTCAGCACCGAGGAGGAATGGGAAGGCCTGGATGTGGGCGAGCACGGAATGCGGGCCTACAACGATTTTTTGAGCACCGAGACCAAGTAGCGCTTGATCGACGATTGGGCGTTGGCGAGGGGTCGGCCCGGTCGAGGCCGGCCCCTTTTTATTGCGGTACAATAAGGGCGGGAGAATCTGCCGTGTTTACGGGAATCATCCGGGCCCGCGGGTCCGTCCAGCACAGTGCGCCGCGCGGCGACGGGCGGGTGATCGAGGTCGCCGGTCTGCCGTCCGCTTGGCAGTCCGACGTCGGCGACAGTATTGCTGTGCAAGGCATCTGTCTGACCATTGAGGCGATAGACGGTGCTGCGGCACGTTTTTATGCCAGTTCCGAGACGCTGGCCCGCACGACGTTGGGCGGTTGGCCGGTCGGCCGTGCAGTACATCTCGAGGCCGCACTCAGGGCCGGCGATCGTTTGGATGGACACATGGTGCAAGGGCATGTCGATGGGGTCGGGTCGATCCTTGGGCGCGAGGTTGTCGGCGAAGACTTGCGCATCCGCTTTGCCTACCCGGAGCTGATTGCCGATGCTGTTTTCCCCAAAGGCTCGATCGCTGTCGATGGCGTCAGCTTGACCATCAATGCCTGTGACGAAGCCTCATTCATCGTCAATCTGATTCCGCACTCCCGTCAGGAAACCCTGTTCGAGGGGCTTCCCGATGGCGCCGAAGTCAACCTCGAGGCCGATCCGATCACCAAGCAGGTCGCGTGGGTGTTGCGGGCGCGTACCAAGTACCCGGAGGTACCCCAATGACCCTGTGTCCGATTCCCGAAGCCATCGAGGCGATTCGTCGCGGCGAGATGATCATCCTGGTCGACGACGAGGGCCGTGAAAATGAGGGAGACCTCGTGATGGCTGCCGATGCGGTCACCCCCGAGGCCGTCAATTTCATGGCGCGCTTCGGGCGCGGTCTGATTTGTCTGAGCCTTGATAGCGAGATCGTGCGTCGGCTCAAGCTGCCGCCGATGGTGCAAGTCGGCGATGACAGTCACGGCACCGCGTTTACGGTCAGCATCGAGGCGCGTGAAGGCGTAACGACCGGGATCAGCGCACACGATCGCGCCCACACGATTCGTGTTGCTGTTCGTGACGATGCCGGTCCTGATGACTTGGTGCGGCCAGGTCACATCTTTCCGCTTGAAGCCCGCAGCGGCGGAGTGCTAATTCGAGCTGGCCACACCGAAGGCAGCGTCGACTTGGCGCGGCTGGCCGGGCGCAAACCGGCAGGCGTGATCTGCGAGATCATGAAGGATGACGGGACCATGGCCCGCCTGCCTGATTTGCTTGAATTCGCGGCTGAGCACGGTTTGAAGGCGGCGTCGATCGCCGACCTCA
>CAZUAB010000171.1:0-5145 GCA_964617795.1 uncultured bacterium
GGCCGCAAACACCATGCAGGCAAGGACCGTCGCCACGGCCAAACCGCCTGGAAACCAACTGACGAGGCTGCGGGCAAAATCGATCAGGCGGCGGCTGATGCCGCCGCCGGTCATGAGCACGCCGGCCAAGACGAAGAACGGAATGGCCAGCAGCGCATCTTTGTTGAGTATACCCAGCATTTTCTGGGCAATCAGGAAGCCCCACTGCTCCGGCGTACTCGATGAAAACAAGGCAAACCCGGCGATCGTCGCGGCACCGACCACCATGAACAACGGCAAGCCGAGGACGATGAGCAGGAACGCGGCAAGGATAAGTGCGACGACGGTCACGACTCTGCCCCTTCCGCAGCCGGCGCATCACCCTTGAGGGCCGCAAGCGCCTGCTCCAGCCCCTCGGGAATTCGCCGCTTCACCGCCGGATACCAGCCGATACCGGCGGCCAGTTCCTCCAGCGAAATCTGCAGAAAACGCACACCCATAACGGCCATCGAAATCGGAAAGCCCAGGTATGCCCACGCCAACGGGATGTTCAGGGCGACGGTTGAGGGCGTGGCGCCACCTTCAAATCGCGGCAGGGCCGCATAACGGTAGTAACTCCACGCTGCCGTCGTAATCCAGATCAAAAAGGCGGCTGTTATCAAGTAGATTACACCGTTAAGGATCCAGGTTCGCGGGCGGTCGCCGAGGGCGCGTGGGATGGCGTCGACGACAATGTGCTTACGTGCCCGCGTCGCCAACGAGGCGGACATCAGACCCACCCAAAGCAGGAGCACCGTCGCCAACTCCGTCGCACCGAACAGGGCGCGCCCAATCAGGTCCGCCTTGCTCAGCCAAAACGATATCGTCTCAGCAAAGATTGCACCCGTCATCACCATCATCAGGATGAAGACCGTCCAACGCTCCGCTACCGCCACAACGTCGTCAATACGACGCCACGCGTCGAGAACCCGCTCGATCACTTACGTGCTCCGTTTTTGTCCAGCCGTCGTGGCAATCAGGGCTTGCGAGCTTTGAATGCCGCCTTGCCCTCTTCGGCAATGCGCAGCGCCTCTTCACCAATCAGCTTGCGGATCGCTGGATCCTTGATCACAGCACCCGCACGCTGCCGGAACGCGGCCAGTTCGGCATCACTGGGCACAACAATCTGCTTGCCCATTTCTTTGAAGGTGCCCCGCAACTCGTCGTCACTCTTGGCCAAACGAACACGCATGTCCTGTTCAGTTTCACGCATTGCCTTGAAGAAAGCCTGCTTGTGGTTGTCGGGCACCTTGGCCCACCAACCCTTATTACAGGCCAAAACCGCCGGCTGGTAGATATGCGACGTCAACGTGATCGTCTTGAGGACCTCGATCCAGCCGGTGGCCGCGATCAAGACCAGCGTATTGTCGCCGCCATCGATGATGCCACGCTCGAGCGCTTGATAGATTTCGGTCGTCGCCAGCGGCATCGGATTGACGCCCAGTGTCTTCCAGAACGCGATGTGTACCGGGCTTTCCTGGCTACGCATGCGTAGGCCCTGGAAGTCATCGGGGCTACGTACAACCTTGTCGGTCTTGGTGAAGAAATGGCGCCAGCCATTTTCGCTCCAACCGAGCAGGACGAGGCCGACTTTGTCCATTTCCTTGGCGAAAAAATCACGGAATTGGTTGTCGATCACATAGTAGGCTTGCTCGCGACTTTCCCAGAAGAAAGGGATTTCGAACACATTCATGCTCGGCAGCAAGTTGGCCAGTGCACCAGTGCTGACACCGGCGCATTCGATCGAACCGAATTGGGCGCCTTCCGACATCTGGATTTCGTCACCGAGCTGCCCACCCGGGAAGATTTGCCAACGGAATGCGCCGCCGGTGTTCTGCTCAAGCATCTTGGACATGGCGGTCAGGCTCTCCATCCACGGAGAGCCATCGGGCGCCATCGTACCGAGCTTGACGCGCTTGGCCTGCGCCTCGACGCCACCAGCGGCCAGCAGCGTCATCGCAACGGCAAGTGCCACGATGCGGAGGGGGCGAATCGACTTGCGCATAAGAGAGTCCTTTCGTCCTTATTTTTCCGGGGATCAGCGCAACGCGACGCGCACATTCGACGGCGCCGCAGCAAAGCGGTCGTCGATCAGCGCAATCAATTCACGAGCCTTTTCCTGCTCGATCTTCTGCTCGGGAATGACGTCCGCGAGGGCCTCCGCATCACCGTCAATCACTTCCTGAAGCAGCCGACGGTAGGCCTCCTTGTCCTGCACCTTGGGTGCCCAGGTATCGGCCATCAGCACTTTGGTGCCAAAAAAGAGCGGCTGCGCGGCCAGGCTTTTTTCGAACTCTTCCTTGGAGCGGGCCGGGTCGCCGCCCGCAAACGACGGCGCGATTGCGTAGTAGGCGCCCCAATAGCGTGCGGGCCCGGAGTAGTAGTAGTCCGGATCGACATTCGACACATACTCCATGAACTTCTTGACTTTGTTTTTCTGCGCGAGCAGCGTCGTAAAGCCCTTCATTTTCGCCCATTTGCCGAGACCGCTAGCCGCCCAATAGACTGCGCCCGCGTAGTCCTTGCCAAGCACCGACACAGCGTCCTCGACCGGTTTGCCGGCATCGACTTCCTTGCGAAAGGCGTCGGAGTGCGCCATCGCGCGTTCGCCCCAGACCACGGCCAGGTCATAATACTTGAGCTGCGAGGCACTGTCGCCGCGGTGGTGGCCGTCGGCCATCAGGTAATAGGCACGTGCCAACCGAATCGCGGTATCCAGACGTACGCCGGGCTCGATAGCCTCGGCTTTTTCGTACAGGGTAATGGCCTTGCGCAGGCTTTCGACATCACCGCGTTCGGCCCACGCCGCCTCGGCGGCCTCAAGCACCGCAACCGCGTCCCCTTCGGCCCGGGCCATTTCACGGTCCCATCCCGCCTGTCGCGAGGCGCCGCAGGCCGACAGCGCCACCGTCAACGAAACGGCCACAATCCCTTTGCTCATCCCAGATATCTTTGCATTCATCCTGGCACTCCTTAAGCGTGGCCGGATCCGGTCCGGCTTTCCGCGGGGTCAGGCCCCGGCATCTCCGAGTTCGATTCCTTTTTCCGACAACAGCACCCGCACCTTGGTCAACAGGTCTTCTTCCTGAAATGGCTTGGTCACATAGGCGTCGCAGCCAACCGAAAACGCACGTTCAATCTGGGCCGGGTCATCCTTGCCGGTCACGATGATGACCGAAATGCCTTCGAGTTGCGGCTTGGACTTGACGACACGGCAAATCTGCTCACCGCTCAAATCGGGCAGCATCAGGTCGAGAAACACGATGTCTGGCCGATGGTCGACAATATACTTGAGCGCGGCCGTCCCTGTCGTTGCCGTTGCAATCTGTATGCCGGTCAGCTTTGACAGCACACGAATTTCCTCATCAAGGATGGCCTGCACATCGTCGACCAAGAGGATTTTTGCCGTCACCCCCGCGCCTTCCCTTCGGTCAGCGACGAGCCTAGATCGCGGTCTTGCAAATGCTTGAGCAGCCGACGCAGGTCGGCCAACGTGCGTACGCCGCGCGAGGCGCCGAAAGCCAACACCTTGGGGCCACCGCGCAGAAGCACCTGTACGTAGCCGCGGGAAAGCAGGCGTGTGAACGGTGCCAATACGCGAAACTCAACGCGTGCTTCGGGGTCGGGATCGGTGGCGCAAGCGAACAACGCCACCGCGAAGTCGCCGATGTCGCCATCGACAGCGGTCAGACGCCCGACAGAGGCCGGCGTGAACCGAAACGCCAGATCGGGGTCTTGGGCCGGTCCTTCGAGCAACAAGCTGCGACCGCCTTCACGGCTGAGGTGCCATTCTCCGGGAAGATGCGAGAAGAACACGCGGCTTTGAGCCCCGTCGCGGACGGTCCTCGCCGCCTCGACCCACACAGGGTGTTCGAGGAAGAAGCGACGAAGCTGCTCGACATAAGTATCCACTCCCGACCGATTATAGTCGGGAATGTGCGCAGCGGCAACCTGATGGGCTGGAAATGTGGTTGGCGATTGCGGCTTTGCTTGTGCGGCAACGCGCACGTCTTCGTCAGCCTCGTGGTAGGATAATCCGGAATGCGGTCGCCGCCTGGCGCCGTATGCCATGCCGACCGTACCCGCGTCCAGGAGGTGTTCTGTGCGTCTGAATCTGCTGTGGTCGGCTTTCGTTGCCTTACCACTCGTCGCCTGCGAAACAGCCACCCAACCTGCGGACGACGCGCGTGACGCACTGCCCGCGGCGATGGTCAGTCCTTTTCCCGAAGGCTTTTTGTGGGGTACCGCCACAGCCGGCTTCCAGGTCGAAATGGGCTGCCCGAGCGCCCCTTGCTTGGACGACGCCAGCGACTGGTACCAATGGGCCACAGATCCGGACATGAAAGAAGAGGGCTTGGTTGTCGGCGATGATCCGAGCGATGGCCCCGGCTTCTGGGAGCTCTACGCAGCCGACTTCGACCGTGCCAAGAACGAACTACACAACAATGCTTTCCGCATGTCGATCGAATGGAGCCGCATCTTTCCGACCAGCACCGAGGGCATCACAGACCCCACGGATTACGCCGCCATGGCCACACTGGCCAACTCGGCGGCGATTTCTCGCTATCGCCAGATTCTACAGGCGCTGCTTGATCGCGGAATGCGCCCGGTCGTGACGCTGCATCACTACTCCATGCCGCTATGGATGCACGACGGCGTCGAGTGCCACTACGCCCTGATTGCCGATCGTGAATGCCAAAAAGGCGGCTGGCTGCAACCGGAGCGGATCATTCCCGAAATCGCCAAGTTTGCCGGCTTTGCGGCTCATACATTCGGTGATCTGGTCGACGAATGGCTGACTCAGAACGAGCCCTTCGCGGTCATTATCCCCGGCTACATGCAGCCGACCCCCGCCGAACGGACCAATCCGCCTGGCGTCGCCGACTTGACGCTCAAGCGTCCGATGGCCGTTGCCAAAGCAATGATCGAAGCCCACGCGCGCATGTACGATGCCGTGAAAGCCGCCGACACCACAGATGCCAACGCGGACGGGGCGGCCGCAGAAGTGGGTGTGGTCTTGGCCATGAATCCCTTCCGGCCCGAAAACCCGCGCCTGCCACTCGACCACACCGGTGCTGCAAACGCCAATTACATCTACCAACTACTCTTTCTTGATGCCATCACACG
>CAZUAB010000172.1:0-5125 GCA_964617795.1 uncultured bacterium
GTGACGGCGAGTTGTGCGACTTTTTCCTCGTCAGTCTTCGTGGCCCACGCAAGCATTTCGACCACTTTGCGGTATGAATCGCTGGTCTCGAAGTCCAACTGTGCGTAAACCTGCGCGGGGTCGGTACGCAAGATCGCTTCGACACGGTTCGTATTTTCGAAGAAGGCCTTCCAGTCTACGGTATCAAGGACCCGCAAGGAACGGATCGCCTGCTCCACGCCTGTATGTGCGGCCAGATCAGGCAGAGCCGTGTCGATGGCCCCAACCTCCGGATACGGCGAACGTGCGGCGTGATTAGGCCGATGGTGGACGGGTACATCGAATATGCGCAGCGATCCCAGCAGATGCGCAAGCACTGCGGCCCTGAGCATGGTTGGAAACGCCCAAACTTCGGCGATTGTGAGCGGCGTCACTGCTTGGTATGCATCGATGAATCCACGCATGCTATGGAGGTCGAGCATCACACTGCTCTGGGCGACGAGTCGGCGTGACAGCGCCTCAATACGCGGCCGCCCGCTCGCGGGGCCAGACGCCAGATGTGGAAGGTGCCGAACGAAGCCGACCGGCAAGTCGGCTGTGTTTTGCCGCGCGATACGGCGAATCAGGTAGTAGTTGTCGAGAAACCATTCCGCCGCGACTTGAATTGCGGCGTCCTCGTACACGTTCGCCGCAAGGTGCCGCTGCACGTCCCCTAGGCGCTGGGCGACCTGCCGCGATTCAACGACGTGCGCGATGCGCCGCGGAGCACGCGCGATGTCTCGCTGTGTTTCGGCAAGCGCGCGGGCATCTTCCTTGAGAGCAACAATGTTCTTCGTGGCCCCTTGTGTATCGATACCGGCAGTTCCGGTCATTCGCTGTCCGCGGCGATCCCGGATCGCCGCGGAGGCGGCGCCGGATACATGTCGGCGCCTCGATCTCGATGCAGTTCATGGCCCGTAAGGTCTTGCAGGACGAGCAAAGGCACGCGCGAATGCGTAAGCAAATAGGTCGCGACACCCCCAAACGACCGCGCGGGGTCGCACGCCGCACCGTGCGCCGATAGCACAATCAAATCCGCCTGTTCTTCCTGCGAAACCTCAAGGAGGCCCTGGCGCTCGCTCGTATGCCGGATCACGATCGCATTTACCAACAGCCCTTCGTGTTTGAGGCGCCCTTGGAGTTGCTCAAGGTACCGCTTGGCAGCCGATTCAAGGCGAGATGCGAGCGTCTGTGCGAGTTCCATGTCTTCCGCCGTGTCGAGCAGTGCGGTCGCAAGCGGTTCTTGCACGGCATGGACGAGGGAAATATCGGCGCTGTGGGCTTTCGCTATACGCGTCACGGCTGGCAGGACACTCTCGCTTCGGGCCGATCCGTCGAGCGGAACAAGGATGTGCTTCGGCGTCACTGAGGTTCGGGCCACCGCGGCCGAGTGGGCGATAAACACAGAGGTCCGCGCGATCATGAGAAGCTGCTGTGCGGTGGTCCCGAGCGCCCACGACGTGATCCCGCCCTCCCCGTGGCTCCCAAGCACCGTGAGGTCCGCACCGATCTCGGCGGCGAGGTCAACGATACGCTCGGCAGGGTGGCCTTGCTCGAGCCGTACATCGACGGGGCGCCCCAACGCTTCGGAGGCGTCTTTGGCAATCCGCTCGAGATAACTTTGTGCTTCTTGACGAGCAATCTCCCAGCTAAGCGCGTCATGCGTCCGAGGTCCCAACCGCTCGTGTTGCGCATGCATCACGTGCACGAGCGTGACAACACCACCGAAGGTTTTGGCCAACGAGACCGCGCACGGCACACAGGCTTCGGACACGGCGGAGCGGTCCACGCACGCAAGGATGTGACGCCCGTGGATGCCAGCCTCCGATGGGTAAGGATTTGACACCGCGCGGCTCATACGCGCACCTCTTGCACAAGGCCCGCGTGTGTGCGTTTGACGTCGGTATTGGTCTGGATTTGCATCTCGTATCCTCCGTCCTCAGTGAGTGCGTAAGACCCGAAGAGCGCCGCCAGACCAACCCGCGATAGCATCTGCGCAGCGGAATTCATCAGCACCACGCCACCTTTTTTCGCCACCAGCTCGCCCCGATCACCGAGCAGCGGCCATCCCTCCGGAACGCGTCCGGAAAGTAAAAAAAAAGACGGCTCATGGCAGCATAGCAGGCTTTCGGTAGCCTGCGTTTGATTTGGATGTTCAGACCGATTTCAACAAAGGCCTACGCGGCCGAACAACCATGGATTCCCTCGGCGCCAAGCTTTGGCCACCTTACGGTACAACGCCGCACGCGATCCGAGCGCCCCCGCCACCAAGCGGCGCAGGGGTGTCGGCATAATTGTCGCCACCCGCGTGGATCATCAGCGAACGCCCTTTGAGGTCCGCGACCTTCAGGCGCGGTGCGAGTACCGGCGTCGTGGCTTTGCCGTCGGCGGTGACATACAGGACCGGAAGATCCCCGAGATGGCCGCTGCCATAGGGCCCCTCGTGTTTGCCGGTGTTGGCAGGATCATAATGCCCCCCGGCGGCAAGCGCGGGGACCGCCTTGTTGTCTTTCATCGCATGCGTGCAAGAGGGCTTATCGTGGATATGGAAGCCGTGGAGCCCGGGTGAAAGCGCGCCGAGCTGCGGTTTTAGGAGCAGGCCATACGCACTGTCCGAGGCCAAGACGGTACCGATCTCTTTGCCAATGCCCTGCTCGTTCACCAGTGTCACCCTGACAACAAGGTCACCAGCCAACGCGTGCGCTGGAAACGCCAGAGCGGACAACAGACCAACCAAAAAAATCTTCATCGCGTCCTCCTTCGGGCCCATCGGGGCGTCAAAACAACCGCCTCCGGTTTTCGGGCCACACGTTTGAGTGTAGTCACGTGGCGCTCGTTTGTCGAGCGACAAAGGCTACCGCGCACAAAGGCGGTCGGGCTTTTGCTGCCGAAGAAACCGGAACCCGCGGCGGGCCTGGCGCCCTCAAAAACGCCAGGGGCCGGCTCCTTTGGGGAACCGGCCCCTAGATTGGGCTTCGAGGTGGTGGAGGTGGGGGGAATCGAACCCCCGTCCGAAGCAGATCCACGCCTGCATCTACACGCTTGTTCCGTCGATCAATTCTCGCCCGGGGGTGGTCCGACGGACAGGATCCTCAAGGCCAGCATCGGTAATTTTCTCAATGATCCGTACCGGTGCCGCCGGATCATCCAGCCATCAAGTTTGGCGCCGCGTCGATTTAGATGGCGTCCATCGACGAGACGTCACGGCCTAGGCCGCGAGGGCGAATTGTTCGTTCGCAGGTATCTTTAGTTTCCGGGGATTAACGAGGTAACCGAACACCTCGGCGTGCAGCAAGTCACTTCACGTACTCCGTCGAGCCCTGGGCACCCCCTTTTAGGTTCCGTACCGGTAAGGACCATTCCCAACCGACATGGTCATGTTAACAGTTGCTGCGCCCGTGCGCCAGATTGCAATCACTGCAACGGGTTGCGCGCAAAAAACGGGCGGCGCCCCGAAGGGAGCCGCCCGCGACAGGCTTGCCGGCCGCCGACGCGACCTGGTACCGAAGAAAATACCGATCAGGAACAGCCGCTCGTTGCGCCGCAGCTCATACATTTCATGCAGGCGCCATTGCGCACCATCGTAAATTGGCCGCACTCTCCGCAGGGGTCGCCCTCGTAGCCCTTGGCACGCGCGTCACGCACCGCGTCGAGCGAAACGGCACGGGCGCTGCGAACCTTACCGCGGGCGCCGTGCGAAAGATCTCCGCCGCCCAGCGATGCCTTGGCAGCCGGTTGCTGGCTGCCCGCCTGAGACGCCGCCGAGCGGGACAGGGTCGTGGCGCCGACCGCGTCCTCAAGTTCGTTCTCGGCGGCCTCGATCTCCGGGTCGGCCTTGGCCCCAATCGTGTCGTGGCGAAGATCTTCGGCGTCAATACCGTGGCCGAACTCATAGCGGTCCAAGTACGTGATCGCCAGCTCGCGGAAAATATAGTCGATCACCGACGTGGCCATCTTGATCTGGTCGTTGCCGGTCACCATGCCGTTTGGCTCGAAACGGCTGAACACGAAGGCATCCACGTACTCGTCGAGCGGGACGCCGTATTGCAGACCAAGACTTACCGCAATGGCAAAGCTGTTCATCAGGCTGCGGAAAGCCGCGCCTTCTTTGTGCATATCGATGAACATCTCACCCAAGCGGCCATCTTGGTACTCGCCGGTTCGTAGGTACACCTTGTGCCCACCGACCACGGCTTTTTGGGTGTAACCGCCGCGCCGATTGGGCAGCCGGACACGCTGCACGACATTGCGGGCCACCGCCTCGGCCAGGCGCTCGGCCTGCACGATCGGCGGTGCGTCAGCCATGTCTTCGAGGTCGGTGAACAGATCGAGCATGGCCGACAGCGGCTGGCTCAGCTTGGAGCCGTCACGGTAGAGCGCCATCGCCTTGACGCCGAGCCGCCAACTCAGCATGTAGGATTCTTTGACCTCTTCTACCGAAGCGTTGTTGGGCATGTTGATCGTCTTTGATATCGCTCCCGAGATAAACGGCTGTGCCGCCGCCATCATACGGATATGTGCTTCGGAAGCGATGAAGCGGGTGCCCTTGCGGCCGCACTTGTTGGCGCAGTCGAATACAGCGTAGTCGGATTCTTTGAGGTGCGGCGCCCCCTCGATGGTCATCGTGCCACAGACGTATTCGTTGGCCGCCTCGACCTCTTCCTTGGCATACCCAAGTGCCCGCAAAACGGAGCCGTTCGCGTCGGCCAGCGCATCATCAGAAATCCCCAATGTGTCGCGGATGAACTCGACGCCGAGAACCCACGAATTGAAGGCGTGTCCGAGTTCGAAGGCACCCGGCAGCGCAGCCTCGACCTTGGCCAGTACAGCGTCGGTGAAGCCTTTTTCTTTGAGGCTGAGGACGTTGATGCCCGGGGCGCCGCGCAGGGTGCCATGGCCGGCTGCGTAGGCGATGATCGCCTTGATCTCCGACTCGCCGTAGCCCATGCGCCGCAGTGCGGCCGGTACCGACTGGTTGATGATCTTGAACGACCCGCCGCCGGCGAGCTGCTTGAACTTGACCAGCGCAAAATCAGGCTCGATACCGGTCGTGTCGCAGTCCATCACAAGACCGATCGTGCCGGTCGGGGCGATGTCGCTGACCTGG
>CAZUAB010000173.1:0-5017 GCA_964617795.1 uncultured bacterium
CACCTGTATATTTAATAGCATTAACAGATGCAATGTAGGTAAACGATGGAACAAACGCGCGTGGCATCGTCGGCGTCGCGCTCTTCGACGATACGGGCGACGCCGCCGTCGGCGGCCCGCACGACGCGGCCGTAGCCATACGGGTCCGAGAAGCGCGCCGTCAGCACGGCCACTGGGGCATCGGCCGCCAGTTGGGCGTCCGCCAGGGCGCGTAGCGTATCGGGGCGCAGGCAGGGCGTGTCACCGCCGGCAATCAGCACGCGGGCCGCCTCGGGCGCAGCGGCGAGGCCGACAGCTGCGGCGTCACCGGTGCCACGCGGCGTGGTTTGCACGGCGATCCGTGCGTCCGGCAGGGCTGCCCGCACGTCATCGGCGGTTGCCGGGCTCGCGACCACGACCACCTCGGCGCATCCCGCAGCCTTCAGGGCGTCGACGGCCCAGCCGACCATGGGGCGTCCCAGTAGATCGTGAACGATTTTGGGGCGTCGGCTGCGAAAACGCGAACCGATGCCTCCGGCCAGGACGATGCCGATAAGCGGTAAGGTCATAGGGCCCATTCTACCACCGGCGGGCGTCCGGCTGGAACCGGCCGGGCGCTCGTGGTAGTCTCAGAGGGTAATCGCGGGACCGCTCCACCACTGTCTGCCGAGGATCGCCGATGCTCCGTCTTGCTCGCCCGCTCGCCGTACTGGCCGTGCTTCTGCTTGCCGCCTGCCCCCAGTCCGGCACCGTCGACCCCGATGTGATGAAAATGGAGGTCGGCCGCCGGGCTTTCGACTTCTATCGGCATATCAACGAGGGGCGCTGGGCAGAGGCGGGGGTATTTATGAGCGCCCGGCTGCGCGCCGAGAGCAGCAATGCCGAAGACCTACCGGTGATTCGGCGCCAAAAAGAGGGGCGCTTCCAGCGCGTCATGGCCGGGACCCCCGAGATCGATTGGCGGCGAAAGCGGGCGGTCATTCCGGTGTCCACTCATTTCGTGACTCCTCCCGCCGCGGCGGGGCGGCCGGTTGGTATGGGCTTGGCCGGACACGAGCGGCATCGCTGGGTCTTTGAGTCGGGCGACTGGTACTACGACGGGGACGCATGAATCTCCTCCGCATTCCGCGGACCGTTCAGAACATTCAACGATTCCGGCAAATCGCTGGCATCGTCGGCGAACACGGTTTCGCTGAAGTCCTTACCCGCACCGGCATTGCCGATCGCCGCGCCGCCCGCTTCTGGCGTGTGGTGCGCGATGCCGAGCGCGTGTCCTTGCCCGAGCGCTTCGCACTCTTGCTTGAGCGGCTAGGCCCGACCTTCGTCAAGCTCGGCCAGTTGCTCAGTACCCGCCCCGACCTGCTGCCCGAGGCCTGGATCGAGGCGCTGGGTCGCTTGCAAGACGATGTCTCAACGCTGCCCTTTGAGTCGCTGCGTGCACGGGTTGAGGCGGCGACCGGACCGATCCCCGAGGCCTTCGCGTCTTTCGACGAGCGCCCCTTGGCTTCGGCCAGCGTCAGCCAAGTGCATGCGGCTGAGCTGCCGGATGGTCGGCGCGTCGTCGTCAAGGTCGTCCGGCCGGGTATTCGTGAGACGGTGGCCCAAGACGTCGAACTGATGCGCGTCTTTGCCGAGATATTCGAAGATCGCCTACCCGAACTGCGGGCCTTTCGGCCAACCGGAATCGTTGAGGAGTTTGAGCGGGCAATTCGGCAGGAGATGGATCTGCGCCGTGAGGCCCGCAACATTGCTCGTTTTACACGCGACCTGGCCGACGAGCCGCGTATCGTCATCCCCGGGGTGGTCGAGGCGCTCTCGAATGCCGACGTGCTGGTGATGGACCGTCTCGAGGGCGTACGCGTTACGGATTGGGCGGCCGTCGACGCCGATCCTATCGCGTTGGCCGACCTCGGTGTGCAGATGCTCCTCCGCATGATCTTCCGCCACGGTTTTTTTCATGCCGATCCACACCCCGGCAACATCTGGGCCCTGACGGGCAACCGCCTTGGCATGCTCGACATGGGGATGGCCGATGTGGTGTTGCCCGAGACGCGCGACCTGCTGATCGACCTGCTAACGGCGGTGGTCCGAGACGAGCCCTCGCGGCTCGCCGAGGTCGTCCGCCGGTTGGGCGAGGCCCCCGAAGACCTTGATGAAGCGCGTTTCCGGCGTGACCTGATCCGGATTTATGAAGAGCATGTACGGGGCATCCGCATGAGCGACCTCGATCTCGGACGGCTGATTGCCGACAGCGTCGCAGCGGCGCGTCGTCATCGTCTGGTAATCCCAACCGACATCACACTGCTGCTCAAGGCGCTGGGGACGGTGGAGGGCGTCGGCAAGCAGCTCAATCCCGATCTGGATATTGTCGCTGTTGCAGAGCCCATGGTCTCCGAACTGGTCGGTCTGCGCTGGGGGCCGGGGCGTTTGGCCGGTGAATTGGTGAGCGCCGCTGCCGATACTTGGCAACTGGCAGTCGGTCTGCCGGTGCGGCTCGACCGTCTGCTCGGGACTGTCGAACGCGGCGCGTTTAGACACCGCGCTGAAGTTCTGCACCTTCGGCACGCCGCCGAGACACTCGAAGCAGCCGGCAATCGCCAGGCCCTCGGCTTGGTCGTCGTGGCCCTAACTTTGGCGGGGGCCACCGTGCGGGACGTGCCGTGGCTGATCTGGAAGGACTGGCCGATTGCCACGATACTGTTGTTTTCGATGGCCGGGTTTTTGGGTACGACATTGGTCGTCGGCGCCTGGCGCCGCGGCCTGAAGAGGAAATCGTGAGCACACTTTTCCGCACCATTGTTCCGGTCCGTTTCGCCGATATAGATTTGCAGGGCCACGTGCACCATGCTGCCGCACTGGTACTACTCGAAGAGGCGCGGATCGCGTTTTTCGGTGAGCTGGCACACCGTGCCGGCGTCGATCTGGGTCTCGCCGTGATCCTGGCCCGCATCGAAGTCGATTATCGGGCGCCGATACCTACCGGCACACGCGAAGTTGAGGTCGAGATGACTCCCGAGGCACCCGGCCGTACGAGCTTCGCCTTGCGCTACAAGGTGCATGCGGCCGGGGCGCTCGCCCTAGAGGCACGCACGGTACAGGTACACTTCGACTACGGTACCCGCACCCCGATACCGCTGGCGCCTGCCGTCATGCAGGCACTCTCCCGCTGACCTGCGACGTCGGTCCGGGGCGCTCTGCTCAGTCGAGACCCAGCAGGCTGCGCGCATCGAAGCGAGCGCCAGCCTCGAGTGTGCCGTTCTGCCAACGGTCGATGAGAAGATCGAAGGCTGGCGCAATATCCACGGGCGCCGGCACGGTCGAGGGATCCTCGTCGGGATAGGCAGCCGCCCGCATGGCCGTGCGTGTGCCGCCAGGGTTGAGGCTTACGCCTGTCCACGCGTGTGCGGCGCCTTCGTCGGCAAAGGTCTCAGTTAAGTTTTCGAGTGCCGCCTTGCTGGCCGCGTAGGGGCCCCAACCGGCGCGGCCGCGGGCGGCCACCGAACTGCTGACGGCCAGCCACAAGAAAGGTCGCCCGCGCACCAAGGCGCCCAGCGCGCCGCGAAGCACATGGAATGCCCCGTCGATGTTGGCGCGCATCACGTCCGACCACGCCGCCGGATCGACGTCGCTGAGCGGCGCACGCGGCCCGAGGATGGCGGCCGCGTGAACCACCACATCCGGCGGCCCCTCTGCCGCAGCCAGCCGTGCAAACCAATCCTCCACGGCTGGCGCGTCCAGCATGTCGAGGTCGACCAGCCGCACGACCGGTGCCCCGGCGTGGCGCAAATCCAGGCCAAGGTGCTCCAAACCCTCCCGCGAACGCGAAAAACCGGTGACGCGTTCGCCGCGTCGAGCGCGGGCAATGGCGACGGCGCGACCGATGCCGCGGCGGATGCCGGTCACGACGATGAGCGGCGAGTCGGGGCTGCTGCTTTGGGCCATGGTTGACATCTTGCCCTCATGCGGCGAAAATGACCACTTCACACCCGCGTCAACACCGAGCCCGACCCACCCCGCTCGTCCGGGAGCCCAATGTCGCATCCCTTGCCACTGCAACAGAGTCTGGAAGATGCTGTCGTCGTCGAGGGGATCGGCTTGCACAGCGGCGCGCCGGCGCGGCTTTTCCTGCGGCCCGCTGACCCCAACACGGGCATCCGCTTCCGCCGCACCGATCTTCCAGGCCGACCTGAGATTCTGGCCGCCGTGGACAACGTGACCCGTACCACGCTGGCAACGACGCTGGGCCAAGACGGCGTCGAGGTCCACACCGTCGAACACCTGATCAGCGCGCTTGTCGGCCTGGGCATCGACAACGTGGTCGTCGAGCTCGAGGGCCCCGAGGTACCGATTTTTGACGGCAGCGCGGGGCCTTTCGTGCGTTTGATTCGCGACGTCGGTACGGTGCTGCAGCCGGTCGAGAAGCACGTCTGGATTCCGCAGGGGCCCGTACGTGTCGAAGACGGTGACAAGTGGATTGAAGTCGAGCCTGCGGAGACCTACAGCATCGACTTTACATTGATCTACGACGATGTGCCGGCGATCGGTACGCAGCGTTTGCAGTACGAGCACAGCCCCGAGGCCTACGAGACGGAAATCGCCTCGGCGCGCACCTTCGGCCTATTGCGCGACGTCGAGACGATGCGGCAGAATGGCTTCGCCTTGGGTGGCGATGCTGGCAATGCGGTGGTCGTCGATCACGACCGTGTCCTCAACGAGGACGGGCTACGTTTTCCCGATGAGTTCGTTCGCCACAAAATACTCGACCTGATTGGTGATTTTGGCCTGATCGGCGGCCAACTCCTCGGTCGGGTTCGCGCCTGCAAGAGCGGCCACACCCTCAACCGACGGCTCGTCAAAGAGCTGATGCGCCGCGGCCTCGCTGAGCGCGCGCCACTGTCGGAGGTGCCGCAGAGGTTGAGGGCGTGGGGGGCGCGAGACCTCCAAGTCCTCTGACGGGGCGGTGAAACGGGCGGGCTGCGGCGCCGGGAGCTTGGCGCCCGGCTCGATGTGGCGCTGCCACACCTGCGCCGTTCGCCTG
>CAZUAB010000174.1:0-4998 GCA_964617795.1 uncultured bacterium
CGAGTAACTCGATCTATCTGGTATTAGCCCGCCTTTCGGCAGGTAATTCCAAGCTCCCGGGTAGATTACCTATGTATTACTCACCCGTACGCCACTTTACTCATCCGAAGACTTTCACGTTCGACTTGCATGTGTTAGGCACGCCGCCAGCGTTCGCTCTGAGCCAGGATCAAACTCTCCAGTTGAAAGGTCGACGTCACCTGAAGGTGACGCAAGTTGACCAGACTGGGGACCCTGCATGTGTTCCCTGTGCTGTCGCTATTCCATTTTCAAAGAGCAATTGCCGCTGCGATCTGAATCGCGACGACAGTTGTTTAGCCTAACTCACTTGGCCACCGGCTGTCAAACCGGCCCGACGCCCTCCACTCACGTGCCCCGCCTCGGGGCGACGCGCCGGTCGCTGTGGACCGTGTCGCGGCGTCAGAATGATGATTGTGCCATGGAACAGCGCGCTGCGCAACTTGGCGCAGACTCCCGTGACGAGGCGCCGCGCTACTCCGCGCCTCGACGGCTGCCCGCAAGGCCGACGCTCCACCGCACTGACGGATTTTGTCACCCGCCTGACGCCCAGCGGCAGGAGGAAAAAAGGCGCGTGCAATCGGTGCAACCGCCCGTGCGGCGGGCGTGGGCGTGCAGCAAGCGCCGCCGCTGCCGAGCTGGCACGCCGTTTGCTTGCAAGGAGGCAGGTCGTCCCGGGGTGGTCCCGAGGCGACTAGAATGCAAACGGCCTGTCATGAAGGAGACTCCAGATGAAGGCTATTCGGCGTGAAGAGGGTTTTACCCTCGTCGAGCTGATGATCGTTGTTGTGATCATCGGCATCTTGGCGGCTATCGCCATTCCTCAGTTCCAGAAGTTCCAACTCCGCTCGAAGTCGGGTGAAGCCGGCCAGATCATTGGCGGCATTCACGGCGCCAACGAGTCGTGGTCCGCGAAGTGGGGCCATTACGGTGAGTTCGGCCCGCAGCCCGCTGTGGCTCCGGCCGCTGGGCAGAAAGCCTCTTGGGCTGCCTGCGGCGTCGCCGCGGGGAAAGAAGACGGCCACTGCATGGTCGGTTTTACCCCGCAAGGCCGCACGTACTTCCAGTACGCGGTTGGTGTGGGCGACACGTTTACCGCCCCTGCGATGCCGGTCGCCACGGCTGAGGCCGACCTCGGCGCCGATGCTGAAGGCTACCCGTCGGCCATCGCTGCCGACGGCGCGGTCGGCACGGTTCAGACGACCGCCGGTGCAATCGACGTCACAATCGGTGCCGAGGGTGACCTCGACAACGACGGCGCCCTTTGCCTGTACGTCGCGACGGACGAGAACAAGGATACCAAGCCGTTCCCCGTGACCTGCGGTGAAGGCCAGTTCTGATTTGCAGCCGGTGCGGCGCCCTGCGGGGCGCCGCACCGGCCTCTTTTTGTAGCTTGACAAGCCCCTGCGATCTCATATTTGCGGGGGCTTTTTTTTCGACCGGTGTCGACCGGTGGTCCCGCAATGGGTGGTTCTCCGCACGCTGGGTGGGTCTCTCTTCGGAGGAGGGTAGAGGATGCGAAGTCAGAAGACCAATCGTACAATCTTGCGACGCGAATATGGCTTCACGCTGGTTGAGTTGATGATCGTTGTCGTGATCATCGGAATCTTGGCCGCCATTGCGATCCCGCAGTTTCAAAAATTCCAGTATCGCGCCAAACACGGCGAGGCGCCGCGCATGTTCGGCCTGATCCGCGACGGCCAGGAGGCCTTCTCGGCGCTATGGGGCTCCTACGGTGAGTTTTCACCGCAGCCGCCCGGCCACGCGGCGATCGGCAACAAGGCGTCCTGGGACATCTGCGCTCCCGGCATCAAAGAAGATGGCCATTGCCAGTTGGGCATCCAACCCAGCGGGCGCACGTACTTTCAGTACACCGTAGTCGCCGACGGCGGCGCTGCTTTTGGCGCCGCGGCATGGACTCCGGGCGGTGCCGACGCCGCGCTGGCGGTGGATGCCGACGGCTACCCGACCGCGGTCGGTGGCGCGGGTCTTGTCGCATCGACATCAGGGGCTGCGGACATCAGCGCGAGTGCCCGTGCGGATATCGACAACGACGGCAGCGATTGCGCATACGTGGCAACGGACGAACAAACGACACCCAAGCCGGCACCCGTAAGCTGCGGCGAAGGCCAGTTCTAAGGCGACCCCGGCCTTTTTGCCCGTTACGGTAAGGCTACCGCAGCGAACGTGACCGGCGGCGCAAGCCGCGCATCCCAAGCCCCACCATCAGCACCGCCAGCAGCGCCGTCGGCAGCCCGGCAAGGGGCGCACCGCCACCGACGTGGCAGGCGCAACCTGCCGCATCATCGTCGACTGCGGGCAGCACGGCGACCGAAAAGCTGAGCGTGTCATCACCGCTGCAGTTTTCGACAAACAAGCGGATATCATAGATACCGATGGCCGCGGGAGTCCAAGAAAGGAGGCCGGTCGCCGCATCGACGGTCATGCCCTGCGGATAGGCCACAAGACTCCACGCCAGTTCCGGCGATGCAGCGACCAAGGTCGGCTGAAATCGCCAAGGCTTGCCGAGGCGCGCCTCGTACGGCGGCTCGCCGGAAAATTGCGGTGCCGGTGGCAGGGCATCTGGTTGCCGCACCACACGTACAGTCGCCGCATCGGCGGCCAAGCGCCGCAGCCCCACTCGGGTGCGGCAATCGCGTGCGTCCCAGGAGCAACTTGTGGGATCGGCATCGGGCCCGAAGCCGACGCCGAGTGTCCAGAGATCATTGGGGTCGGCCGCGGCGAAGCCGTTTTCAAGGTCGAAACGCCCATCGGCCTGCTCGACGCTGAGCCAGTAGTGACTGTCCGCGCAACTGGCCGAGCCCGGTTTGGGGATGCATTTCCCCGAAACGATCGGCGCCTCTAGGTTGTCGTCGACGTGCATCACCAGAAGGCCGCTCGTGCCGAGTGTGCGCCGGCTGCCGGTGTTGCGGGTCCAGGCGACCAGGTAGCGTTCGCTGGCATCGCCATCGTTCAGTGGGATTTCGAGGATGTCTGGACTGCGGTCGAGCGGTGTCAGCTCGATGGCGCAGTCGTTGTCCGTGACCTGCCGCGGCTCGACCCACGCCAAATCGACGAGCATCCAAGGGTCGGCGCCCATTGGCAGCACATCCGGACCCCAAGTCGGGTCGTCGAGTTCACCGTCTTGGCGATACAGCCCGTAGCCCATCGGGCTGAAATGTCCGACGCCGACACCGTTGCCATCGCCGGTGTAGAGATCAGGAAGCCCGAGGATATGGCCGAACTCGTGCAGCCAGACACCGATACCGCTGGGGAAATTGCGCCCGCGGCTGGGCCAGGCGAAACGCTCGGAGACGACGATATAGCGCGCCCGCCGCGATCCGGACAGGAGGTCAAAGTCGCCCTCGAACTGGTGACTCCAGAGGTCAAGGATCTCACTGGAGTTCTCGCCGTTTTGGCCGGCCACCGCGACGATCACCGCATCGACCGTGCCGTCGCCATCGCCGTCGTATGTATCGAGGTCGACGGCGGCTGTGGTCTCGGCGTAGCGCAGTGCTTCGGCGACGAGCGCCGATGAACCGCCGTAGCGAATCGTCAGCGATGAGGCAAGGCTGCGGATCGCCCCCAACCCATGCTCACCATTGAAGCCATTCTGCGACTTGGTGGCGTAGTATTCGCGGGTCTGGGCCGCGGGAATCCAACCGACCACCTCGCCAGTGATGCGAAAGGCGCCGAAACTCTCACGCGCCAGCCAGGCCGCAATGCTTTCGTGCGGATAGGCCCCCTCGCCTGTTGCATCGTCGCCGAAAACCATGTCGCGGAAATACTCGACGTCCACACTGCGATCGCTGGACGGTGCGACGTCGCTCGGCTGGATGAGCAGAACCAGAACACGAAGCTCACCCTGCGCGGACGGTGGCCCAAACCACGCGGCCGGGCGCCGCAGCGGATCGTGCGGTGAGACCAGCAGGTCAGGGCCGGGCAGGCCATCGAGCGCCGGTGGCAGCGCGGCGGCGGCAGACGGCAATAGCAGGGCGACGCAGAGGGCAAAGAGCGATTTCATCGGGGCCTTCCGCTCAAGGTGAACGAGGATTGCAGGCGACCAAGAAGGGCCGGGCCAATGCCTCGTACGGCATCGACATCGCGCCACGAACGAAAGCCTCCCGCGGCTTCACGGGCCGCGACCAGCGCCGCCGCGATCGTCGCACCAACACCGGGCACAGTGCGCAAGGTCGCCGAATCGGCCTCGTTGAGGTCAACGGGTAGGCCCCAAAATACCGCACGTGCCGCGGCAATTGGTGCGGCAGCCTGCACGTCCAAGCGCTGCCAGCGCGGCGCCGCCGGCGCCGCTGTGGTCGCATCGCCAATCCGGAGGGGAAGGATGTCCACCGTCGGAACACCGTCGCGCCCGGCCCCGGTGCGGATCGGTACGACCACGAGCCCCAGCGCCAGAGCGGCGCCAAGGAATTCAGGCCACGTCGGGTTTGGCCGCACGGGCCACCTGCACCTTGAGTAGGCGATAATCGAGCGCATCACGCAGGGCTTCCCAGCTGGCGTCGATGACGTTGGTCCCCACGCCGACGGTGCCCCATCGTTCGCCGCCGCTGCCGCTTTCGACCAGTACCCGCACGGTCGCGTCGGTACCGGCCTGCGCTGACAAGACACGCACCTTGTAATCGAGCAGTTGCATATCGCGCAACTCGGGATAGAACCGCGTCAATGCCTTGCGCAGTGCCGTATCGAGCGCGTTGACCGGCCCGTTGCCCGTGGCGACGGTATGTTCGATCTGTCCACCGACCTCAAGGCGAACGGTAGCCTCGGTGACCGGCGCTGCGTCCTCGCCGCCACGCTCATCGACCACACGGTAGCCGAGCAGTTGGAAGCCGCGCGGTGTGGCGCCGAACGCCCGCCGCACGACCAACTCAAAGCTGGCCTCGGCGCCTTCGTACTGATAGCCGGTGTGTTCGAGTTCCTTGAGGCGGGCCAAAAGCGGTTCCAGCCGAGCATCATCGGCGGTGG
>CAZUAB010000175.1:0-4956 GCA_964617795.1 uncultured bacterium
GGTTTGAAGGTGGCGTCGATCGCCGACCTCATCCGCTGGCGGCTCAGCCAGGAGACACTTGTCGAAAACGTCGCCGAGTCACGTCTGCCGACACGGCACGGCGAGGGTGAGTTTCGCTTGATTGGCTACCGTAGTGTGCTTGACCGCAGTGAACACGTCGCGTTGGTCTTGGGTGAGCCGATACCGGCGGAACCGACACTCGTTCGCGTTCACAGCGAGTGTCTGACCGGTGACGTATTCGGTAGCCTGCGCTGTGACTGCGGCAACCAACTGGCCGAGGCCCTACGCCGTATCGAAGCAGAGGGCAAAGGTGTGCTCATTTATCTGCGACAAGAAGGCCGCGGCATCGGCCTAATGAACAAGATTAAGGCCTACGCTTTGCAGGACCAGGGCTTCGACACGGTCGAAGCCAATCAGAAGCTCGGCTTTCCCCCCGATCTGCGCACCTACGGTTTGGGCGCACAGATGCTCAAAGATATCGGCGTGGGCAAGTTCCGATTGCTCACCAACAATCCGCGCAAAATCGTTGGTCTCGAAGGATTCGGCCTCGAAATGGTCGGTCGTGAACCGTTGCAGGTACCGCTCAATCCGCGCAATGCTGCATACATGGCGGCCAAGCGTGAGCGCTTGGGGCATCTGCTTGATCAGGACATCGGAGATCCCCATGGGCATTGAGCGTGGTGCGCACGTTCAGCTTGACGGCCGTGGACTGCGGATCGCGGTCGTCGCCAGCCGGTTCAATGCGCACATTGTGGACCCCCTTATCGAGGGGGCTACGGCGGCACTGATTGCGACCGGCGTTGCGCGCGGCGACGTGACCGTTCTCCGCGTGCCCGGCGCTATCGAACTGCCGATTGTGGTGCAAAAGGCTGCACAGTCCGGTCGATTCGCCGGCATCGTCGCGCTGGGTGCGGTTATCCGCGGCGAAACCGCGCACTTCGACTACGTCAACCGAGTCGTCCACGATGGGCTCCTGCGTGTATCGCTCGCTGCGGCCATACCGGTGACGATGGGCGTGCTGGCCTGCGACACCGAACAACAGGCGCTTGACCGCATCGGTGGGCGCCATGGTCACAAGGGCGCCGAGGCTGCGCAGGCACTCATCGAGACGCTGCAAACGCTGGCGGGACTGGAATGAGCAACCCGCGGCGGCGCGCCCGGCGCTTGGCCTTTCAGGCGCTGTTCATGCTCGACGCGCGGCAGGAGTGGGATCTGCAGGTGGCCCGCACTTTTTTGACGCGTCAGGAACCGCCGCTCGATGACGATGGCCTAGATTTTGCGGTGCGCCTGTTGGCGCGGGTGTTGGCCGATCGCCCACAGATCGATGAGCGGCTTGACCGAGCCCACCCGCGCTGGAAGCTGGCACGTCTGCATGCCGAGGACCGCAATATTTTGAGGCTCGGCATGGCCGAGCTGCTGATCGGCGAAGTTCCGCCGAAGGTAATTCTCAACGAATGGATCGAGGAAGCCAAGGCCTTTGGCAGTGAGGAATCACCGCGCTTTATCAACGGCATTCTCGACCGCATTTGGAAAGAGCAGCAGGGCGGTGCCGGCGTCGATGTCGCTGGCTGATCGGATGGCGGTCGACCGGCCGTTCATCGTCGCGCTGCTCGGCGCCGTCGGTCTGCCGTTGCCGGCGGCGATCGGCCGACTCGACTGGCTGATGGGGCACCCACTTGGCGAGGCCATCGAGTCGGGTTTTCGCAGCGGCCGGCGCGGCGAGCTGCTCTGGTTACCGCCGGGTGAGTTGCCAGCCGCCGGCTTCGTGGTTGTTGGTCTCGGTGCGGAGGCCCATTCGGCGGCGGATGCCGTGGCGGCCATGTGGGCGTGTTTGCCCAGCGCACTGCCCGGATCCCCGAGTACCGCTGTTGTGCTGCCGCCGTATCCGCTCGCCGAACCGCTGGCGAGGCCGTGGCCAGAGACTGCCACTGCGCTCTTGGCGGACGCTGGCACGCGCCGCCCGTCCGTGGGACGATGGATGGGGCTCGACTGGGAGGACACGCTTGTCTGAGACTGCAACTCGATTCGCCACCGCCTTCGTCGTTGGCCCTTTGGCAATCGCCGCGCTCATCGCGGGCGGCTGGTATTGGGCGGGCACTGTGCTCGCCGTCGCGCTGATCAGCGAGATGGAGTTCTTCGACATCATGCGCGCTCGCGGCTATCATCCGCACCGCGGCATTGCCCTGGCGGTCACTACGGTACTCATCGTCGTTGCCTACATCGCCGGGCTTGAGCTGGCCGCCGGCATTCTGACGGCGGGCATCCTCGGCATCCTTGTTGCCCAGCTCTCCAAGCCGACGCTGGGCAAGGCCATTCCCAACGTCAGCGTCTCGCTCGCTGGTGTACTGTATGTCGGTTGGCTGATCAGCCACGGCATTTACCTGCGTGAAATTGGCGGCACCGAGCGCCCGACCTTGGGTATTTTTGCTGTTCTGTTTGTGCTGGTTGCCACCTTTTCGGCCGATACGGGCGGGTATTTTGTCGGCCGCAAATTCGGCCGCCACAAAGTTGCGCCGTCGATCAGTCCCAAAAAAAGTTGGGAGGGGCTAGGGGGGGCCGTCGTTGCGGCCGCCGCCTCGGGGCCGCTGCTGCGCATAATCTGGGAAATCTGGGGCGACACGGTACCGTTCGACTGGTGGCTTTTGGCGGCGCTCGGGTTTGCGCTGGCGCTCGTCGGCTTTGCTGGCGACCTCGTCGAGAGCCTGCTCAAGCGCGATGCCGATGTTAAGGATTCCGGCGCCATCTTGCCCGGCCACGGTGGGTTTCTCGATCGCATCGACGCCGTGCTGTTTACGATCCCGTTTACCTATTACGTCCTCTCCCTCGTCGATCTGGGCAAGTTCGGTCCGCCGGCTCCCTAGACGGTACCGAACTGCCCGGAGGCTTCACCCATGCGCCACCTTCTCCTTGCTTTCGCACCGTTGCTGCTGGCGCTTTTGCCGGCCTGCGACGATGTTGCGGTGCTGCCCGACCTGCTCGGCGATCGCGTGACCATGCGCCTCGATCCGGCGGCCGCTGGTTTTTTTGCGATGCCTTATCCGAACAGCCTGCGTTTTGACGCCGAAGCACGCCGGATCGACCTCGGCGGCTTTCCGAACCCCGAGTCGCGCGCGCATGTCGACGAGATTGTGCGCCTGGCGGCCGAGGAGCGCGACGGCTTTTCGCGAACTCCGGTCGTCTCGTTTGCCTTTGATGGCGCCATCGATGCCACCGCACTGCCAACCGACGAAGATGCGCCGCCGCCGGATGCGCCATCGGCCTGGTTCGTCAATGTCTCGCCTGCGCATCCCGGCTACGGTAGGCGTATCCCGGCGCTGGCCGCGTGGTATCCCACGGCCGGCGCCTACGCCCCAGCCAACCTGCTTGCACTCGTGCCGTGGCCCGGGCTCACGCTTGACGGCAGCGCCGATTGGGCGGCCATCGTACTGCGTGATGTCGGTGACGCGCGCGGATACCCACTCGGTCAGGCGCCAGCACTTGCGGCCGCACTCGCGGGGCGCGGCGATGCTGCACTCGCCGAGTCGTATGCGCCGCTTGCCGCGTGGCTGGCCGGCGCCGCCGATGCACCGGCCGCCGGGGCCATTGCGGCGGCAACCGTGTTTCCGACCGGCAACCCGGCCGCTGAGCTCAAAGGGCTTGTCGAGGCGGTGGCGGCGACCACGACGCCTACCCTGGTCGTCCCTTTTGAGCAGGTCCACCTCGACGATGCATTCTGCCTCGTGCGCGGTATGCTGCGCTTCCCGCAGTACCAGAACGGTGTTGCCCCGTATGGCGACGGCGGCGGCGTTTTCACGTTCGCTGCCGACGGCCTGCCCGTCAAACAGCGTGATGAAGATGTGCCGGTGGTGCTGACGCTGCCGCGCGGTGTGACCATGCCCGCGGCCGGTTTTCCCTATCTCGAGTATGTGCACGGCTCCGGGGGTGTGGCTACGCAGCTTATCGATCGCGGGCCCAAGACAGCGACATACCCGGAGGGGACACCCTGGCGGGGGCCGGCCTACCTTGCGGCGGTGCGCGGACTTGCCGCCGGCAGCCATGCGATGCCGATTTCCCCGGATCGCGTGCCGGATGTCGGCGACTTTGACTATATCCAGCTTGCCAATCTGGGCTCGGTGCGCGATAGCTTCCGGCAGGGCATGATCGAGCTTACCCTCAAACGGCGCTGGCTGGCCGAGGTGACGCTGCCGACCGCGCTTTGCCCCGACAGCACGGCCCCCGGCGGCGCGTTTCACTTCAACACCAATCGGCATGCGACGATGGGCCATTCGATGGGGGCCATGTACGCCAACATGTACGCGGCGATTACCAGCGACACGCTCGCCGATATTCCGACCGGTTCCGGCGGGTATTGGAGCTATTTCATCTTCACCACCGACCTGATCCCCGGCGCCCGTGAGATCTTGGGGGCGCTGTTTGGCATCCCCGGCCGCGAGACATGGGGACCGGTTCATCCACTGATGGGTCTTTTTCAGCAGTTCGTTGAAAAGGTGGACCCGATTGCCTTCGCTTCGCACGTCGCAACCGATCCCCTGCCCGGCGTGCAGGCCAAGCATCTTTTCCTGATGTTCGGCCGCGAGGACGTCTACTTCAGCGACCGCACACAGCGTGCCATGGCACTTGCCTATGGCGCACCATTGGCCGGTCCCGAACGGGTGCCGGGGACGCTTGAGCTGCTTGGTGCGTTGACGGATCTGCAGCCGACCTCGCTGCCGCTTGCAGGCAATCTCCTTTCCGCAGACGGCTCGCAAGTCACGGCCGCGCAGACCCAGTGGCAACCCGATCTGCCGCATGAGCCCAACGGACACAATGTCGTTTTCCAGTATGATGCGTTGCGCTGGTCCTTCGGCTGTTTTTTGGCGGACCTGGCGGCAGGGCAAACCCCGATCTACCGGGACGGTGCGTCCATCACCGACGCACTGGCCGAGCTCGATGCAGCGGGCCTCGCGCGGCCCGAAG
>CAZUAB010000176.1:0-4891 GCA_964617795.1 uncultured bacterium
GCGCCGCGTCCAACTCGAGCGTCGCCAGCGGGTCATCGCCCGCGGGGCCGGTTTGGCCCTTGAGGAAGCGCTCGATACGGGCTTCATACGGCAGGACCAAATCTTCATTCGGGTCCTGGCCCGTGTCGGCGATACGCGACAGCCCGTCACGCAAGCCGGCAATGCCTTCGCCGATCAGCCCGTGGGCGGCTTCGGCCAGTGCGACCCGGCCGAGCCGCAATTGGTCGAGCAGGTCTTCGAGGCGGTGGGCGATGCGGCTCAGGTTGACGAAGCCGAACATCCCGGCGACGCCCTTGACCGAATGCGCGCCACGAAACAGTCGGTTGACGACGTCAGGATCAGCCGCGCTACTACCGAAGACGGCGTCTTCTACCGAGGCCAGGTCTTGCACCATCTGCTCAAGGATTTCCTCGCCCTCGGAAACGAAATCCTGAATGGCGCGGGAGCTCTGATCTTCCATGCGTCAGCCTCCGAGGAGGCGCCGGACGACCTCTTGCAGGCGCTCGGTCGTAAAAGGCTTGACCACGTATTCGTCGGCACCGAGGGCAAGCCCCTTCTGGCGGTCGCGCGGGCTGCCTTCAGAGGAGACGATGACGAGCGGTACCTTCTCGGTGTCTTTGTTCGAGCGGAGGAACTGGATCAGTTCAAGGCCGTTCAAGTCGGGCATGTGGATATCGGTCAGTACGAGGTCGAGTTTGAGCTGCGGGATCTGGCGCAGGGCGCTAAGGCCCGAGTCGCACTCGACAACGTCAACATCCGGCACCACGGCGCGAACCGCCGCCGCGATCATGGACCGCATGGCGTCGGAATCGTCGACTACGAGGATGCAACGCCGTTCGATGTCACGAGTCCTTTCGCCGGTCGAGTTCCCGCAATTGCCGCCGCAGGTAGGCTCGCTCGATGGCCATACCGGCCTGTCCGAGAAAGATTTCCAGCGTTTCCACGTCGCGGATCGGCAACGTAGTCGGTACCTGATCGGCGTACAGCATAGCAACGATACGGCCGCCTGCCAACACGGGCCCAACGAAGATTTCTTGCGGCTTGGGGCCACCCATTCGCGCCGTCAATGCCCTTAGTGACGGTCCGTCACCGGGCCGCCCCACCCAAGGGCGCCCTCGCGCCGCAACCTCGTCGAGGACATCGCCGGTACCGCGCGCAAAGCGGGCGCCGCGTACCTGCAGCGCCGCATCCGGATCGAGGCCGACTTCGCCAAGCGCGATGAAGGCGTCGTCGGTGACGGCCAGGAGCACGGCCCGCTGAAAGAGGTCGGCGGCATAGCGCAGCACGAGCAGCGTCACCTCGCCTTCGGCGTTGGGGTTGACCAGCTCTTCGACCATCTGCCGCAGCAGCTCCATGCCGTGCGCCGTGCGGGGTTCCGGGATCGCGAAGTCGCCCTCGCCGAGCATGGCCGCCAAGGGGTCATCGGCATCGACATCGGCCTGCACCGCCGGAGCGGTGGCCGGGGCTGCCGGTGGTGCGACCGGAACCGCGACGGGCCTGTCGGGCGCCGGGCCGATTGATGTGGCAATACCCTCGACAAAACGGCGCAGCGCCTCGACGGCATCGGTTTTCCACTGCTTGCGCCCGGGCCGGGTGATGAAACCGCGTGCGCCGGCGGCCGCGGCCTGCTCGCGGATCTCGGGTGACACGAGGTCGCTGCACAGGTACACCTCTGCGACGCGTGGATGGCCGCTCAGCAGTTGTGACACCTCGAGACCACCGAGTACGCCGGAGCGATCGCGCTTGGGCATCACGAGGTCGCTGACGACGATCCAGTCGGTTCCTTCGGCCTGTTCGAGCGCATCGACCGCACCCTGTACCGAGTACGCAACCGCGACATGCGGAAAGCCACGCGCCCGCAGCGCCTGCGCCACACGATCGGCGACGTCGGCCGTGTCTTCGACAATCAGTAGACGTTCGGCCAGTGCCGGTATGGCCGCGTCGGGCAGGGCGCCAGTGATTGTCTGCTCGTCGGCGCCCGGTTCTATGTCGCCAGCAAACCCGGCCGATTCATCACTAATACGTGCGCTTTCCATGGCCAGATACTGGGCGCTCAGGCCGTCCGGCACGTAAGGGAAAACGGGCACCTGCGTGATTTTGCGCAGGGCGTCGCCAGCACTGTCGAGTTCAAACGAAAATTCGCCGTGGGCCCAGGCAGTGCCCATCGCGACGAGCCAGACCAGGTAGCGTTCGGCCCAAGCGCGCATGGTTTCGACCGGCAAATCAAAGACGGCGGCCCAGAATTCGCTCCACGGCTCGACGCGGAACGCCTTATTGCGCAGTACGTGCACGAAGGCGGCGTCGCGACGTTCGTCAAGCAGACGCTTTTCGGCAAAAAAACGGTGCAGCGTGGCGATCGAGGGCGCAGGCCTTGCCGCCGCCACGTTGCCGCTGCGTACAAACAGATCGAGGCCCACATCGCCGCTGCGCAGGCGCAGGACACCGCTCTTGCGACTGAGTGCGAGGATTTGCAGAATGTCGCTCAGACCCAGATCTTCGAGCTTCCCGGCCAGACTGACGGTACTCATCGCGACGGGTCCGGGGCGAGTTTGGGGCAAAACAAGGTCATGGTCATACATTCTACCGTGCAGGCGTGGGGTAGCCCACCTCGGTCGCCCTGTTCGGTGATTCGTTTGACACCGTGCGCCGGCAGGCGCACCATGATCGCCTGAGCATTGCCATGGTAAAGCAATGGATCGCCGCCACCTCCCACGCTCCGGAAGGACCCTCCCGCGTGACTTTGATTCGTCCCTTCGCCGGCCTGCGTGTGCGGGCCGACGCCGCCGCCCGCGTCTCGGCTCCGCCCTACGATGTGATGAATAGCGAAGAGGCCGCCCGCATGGCCGCCGGCAACCCCGATTCGTTTCTGCATGTATCGCGGCCGGAAATCGACCTGCCCCAGGGCACCGATGTCCACGCCGATGTGGTCTACGCCCAGGCGGCCAAGGCATTGGCCGACCTCGAAAAGCGTGGCCTCTTGCTGCGCGAGGCCACGCCGCACCTCTACTTGTACCGCTTGACCATGGAAGGCCGCCGTCAGACCGGCATCGCCGCCGCGTTCTCGGTCGACGCCTACCGCGAAGGGCGCATCAAGCGCCACGAGTTCACGCGCCCCGACAAGGAAGACGACCGCACGCGCCACGTCGATACGACCTCGGCCAACAGCGGGCCGGTCTTTTTGGCCTTCCGCGCCGATGCCGATCTCAAGGCGCATCTGCGGGCGATCGAGGCGCAGCCGCCGGTCATCGACATCACCACCGACGACGGGATTCGCCACGAGCTGTGGCCGGTCGGCGACGATGCGGAAATCGCGGCCCTCGTCGCGGGGGTCGAGCGGGCCGGCGCACTCTATATCGCCGACGGCCATCATCGCTGCGCCGCCGCCGGCCGCGTCGCCGACCTGCGCCGCGAGCGCAACCCCGGCTACACGGGCGACGAGCCCTTCAACTTTGGCTATGCCGTCTGCTTTCCGCACGATGAGCTACGCATTTTCGATTACAACCGCTTCGTCCGTGACCTCGCGGGGCGCACCCCCGAGGCCTTCTTGGCTGAAATTGGCCGTGCCTTCGATGTCTCTCCGGCGGACGGCGCACTGCGGCCAACCCGGCGCGGCGAGTTCGGCATGTTTTTGGGCGGCCGCTGGTACCGCCTGAATGTGAAGCCGGCGCTGGTGCCGGCAGGCGACCCGGTGCGCAGCCTTGACGTTAGCGTGCTTCAGGACAACCTGCTGGGTCCGGTTCTCGGCATCGCCGATCCGCGTCGCGACGCCCGCATCGACTTCGTCGGCGGTATTCGTGGGCTTGGCGCACTCGAGCGCCGTGTCGGCGAGGTGCCTGGTAGCGTTGCCTTCAGCATGTTCCCGACTTCCCTTGAGGAAGTCATGGCCGTCGCGGACGCCGGCGAGGTGATGCCGCCCAAGAGTACGTGGTTTGAACCGAAACTGCGGGACGGCTTGCTGGTGCAGACGATCTAAGGAATTTGCAAATACAACAAACGGGGGCGGAACGGTGCCGGACACCGCGCTCCGCAGTGTTGCAATTACAACAGGAACGGTGCCGGACACCGCGCCTCCGCAGTGTTGCAATTGGCCGACCGGAATTGGGGCTGGCGCAGCGCTGCCAGCGGCTTGACCCTCCCTTGGGGGCGCGGTATGATGGGGACGGTTCGGTCATTGACTGAGCCGTCATTCATTTTCCGATGGAGGTTCCGCCGTGCTCGATCGCCCCATGTTTAAGGAAGAGCATCGCATTTTCCGCGAGCAGGTCCGCAAGTTTTGTGAGGCCGAGATTGTGCCGCATCAGGAGCAGTGGGAAAAGGACAAAGTTGTCCCGCGCGAGGTCTGGCTGAAGGCCGGCGCGGCGGGCCTGCTTTGCCCCAGCGTGCCCGAGGAGTACGGCGGCGCCGGGGCTGATTTCCTCTACAGCGTAGTTGTCATGGAGGAGTTTGCGCGCGTCGGCTGTTCGGGCTTCGCGGCATCCCTGCACTCCGATGTGGTAGTGCCATACATCGAGGCCTTTGCCAATGACGAGCAGAAGAAGCGCTGGTTGCCCGGCTGTGTATCCGGCGAAATCATCACCGCCATCGCCATGACCGAGCCCGGCACCGGCTCGGACCTTGCCGGCGTGCAGGCCACGGCCATCGACCAGGGCGACCACTATCTGCTCAACGGCCAGAAGACCTTCATCTCCAACGGGCAGCTCTGCGATCTCGTGATCGTCGTCGCCAAGACCGACCCGCAGGCCAATCCGCCGCACACCGGTATCAGCCTGCTCGTGGTCGAGAAGGACATGGCGGGCTTCGAGCGTGGCCGCAACCTCGACAAGATGGGCATGAAGGCCCAAGATACGTCGGAGCTGTTCTTCACCGACGTCAAGGTGCCCAAGGCCAACCT
>CAZUAB010000177.1:0-4861 GCA_964617795.1 uncultured bacterium
TACGACGGGAAAGATCACCAGCCCTGCCATTAGCGCAATCAACGTATCGAGGCCGGCGATCATGAATGCCGGCCGGACCACGCCCTGGCCCGGCTGCAAATAAGAGCCGTAGGTCATCATCACGCCCATCCCCAGCGAAAGCGTAAAAAACGAGTGACCCAGTGCTTCGAGGACGCCGGCTCGCGTCAGGCTGTCGGTGCGAAACTCGAACATGAAACGCCACCCGTCACCAAAACTCGGCAACAGCAGCGACTGAATCAAAAGGGCCACAAGAATCAAAAACAGTGTCGGCATCATCAGATTGCCCGCGCGCTCCAGCCCGCCTTGGACTCCGGCGGCCACAATGGCCACAACCAAAGTCATGAACAGAAGGTGCCAAGCGATCTGCTGCATCGGCGACGCAGACAGCGCCGCAAAGAGACCTCCGACCAGCTTGGGATCCGCACCTGGCCCGATGTTTCCGAGCAACGACTGCACTGTAAAATCAAGCGCCCAACCGGCGACCACGCTGTAAAATGAGAGAATCGTGAACGCAGCGACAATGCCCATCCAACCGACCATCTGCCACGGCGAGCGGCGCCCGGCAAGCATGCGCATGGCTCCTACGGGATCGCGCCGGGCCAATTTGCCGAGCGAAATCTCGGCGATCAAGATGGGTATGCCAATCGCCAAAATACAGCCGATGTAGATGAAGACAAACGCACCACCTCCGTGAACACCGGTGATGTAGGGAAACTTCCAAATATTGCCGAGTCCGACCGCGCTGCCCGCAGCTGCCAACACGAACCCGAAACGTGATGCCCATTGCCCGCGCGACTCGTACATGTCTGCGGCTCCTTCCACCCTAACCTTGAAGTCTAGCAAACGCGCGCCGATCGTGCGAGACGGCAAAGGGGAACGGCGCCTCCGTTGGCCTTCGGCACCGTCACGTCGTACTCTGTGGTCATGCCGCAACCGCGCCTGTATCTGGATGCCAATGCAACCACGCCGCCGCTGCCGGAGGTCGTCGAGGCCGTACGCAGCGCGCTGGAGTATGCGTGGGGCAATCCCTCGAGCCCCCATGCGGAAGGCCGGGCTGCGCGTCGGGTCGTGGATGCCGCGCGCGACGAGATTGCGGCGCTGCTCGGCGTTTCTGAGCGCTGGCTGACCTTCACGAGCGGGGCCAGCGAGAGCATCAATCTGTGGCTGCGCAGTTTGGCCGCGCAGGGGTCGACAAGGCTCGGGCGCCCCGGCGTCATCGTGACCTCGCCCGCCGAACACCCAACCGTTGGTCGCACACTCGATGCACTTACACAAGCTGGCCTATGCCGGCGCCACGTCGTCCCCGCCGACAAGCTGGGCCGCCTGAGCGTCGAGGGCCTCCGCGACGCGCTACGTCAACCCGATGTCGTCGCCGCAGCGGTGATCGCCGCACATAACGAAACCGGCGGCCTGCAGCCGCTGCCGGCGCTGGCCGGCGTCGCCGCCGAATTCGACGTGCCACTGCTGGCGGATGGGGTGCAGTGGACGGGCCGTCAAGCGGCCACTCTCGGGGACTGGAAAATCGGTGGTTGGCCCGTCAGTTTCCACAAACTGGGGGGGCCCAAAGGTATTGGCATACTCGCAGCCCCACCAGGCCTCATTGCGCACGCCTTGATCACAGGCGGCCCTCAGGAACGGCGTCGGCGCGCCGGTACCGAGAACGTACCGGGCATTGCCGGCGCCGGAGAAGCCGCACGGTTGGCGCGACAGGAAATGGCTACGCGCAACGCCGCCTGGAAGATTTGGCTGGATCGTATGCAAGAAGGGCTGCCAGCGGCCTGGCCTGAGGCCTTACCGCTGGATGACGGTGGGCCGCGCCTCGAGCAAACACTCCTCGTTCGATTTCCCGGTTGGCGCGGCAGTGACCTCGTGCAGCGACTCGACCTCGAAGGCATTGCTGCCGGCACGGGCAGCGCCTGTAGCTCTGGCGCGGTGCGTAGCTCAGATGCCGCGCTGGCCTTGGGCGCAGATGAAACCGAAGCCGCCGAATACGTACGCTTTTCGCTGCCGCCGCGCGTCGGACCGCCAGACGGGGCCGATCGCTTGCTCAAGACGCTGGCTGCAATCCGCAAGGGGGGCGGGTAAGCTACGACTGGGGTTTACCCGTCGCAGGGCCTCGTGGCTCAGCCGCAGCCGCAGGCGCCGCCGCAGCCATGGCCGCCGCCTGTAGGCTCTGATTTGGCGCCCGAATCGCTTCCCGCACCAGCACCCGAATCCGCGCCCGAATTGCTCACGGACGGGGCCCCGTAATCCGTCTTATACCAGCCGCCCCCCTTGAGCACGAAGCTGGTTGACGAAATCAGCCGTTCCAGTTCGCCGCCACACGATTCGTGCGTGGTCAGCTTGTCATCAGAGATACGTTGCTTGACCTGGAAGACCTCGTCGCACTTGTGACAGTGGTATTCATAGACGGGCATTGCAGTTCTCCTGTCAGGGCTTGGCCGCCGAGCCGGCGGTTTGCTTGCGGGAAGTTTTGCTGGTGGGTTTACGGCCACTGGTGCTCTTGCCGGTGCTCTTGCCGGTTCCTTTGACCGGCTCAAGCGCCACGTCAAGCACGCTTTGCATGTCTGTTACGAAGTGGAACTTGAGATTCTCGCGGATCTCGGGCGCCACGTCAATCAGGTCCTTCTCGTTACGGGCCGGCAAGATAACCTCGCGAATGCCGGCGCGCGAAGCGGCGATCACCTTCTCCTTGATCCCACCGACCGACAGTACGTTGCCGCGCAGGGTAATCTCGCCGGTCATCGCGACTTGGCTGCGCACACGCCGTCCGGTCAGCAAACTGGTCAAGGCCGTCAGCATCGTCACCCCGGCACTTGGGCCGTCTTTCGGGATCGCCCCTTCAGGTACGTGCACATGGAAATCTTGCTCGGCCGTCACATTGGGACCGAGCCCCAACACCTCAGCATTTGCGCGGATATAGCTAAGGGCCAGTTGGGCCGACTCCTTCATCACGTCACCGAGCTTGCCCGTAAGCTGCATGTGGCCCTTGCCGGGCATCTTGGTTGCCTCAATGAACAGGATATCGCCACCAACCGGTGTCCAAGCCATCCCGATCGCGACCCCTGGCGCACCGAGTTGCTCCGCCAAATCCTGAAAGAATTTGCGCGGCCCCAGATAGCTCTCGACGCGCGCGGCATCGACGCGAATCCGGGCAGCGTCCGATTCGAGGATCTCACGCGCGGATCCGCGCATCAGGCCGGCCACCTCGCGCTTGAGATTGCGTACGCCGGCTTCACGCGTGTAGCCGTCAATGACAAGTTCCAATGCCTCATCCAAAATCTCGATCTGGTTGGCCTTGAGTCCGTGATTCTCCATCTCTTCGGGCACGATGTATTTGCGCGCGATCTGGAGTTTCTCGGCCTGCGTATACCCAGACAGCTCAATGACCTCCATGCGGTCGAGCAGCGCCGGTGGAATCGTGTCCAGGCGGTTGGCCGTAGCGATGAACATCACCTTGCTGAGATCGTAGCTGACCTCGAGGTAGTGATCGCTGAAGCTGTGGTTTTGTTCGGGATCAAGCACCTCAAGGAGCGCACTCGACGGGTCGCCGCGAAAATCGGTCCCCACCTTATCGATCTCATCGAGAATAAACACCGGGTTGATCGTGGCGGCCTTTTTCATCCCCTGCAGGACGCGCCCCGGCAGGGCGCCAATGTAGGTTCGGCGGTGGCCGCGCACCTCGGCTTCATCGCGCACCCCGCCCAAGCTCATGCGGACGAACTTGCGGCCAAGTGCACGCGCAACCGAGCGCCCCAAGCTGGTTTTTCCGACCCCGGGCGGGCCGACGAGACAGAGGATCGGCCCCTTCATGTCCTGCTTGAGCTTGAGCACGGCCAGATACTCAAGGATGCGCTTTTTGACCTTGTCGAGGTCATAGTGATCCTCGTCGAGCACTTCCTTGGCGTGTGCCAAATCGAGATTGTCCTCGGTGCGATCGGACCACGGCAAGTCGACGATCCAGTCGAGGTACGTGCGAATGATGCCCCACTCGGGGCTCTGCTGCGGCGTCCGCTCCAAGCGCTTGAGTTCTTTGAATGCGGCGGCCTTGGCCTCTTCGGGCAAATTGCGCCCCTCGATGGTCTCTTTGAGATCCTCGACTTCGGCTTCCGCGGCCTCATCTTCACCCAGCTCGCGCCGAATCGCCTTAAGCTGTTCGCGCAGAAAGTATTCACGCTGGTTCTTATCGATTTCGCCGCGCACTTCCGTCTTGATCTTCTGGCTGAGGTCAAGAACCTGCACCTCGCGCTGGAGCAGGTCAATGACACGACGCAAACGGTCCCCCAAGTCGAGCTGTTCGAGCAGCTCTTGCTTCTCCTCGGTGGAGAGCCGCAGGTTGGACGCGATCATATCGGCCAGCACCGAGGGATCGGCAATCCCTTCGATGAAGATGTGGGCCTCGTCGGGAATCGTCGGTGACAGGTCGATGACCTGCTTGGCCAATCCCTTTAGGTTGAGCATGAGTGCCTCAACCTCGACATCCGACAACGCGGCTTCGTCGAGCACCTCGACACGCACCTTGAGGTGCGGGCGCTCCTGCACGACGTCACGGACCCGAATACGCCGCAGACCCTGCACCACCAACGATTGATTGCCATCGGCCAGCTTGATCAGTTTGACGACACGAGCCAGCACGCCGACTTGGTAGAGCTCGTCCGCACCTGGATCATCCACGTCGGCGTCACGCTGGGCAACGACGACAAGCAACTTGTCGCCCTCCAGCGCCTGCTCGACGGCCGCGACACTGCGAGGCCGCCCGACGCTTAGCGGAACCGTCAGAACTGGGAAAATGACCGTATTGCGCAGCGGCAACAGCGGCAATTCCCGCAGCCGCAGATCC
>CAZUAB010000178.1:0-4681 GCA_964617795.1 uncultured bacterium
GTCCATGTCGCGGTCGGCGCCATTGTCGAAGCGGGCACTGTGCTGGTCTCGATCGATCCCGATCCGGACTGATCCGCCTTTTTACGGCTATACGTAACGAGCAAGGGGCCAGCGGTCTTACCGCTGGCCCCTTGCTCGTTGACCGTTCGTGAGAGGGTCAGCGTAGGTCGAGGACGAGTAGCTTACGGTTGGTCGTGACTTCACGCAACTCGCGGCCCTCGAGGGCCGCGGCGGCCTTGTCCTGAAGGGCAAACAACAGGTCACTGTTTGATCCCTTGTACCAGACGCGGTAGTTCAAGGTCTTGTCGGTGGCCAGGTTTTCCTTGAAGTCGGCTGCCGTATCCCGGACGATACCGTGCAGCAGGCGCCGTGCGTCGCGGTCCTTGCCGCCGAAATCGCCGCGAATGCTGACCAGATATTGACGCCCCTGCGCCATGTCGTCTTTCCAGAAGTCGTCGATGTTGGCCAGCACGCGGTCGATGGCGTCACCGAGCGCCTCGGCAATCGCCTTGTCGCGGGCGCCGGCCGTGGCGGCGTAGTCCTTTGAGAACGCCGTGGCCGTGCCGATTTGCCGCGCCGTCGTCGTCTCGAAGGCCTTGACGGAGGCGCTGGCCTTGACGGTCGAATCTTTGCCGACTTTGCCGCCGTCGAGGGACACCTGGTATTCGAGATAAATGTCGGCGCCCGACTGCAGTGCGATGCGAGCCTTGGGGTCCTGCGTGACGCCTTCAAGGTTGCGCAGCGCCGCTGTATCGGCTTCCACCTGCCGGAGCGTGCCCAAATCCACCGTGTCGTACTTGCGCTGGGTCAGGTAGCTGGCGGCGTGGTTGGATGAAAATGTCGTCCATTCGGCCTTGGCCGTGGCGGTGTCGGGCAGCACCGCCATGGTCGGCCGCTCAATGGCCGCCATCAGCTTGCGCCGCTCCAGAATAATCCCTGCGGCCACCAAGTGGTCTTCGATCAGGCGCCGGTTGACGACGACCTCGCCGGTTGCTTCGATGTCGCCGTCGGGGCGGCGGCGGCGGTCCTTGAGCGTCCAGCCTTCAATGAAGCGATCTGTCAATTTGTAGAGCGCCTTCTGCGCCTTCTCATCGAAGCGACTTTTTTCTTCCTGGCTTTGCACGAGGTCCTGGACGACGCGGGCAATGCCGGCCTTTTGCGCGTCGCGCACAGCCCACTCGAATTCCTTACCGACACCGGTGGTTTGCATGCGAACCCGGGCGGGATCGACGGTAGCGACGACCTCGGCACGGAAACTGCGCGGTAGAATCGGCTCCTTGGCGCAGCCGGCCAGTGTTGACAGGGCCACCATAGCGGCCAGCAGGCTCATCATTCGGACATTACGCATCGTTTTGGCCTTTCGTTCAATCCCGCCGGCGGCGGAAATCCATGGTTCAGAATAGCGCGTCGGTGCGCGCGGTGTCGAGCTGTCAAAAGCGGAAAACGGGCCCGGCGCCAAGGATCCAGCCTGTTGGGCGGTAGCGGAACCCAGGATCGCTGATCATTACGTCGTCACTGTCGTAGAGGGCGTCGACGGGCAGGTAGGCGCGGCCACCGCCCCAGGCCTCAAGGGCGAAGTTGGGGCTAAGCCAGGCCGACAGCGTCAGCTCGCCATCGACCCCGACCGACCAGGCGCCGCCGTTGCCCAGCGGGCCCGGGCCCTGCACCCGCAGTGGACCGGCGTGAACACCCAGCCCGACGAAAAAGCGATGGAACGAAAAGCGCTTGGCGACGCCGATTGCGACGCCGATCTCGAATAGGTCGCCCGCAAGTCCCCCGGCCACGGCCAGCTCGGCAAAAAACTCCGAGATGCCCGTTGCCTCGGCCAAGCGCTTGGCGGCCAGCAGGCGGCCGCCCCACAGCCGGTCGGCTGTTGCGGCGTTGCCCGAAGGATCGCTGACGTCCACCGCGGCGTGAAGCGGGCTGACCTGCAAGCCGATCCCGCGTTGGGCGACCTCGAAGAGCATTTCGCCGCCCGTCAGCGACCAGCCGTCCCGCACGCCAATAACCTGCGCGTAGCTCTGTGATTCAGTCTTGCCGTCGCCGACGTCGCGTACGGCCAGCCACGCGACGCGGCGCGAGGTGCCGTCTGTGGTCAATTCCTCGGCCCGCAGCAGACTGTCGAGGATCAGGCCGTCGCGCACGGTGAGCGGAAGCCAGGCGCCGTTCCAGCCGGCGCGTTCGACGTTCACTTGCAGGCGGAAATCGGCCAAATTGCGCACCTGGACTTTCAGCGATTCACCCATGTCCGCCAGTGCGCCGCGTACAGCGTCGCTGCGGGTTGCGCCCCCGCCGAAGCCACCGTTCGAGCTGCCCGCAGCCACGACGCGATAGGCTTCCTGCGCGGTACCGTCATTGAAATTGAGCCGCCAAAACACCACCTCAACGACCGCCTCGGCCACCCATGTCTCGACCCGCACCATACGGCCGCCCTGCGGCACCATCATCACCCGGCGATCGACCGCCAAGCGACGCAGCACGGGGGCGTAGAGGAAGCCGGAGGCGGCGACTCGCACAAGGTCTTCGGCCGTGATGTCGAGAGATTTGGTGCGGGCGTCGAAATCAGCGCGATCGGCGGCGCGTTCCAACTTGACAGTATCCAGATAGTCGCGGGTCATGCGGGCGAGCGCGGGAACATCGAGCGCCGAGGCTCCGGGCGGCAATTCGTTGATGTCGAAACGCCCTTGCTCGACATTGCGGCGCACGGTTTTTTCGGCCAGCGCATAGTCATCGGCGCGGGCGCCGGCCCGATTGGCGAGCCGCACATAGGTCAGCGATTTGCGCACAGTATCGACGACCCCGGTCTGCGTGACGCTGGCCGGCGCGACCATGCCGACGCCCTTGTCGGCGGCCGCATACTGCGGCAGAAGGGTTGCAACCGATGCGAGAATGGCCAAGGCATGGGTACGAGACGGTAGCATCATCCGTCTCATGCTACGCGTCGACGGCGGCGTCGTCCAGTGCACGGGGGGCGCCACCGTCAACCGCACGCCAAATCGCGTCGTGCAGGGCCGGACGCCAGGCACGAAAGGCCGCCGGATCATTGCGGCTGGCGACGCGATTGGTGCAAAGAGCGACGGCAGTGCCGCGATCCGGATCGATCCACAGCGAGGCGCCGGTAAAACCGAGATGGCCGAACGCGCGTGCAGCCACGTGGTTGCCGGCCTGGCTGGGGCCCGGTCCGGGACGATCCCAAGCGGGTGGGCGCCCGTCTGCGTCACGGCTCGCCCAGCGGATCGCCGAGGCGGGCAGGCCAGGCATGCCGGACCCCGCGAGGCCGTCGAGCCAAGCGGCGCCCAGCCGGGCCACGGCGGGGGCGGTGCCGAACAGGCCGGCGTGGCCGGCACCCGGCCCCCAGGCTGCCGCCCGTGGATCATGAACTTCGCCAACGATCTCGCGCCCGCGCCAGCGGCAAAATCCCGTTGGCGCGACTATCCCTTGCTGCGCAGCCCCAAGCGGCGTCCAAGCGAGATCGGCGGCGAGGCCGAGTGGCCCCGCCACGTCGGCGAGAAAGCGTTCCCAGCTTGGGCGCGCATCGAGTGCGTCCAAGGCTGCGCCGAGCAGCAAATAGGCCGTGTCGCCGTAGCGTAGCGTGCCGCGTGGATCCACAGGTACCTCGGCCCAGACCCGTTGCCGGATCGCTGCCGCGGTCGTGGGCCCCGGTGTCAGGCCGGACTCCCAGGCACGCCACGGCGGCAAGCCGCTGCGATGCATCAAAAGCTCACCCAGCGTCAACGCACCAAGTGCAGGCGGCACATCAAGGATCTGGCCTAGCGGCGTTCGCGTTGCAACGCGGCCACGGGCGATGTCTTGCAAGAGTAGGGTCGCGGTAGACAGCGGCTTGGTCAGGCTGGCCAAGTCGAACCAATACGGCACGCCGTATTGCCAGCGGCGCAGCTGACGGTCGGCCGCGGTCCAGACAGCGAGTGAGGCCGCGGTAAAGAGTCCCGCACGGGCGCCGTCTGTGAGGCGCGCGCCGAGGCCCTGCGTCATTCGCGGTCCGTGCTGTGAATGGGGCCGCGTGGGCAGATGGCCCCGTGGTTGTGAGCGCCCGCGATGCGGCAGTCCACGTCGGTCAGCGCGTCGGGGGCGACGCTGCCTTGCAGGCGGTCGGCCAGCGCCTTGGCTTCGCGAAGCGTGCCGACCCCACCGACGAGGTCACCGACGGCCAATTGCGCGGCGCCACGCAGGTGCAAGTCTTCGAACCGGCGACCGGCCTGCGGGGCCAAAGCGGCGGCTTCGTCGCCGCGGCCTTGGCCGATCAAAAACCAGGCATAGGCATCGCGGCCGGGGCGGAATTGCCGATCGACGGCCAGCCCCGCGCGGAAGGCGTCTTCCGCTTCTTGAACGAGCCCGGCGGCCGTGCGCAACTCACCGAGTTGCGCGTAGGGCGCCGGGTTGTCGGGTGCGCGACTGATCGCGTAGCGAAGAGCCAACTCGGCCCCTTCCCAGTCGCCGCCCGCCCGTGCGGCCCGCGCCTCATTCATCCAGTCAGCGTAGCCGCGGCTGGGGTCGCTTGGTTGCAGCTCCAGGCCGTCGCCGGGGCCCGTGCAGGCCGCGATAAGCAGCGAAAAACCCCAAACGAGCATAGTTGTGCGTAGTCGAAGCGGGGTCATGTGGAGTTGTCTCCTTCGCGATTGGACGGCGGTAGGTCCGGTTTTTCGGTGTTGTTCCATGGACC
>CAZUAB010000179.1:0-3868 GCA_964617795.1 uncultured bacterium
CGATAAAACGTTGCATTGACTTGCCGTAGGACAGAATCATAGGGCAGTCCCACAACGGCAAACAGGCCGGTTGCTTCGAGCGGTGTGGCCACGAAGTAGCGACGAACACCGGCGCCGTGGATCTCCAGCATTCGGCCGCGCTGCGATCTCGAGAGTTCTGCAATACCCGCGATCTGCACGTCCTCCGTACCCACAACCTCTGGATGCGCGGGGTCGCCCCACGCAAGCACCCGGCCGTCGCCGTCGGTGACGAGCAAGGAGAGTCCATCGGGAAGATTGCTCTGGCGCGACATGTCCGACAACCAGCCTAAGTCAAGACCGCTGAACAGCACGGCGAACACGTCGTGGTTGGCATCTCGTACGGCATAGGCGTGATTGAGCGTCGGCCGCTCGAAGATCGGCGAGATCAAGTAACTCCCGGCGACAACTCCTTCGGAACGCAGCGCGGCAAGATAGGCCGGATTGTCGCGCCAACTCCGGTCGTTCGCAAGGGGATAGGCACTAGTCAGCACCCGGCCATCGGGAGACAGCACACCGATATTGGCCAGCTGTGGGTGGCCGGCCAGCAGCGCCCGCAAGAACGCAGGGTCGGTGATCACCGGTGAGCTTAGCCCGTCGGAAGCCACCTTCGCGCCGAGCCAAGACAGCAGTTTGCTCGCGCCTTGAATCTGATGGGCGTGTTCGCGGCCTGCGAGGCTCGCCAAGTGCAATGCGTCCTGTTCCGTTCGCGCCAGCGTGGCCGCACGCTCGCTTTCTGCCACGAAAAAAGTGAACAGAACCGCCGGTAAGATGGCGAGGCAAATCAGAAAAAGAAAGCGCCCGCGCAACGAAAAAAGAAACGCTGCTGGCGTTTGCCTACGACGACTCACAAGACGCCCCACCGAGATTTGCGATCGTTTGTTGCCGCCACCCGACCATGCTACTCCAAGAGCCCGCCGAATCAAGTGGTGTCCCATCCACCGTTTATGGCGGCCGGGGTGGGGAAAGCCCCAGTCTGCTACGATATGGTAGCACTGGGTACGCCTTGGGGCAGGGTGCGGCTATGCAGGATGGGGATATCAACGCGAGTACCGGCCAAGCGGAAGGTCAAGTGTTGGGCGCCTTCGCCGAGGCGCTTGCGACCGCTGGCGAAGACCTCTGGGGTGGCATCGACCATCTTCTTGACATCCTGCGGCAAGCGGCGCGGGCCGAGACGGCTGAACTATTCGTGGCTGAACCGATCGGCAACGATGCACTCCTCGTCGCCTGCATTGGCGCCGACCGTGAGGTTTTTCGCGAGCAGGTTCGCTTCCCGGCGGCCCACGGGTTTCCGGGAATCGTGCTTGCCGACGGTCAAACCATTACAACCACCGACCTTGAGCACGACCCACGCTATTTACGTCGGCGGGTGGTTCGGTCGGGCTACCAGACTTGCACGTGCGTGCCCGTATCCAGCAATTCCGGCTTTGCCTATGGCAGCATGCAACTGGCTTGGCGACAGCCAACACCGCCGCCAGCGGCAATCGAGCACCTGCTGGCCACGGCCGGTCGGCTGCTGGGCACGGCGATTGACGCGGACTTCGCCGGCGCCCGACGGCGTGTTGAGCAATGGCTGCGGCAGGTGGTCAATGATCCGCCCGAGGTGCGTCTACGCCATTTGTTGAGGCTGGTTCAGGCCGAGGCCCGCGCGGTTTCGAGCAAGTTGGTCCTATTCGGCGGCGAGACCCGCGCAGAGGCACGCAGCATCGCGCTGCGGGCCGCCGATCGGCTGTGGATGCCGCACGCCAATTGCACCCCCGCGCGATGCACGTTTGTGGCCGATGGACACGGGATCTTCGTCGCGCCCGACTGGGGCCACGATCATGATTTGTGCTCGGCCGACTTGGCCGACGGCGGTGGATTTGGCTGTATCCCGCTGACGTCGGCCGACGGCATCGTCGGGGTCGTGCAGTTGGCGTACTGGACCGAAGCTCAACCACGTGCGGCGTATTTGCCGCGGCTGCTCGTGATTGGCCGCGCCATTGGCCAGGCCTTGGCGCGCGAACGCACGATTACGTCAACGGCGCACGTCGCCGGCCCCCAGCCGCTCGCACCTCGCTCCGTCCGAGCCACGGACACACCCGCGGTGGTGATCCGTTGCTTGGGGCCGTTTCGGCTCGAGATCGAGGGTCGCGTCGTGGGCCCCGAGACCTTTGTTCGCCGTAAAGCCATGGATGTCCTCAAGATTTTGGCCGCAAACGCCGGGACACCGGTTTCACGCTATCAAATCGCGGAATCTTTGTGGCCCGAATCCGACGAAACCCGCGCGGCCAACCGGCTCTATGGTCTGATCCACACGCTGCGCAAGGTCTTCGACGACAACAGTACGCGTCCGGGCACTCTGAGCCGCGTGATCTGCCGGCAAGAGGGAGCCTACCGGTTGGAACTGGGAGCAGACGTGGCCGTGGATGTCGCTGAGTTTCAAGCGCTGCACGCAACAGCACGACGCCTCGAAGTCGCCGGCGACAGCCAAGGCGCCATGCGTGCACTACGCCGCGCAACCGACCTCTACAGCGGGGATTTGTTCGAGGATGATCCTTACACCGACTGGTATGCCCTTGAACGGGTCCGTTACCAGCGCCAGTTCCTCGACGATCTGGAGGTCTTGGCCGCCGCCGCGCAGGCGGAAGACGACCTCACTGCCGCCGTTGATTTTCTGCAGCGCGCCTTGGCTTGGGAGCCCCTGCGCGAAGACCTGCAGCAGCAGTTGGTGCGGTTGTTGCTGGCCCAAGGCCGCCGCGAGGAAGCGTGGGCCCAGTATCGCGAATGCGTCTGGCTGGTGCGCAGCAAGCTGCAAATGGAACCACTGGCCGAAACATTGGCTCTAGAGCAGCTGTTGCAGGGCGCCTGAGCGCCGACTCAGCGCCCGTCTCGGCGCTCGGCAACCGCTGCTGTACGCGCATTCACAAGCAACGACAATGTACTGACGACGCATCGGCGCGTGTAAGACGCATGTAAGATCGTGGAGTTACCTTGGTACGCGAGTAAGAACCCGCGTCTTCTGAGAGTACTCATCGCTGATGGTCGAACACCGCCCTAGTGCCGAACGGATCCGAGAAGCCCTGCGCCATGTTCGCGCACCGGGCTCGGATCAGGACATCGCGTCGTGTGGATTCGTCGGCCGTATCGACGTCACCGCCGACGCGGCGGTGATTTCACTGCGTGCGGGATCGGCCACGCCCGAGGCCGTCCACAAGATGATCGCCGACATCCACGCAACACTGACTGGGTTCGATGGTCTAGTCGACGTGCGCGTCGAACTGCATCCGGTGACCGAAGGCGGCGTGGTTTGAACCGCAAGGCCGCGAGTACGCTCAGTCCTTTGACCGCCCCCCGGCCGGCAACCATCGGCCTGTGTGCGGTTGTCATTACCCACCGTATTTCTTGCCGCCTGGAAACGAAAGTGAGAGCATCGTGAGCGTTCATTCCCGGCTATCTCTTCTATTGGTCCTGTCCTTTGCGGTTGCGTCACCGGCGCCCGCCGGCGCCGACGAAGGCCAGACCCTGTATCAGCAACGCTGCGCCGCCTGCCACTCGATCGGCGGCGGTCGGCTCGTGGGCCCGGATTTGGCCGGCGTCACGGACAGGCGCACTTCCGCATGGCTGATTCAATTCGTTCGCGCATCTCAGGCCATGGTTCGGGCCGGCGACCCCATTGCAACGGCACTTTTTGACGAGTTCAAAATCCCCATGCCGGACCACGAATTTAGTGACGCCCAGATTGCCAGCATCCTCGCTTACATCGCCGCCCAAAGTAGCGGCGCCGTGACGACCGGAGCCGCAGCATCGGACGCAGCATCCATGGAGCCCGCCCAGCCGAGCAAAGCGAGCCCCGAGCAGATTGCCCACG
>CAZUAB010000179.1:3878-4663 GCA_964617795.1 uncultured bacterium
CGGGCTGGAATTGTTTCAAGGGACCACACGGCTGCAAAACGGTGGCCCGGCCTGTAATTCGTGTCACGACGTGGTCAACGATGCGGTCATTGGCGGTGGCATCTTGGCCCGCGAGCTGACCGACGTATTTTCACGGATGGGCGCACCGGGCGTATCGGCAATCCTTGGCAGTCCGCCCTTTCCCGTCATGCAGACGGCTTACGATGGCCGCCCGCTGGTCGAGGATGAAATCATCGCCCTGGTCGCCTTTTTGCAGGACACCGACGAGCGGCACTTGTACCAACAGCCACGCGACTATGGCATCCGCCTCCTCTACACAGGCGCCGCAGGTGTCGTGCTGCTTTACGGATTCTTTGGACTTGTCTGGTCTGGCCGTAAGCGCAAGTCGACCAATCAGGATATCTACGACCGCCAAATCAAATCGCAGTGACTCCGCTGCGCGCATCCTCAAGGCCGTTCAACACGAGATTGTCGAGGTAATACGATGAGTTGGATCCAAGATATCGTCGCCCCACAGACCCGCAAGTGGGAAGAGTTCTACCGCAACCGCTTCCAGCACGATCGCATCGTGCGCAGCACCCACGGCGTCAACTGCACCGGCGGCTGCTCCTGGCAGGTCCACGTCAAGGAGGGCATCGTCGTTTGGGAAACGCAGCAGTTGGATTACCCGCTGCTGGAAGGCGAATTGCCGCCCTATGAGCCCCGCGGTTGCCAGCGCGGCATTTCGTTCTCGTGGTACCTGTACAGCCCGCTGCGGATCAAGTACCCACTGGTGCGCGGCGCCC
>CAZUAB010000180.1:0-1058 GCA_964617795.1 uncultured bacterium
CGGTCTTGGTTGTTGAACACGATGAACTGACGATCGCCCGTGCCGATTGGGTCATCGACATCGGCCCGGGCGCGGGACGCCACGGCGGCACCATCGTCGCCGAGGGGCCGCCGTCGGTCGTTGCCGAGCATCCGACTTCGTTGACGGGCCAATATTTGTCCGGGCGCCGGCGCATCCCCGTCCCGGCAAAACGTCGAGAATCGAACGGCTGGATCGTCGTCCGCAACGCGCGTGAGCACAACCTGCGTGGCATTGATGCACGGATTCCCAAGGGAGTGATGACCTGTGTAACCGGAGTCAGCGGCTCCGGCAAATCGAGTTTGATCATCGATACCCTGTATCCGGCGGCCGCCAACCGTATTCTGCGCAGCAGCCTTCCCGAGGGCGCGTCCGATGGCGTCGCCGGGCTTGGGGGCTTCCGCAAGGTGATTGATATTGACCAAGCGCCAATCGGTCGCACGCCGCGTTCGAACCCGGCTACTTACGTCGATATGTTCACGCCGATCCGGCAGCTATTCGCGGCGGTCCCCGAGGCGCGCATGCGCGGCTACACGGCCAGCCGCTTCAGTTTCAACGTCAAAGGCGGGCGCTGTGAAGCGTGCGAAGGTGCCGGCGTCGTGAAGATCGAAATGCATTTTTTGCCGGACGTGTTCGTGGTTTGCGAAGAATGCCGTGGCAAGCGCTACAATCGCGAAACACTGGAGATCCGCTACAAAGGCAAATCGATCCATGAGGTGCTCGACATGAGCATCGAGGACGGTGTTGAATTTTTCGGCGCGGTGCCGTCACTGCGCCGTAAATTGGAAGTGCTGCAGGAAGTCGGTCTCGGTTATCTGCAGCTAGGCCAGCCGGCGACCACACTGTCGGGCGGCGAGGCCCAGCGCATCAAGCTAGCCAAGGAGCTCGCCCGCAAATCGAGTGGCGATACGATTTATATCCTGGATGAGCCAACGACTGGCCTGCATATCGAGGATGTGCGACGGCTGCTTGATGTGCTGCATCGGCTGGCGGACGCGGGCAACACGGTGATCGTTATCGAGCACCATAGCGATGTCGTC
>CAZUAB010000180.1:1068-4621 GCA_964617795.1 uncultured bacterium
TCAAGAATGCCGACTGGGTGGTCGACTTGGGACCGGCGGGTGGCGCCGGCGGCGGTGCAATCGTCTCTGAGGGTACCCCCGAGCATGTGGCTGCCGACCCCGCATCGCAGACCGGGCGATTCCTGCGCGCGGCACTCAATCCGGACGGCTGAAGACGGGTACTCAGTCGTCTTCGATGGCCTTGAACAGGCCTTCTTGCATGAACGGCAGGCGCAGTTTTTTGAGCGCCCGCATTTCGATCTGGCGGACCCGTTCGCGCGTTACATCGAAGTTACGGCCAACCTCATCGAGCGTCCACGGGTGGTCGACGCCGATGCCGTAACGCAGACGCAGTATCGCCGCCTCGCGGGCGTCGAGCCGATCGATCACCGCGTTGATGCGGCGTTGCAAGTCGCTGTCCATGGCCAGTGTCAGGGCGTCGGGCGACTCGTCGTCCTCAATCAATTCGGCGAGGCTTGTTTGATTGTCGCCGACCGGTGCATCCAGGCTCAGTGGCTCTCGGATGAGGTCGAGCGCAGCCTTGACACGCTCTTCGGACAACTCGGCGGCCCCGGCCAGTTCACCTATGGTCGGCTCGCGACCCAAATTGGCCGTGAGACGCACGATGTTTCGTCGGACTTTTTGGACAATCTCGGCCATGTGAACGGGCAAGCGGATCGTCCGCCCCTGGTCGGCAACGGCCCGCCCAACCGCTTGGCGGATCCACCACGTGGCGTAGGTCGAGAACTTGAATCCGCGCTCAGGATCGAACTTTTCGACGGCGCGCATCAAGCCGATATTACCCTCTTGAATCAGGTCCAGCAGATTCAGCCCACGCCCGCCGAATCGCCGCGCAATCGACACGACCAGCCGCAGATTGGCCTCAACCAGTTGGTCACGCGCCGCCTGCCGGCGCCGGAGGGCGGCGTCGACAGCTCGCGTCGTGACCGACAGGTCCTCAGTGACGCCGGTCGGCGGCGCTTCGAGTTGCAGCAAGTGCCCAGCCACGAGCAGCAGTGGATCTTCTCCCCAGGGCAGCGCATCACAGCGGTCCAACCAGTCACGGAGGGCTGACGTTGCAGGCTTTAGTCCACCGCGTTTGCCCCAGCGGTCAAGGCCGAGTGACAGCTCATGGATCGTCTGCACCGCCGCGGCCATGCGCTTGGCTGGGGCCGCCAGCCAGGCTTCGAGCGGCTCTTCACCTTCGCGCAGTGATTTGAACAGGCCCGCCAGCTTGGTGCGCGTGTATGTCGACAACAGGAGTGCCTCGCCAAGTTCCAGTCGCGCTGCACGAATGGTTCGCGCCAGCGCCCGCTCTTCCTCGCCTTTGAGCAACCGAACCCGCCCCATCGTATTGAGGTAGAACTTGACGGAGTCTGTCTGTGGACCCGGGGCCGCGCTGGCCAGTAGGTGCTCGGGAAGATCGGCCTCGTTTTCGTCCGCGGGTTCTTCGGACAGCGTGATGTCACGGGCAGCCAGCGCATCGTAAAGCTCGTCGAGTTCCTGCTGATCAAGACTGCCCGGTGGTACCAGCGCCTGCAGATCGTCCCATTCGAGGTGTCCGTCGGGGCTGGCGGCATCGATCAGTTGATCGAGCAGCGCCGACCGATCGATCGCGGGGTGACGGCGGCTCATCCACGGGCCTCGCGCAGTAGCAACTGAATCCCTTCGGTGACGGCGCGTGCCTCATCGAAGCGGCCAGCGGCCCGCAGTTGATCGTGCTGGCGCCGCATGTCGGCCAGCCGGCGCTCGATGTCCCGACGGCGGCTGAGGTCGGCAAGCTGCACGATCAATTCGTCGATGTTGACTTCGTGGACTTCGGCGTGTCGCTCGTCGGCAGCCCATTGCCGCCAAGCGGGATCATCGTCGCCCCCCCCTTTGAGCAAATACCCCAGCCAAGGGTGGAGCTCAAGGCGTTCAACGCGTGCGGCAAGATCGAAGCGCTGGTCGGGGTTGTGCAGTACGAAGCGGGCAAATACGGCCTCGGGTCCACGCGGGCGTCCGGCGGTCGAGACTTGGCCTGCGCGGCGGCGTTCGGCCTTCCGCGCTTGGGGCCGAAGTGCCGCCAGCCGCGCCCGCACCGCTTCGATCCGAATGTCGGCGGCCTCGGCCACGGCCTCGGCCAGCAACTCGGCTTCAACCGGGTTGGACCATTCGGCCAGCTTGGCCAGAATGCCTTCAATGGCCGCTTGTTTGTGCTCACGGTCGCTCGCACTGCGGATTTCCCGCTCCAGCCAGGTCTCCCAAAAAGGTGGGGCTTCAGAAACGGCCGCTGCAACAGCCGCTGCGCCCGCGCGACGGGCAAACGTATCGGGATCCTCGCCGGACGGCAAGTCGAGCCAGCGGATGTCGGCGCCGCGCGGTTTGAGTAGTGCCCATGCGGCCAAGGCCGCCTTGCGCCCGGCATCGTCGGCATCAAAGGCCAGGACGACGGTACGCGCTCGGGCCGCGACCGTGGCCGCCTGGCGCTCGGTCAGCGCCGTGCCAAGCGGCGCCACCGCCGAAGCGACGCCGCATAGGTGCAGCCGAATCACGTCGAGGTACCCTTCGCAGAGGACGGCCGTACGGGTCTCCCGCCACGCCGGCTGAGCCAAGTGTGCCGCATACAGCAGGCGGCCTTTATGGAACCACGGCGAGTCGGGAGAATTGATGTACTTGGCGCGGTCATCTTCGCGCAGGCGGCGCCCGCCGAAGCCGACCACGCGCCCACGATCGTCATGGATCGGAAACATCAGGCGATGCCGGAATCGATCTTGCGAGCGGCTCGAGGCCGTCAGCCCGACGGCAACCGACAGATCGAGCGACCAGCCTTTGCGGCGGACCAGTTTGGTCCAGTCTGCGTCTTCACCCCAGGCATAGCCGAGACCGAACGCCGTAAGCTCGGCTGGGGTAAATTCGCGGTCTGTCAAGGCACGGCGGGCATCCTCGCCTTTGGAGCTATCGGCAAGTAGGCGCCCAAAGTAATCGGCGGCTCGCTCAAGCAAGGCCAGGCCTTCGCCGCGTTGATCATCCCCATCGGCCGCGCGGACGTCACCGACAGGCGTCAGCGGCACACCGGCGAACTCCGCCACCTTGGCCAGCGCCTCACGGAACCCCAAGCCCTCTTTGAGCTCGATGAAGCGGATCACGTCTCCGCCGACGCCGCAGCCGAAGCACTTAAAAAAGCCCTCAGGACTCACCGAAAAGCTGGGCGAGCGGTCGTCGTGAAACGGGCAGCGACCACTCCAACGTGCACCGCTGCGGCGCAACGGCACATACGTCGAAATCAGGGCGACGGCGTCGACAACGGCCTTGACGCGCTCGACGTCCGACATCACCCCCCCAGACGCGCCTTGACGGCTTCGGTGACCCGGCGCCCGTCGGCGCGCCCGGCGACCCGCTTCATTACTTGGCCCGTAATTGGCCCTGGCTGCCTTGGTGCACCCTCGGGCAGGGCGGCCAGGACATCGTCGACGATTGCAATCAATTCGGCATCGCTGAGTTCCGCTGGCAGGTATTTTTGCAGCACGTCGATTTCGGCGGCTTCACGGGCGGCCAGATCCTCGCGCTCGGCGGCCCGGTAAGCGTCGATACT
>CAZUAB010000181.1:0-4611 GCA_964617795.1 uncultured bacterium
CAATTTAGAAAATACGTTTGAAAAACCTATAGCAGTTCCTGTCGAAGTATTTTTTGGGGCTGAGCTGCTGCTTGGCAGTCTGCTGCAGTTCCAGGTTTCACGTGACGAAATCGTGACGACGCTGGTCAGCCTATTCACAAAAATAGCCGCTCAGCACCGGGCCGTTACCGATCCGACCGCCGAATCGCCGCGACTGGATCTCAGCGAGATTGCACCGCTTCTTTCGGCGACCTCATTTTTCGGCTCGGATGCGCCCCCCTCCGGTGTGGCCGTCAACTGGACGGCCTTCTACACCGAGCCCGTCTCGGCGCGCAGCTTGTTCCCGTGGTGGCAAGCCGTACCGTCGAGCACGTGGTCCGATACGATGGTCAATGAATTCATCATCGAGGAAGAGCTGCCGCCGGGTGCGGTGACCGATCGTACTGGACGCAGCTTTCCATGGATGACTACGCGTGCCGTGGCCGGCCAAGACAACGCCCACTTCGCGGCTGGCGGCTATGTGGCATTCGACCCTGCCGTTGACACCACCTGGCCGACCGTGGCAATTCCCGGCATCCGGATCCCCGCCGATTGTCTGTACCCCGAAGATCAACCCGACGATCCATTTACGAGTCTGATCGATTCACTGGGCCTGCTGCGGTCAGCGCAAGGCCAGCTCTACGTGTATCTACAGGATCCTTCGCTGCACGGGTTTTTGGAGGTTGATACCTCTCAGCTCGGCGGCCAGCGGTTCGATGATGGCTGCGTGCCGCCGGGTACGCCGTGGGAAACGAGCACCTACGAACCCGCGAACCACTACGCGTTCCACCGTGCCGGTGTGGCTTGGTGGCGTTGGTTTGTAACCAACTTCGACATTCTCGAGCTGATCAACCAGTTCCTCTGACCGGCACGCAAAAAAGCCGGTAAGCCGTATCCGGGGTGGATGCCGCCGCCGGCCCGATGCTTCGTCCGTGGCGCTGAGGGCGGAGGATTACTCCTCGGGCTCGGCCTCTTCATTGGCCAATTCATTCTCCGCCAGCTCGAAGTACTGCCGCTCGTCTTCTTCGAGCTCACGCTCCCGGGCCATCTGCTCGGCTTGTTCTTCTTGTTCTTGGCAGCGGACGCACAGCAGCGAAAACGGCATGGCTACCAGCCGTTTAATTCCGATCGCCTCTTCACATTCCTCGCAGACGCCGTATTCACCCGCGTTCAGCCGCCGCAACGCCTCTTCGATCCGCAGGATTTTTTGCTTGTCCCGCGTGTTCATCAGGTAGCCGAACTCCTGCTCGCGACCTTCACTGGCCGAGTCAAAGGCGTCACCGATGTCTTTTGGCCCGATGTTGTCGCGCTTTTGCGTAATCCGCGCCTGAATATCGGAGAGGATTCCACGCCGCATGTGCATAAGCATGCTGCGGAATTCCTCTTGCTGCTCGGCCGTGAACATTTCTTTGCGCGCCATCATGTCCTCGCTTGGTTCGCGGCTATTCTAAAGGATGCGGATGGGCGACGCAAGTTCGCCGGCCGGCCTCCCGATCAGGTCGTATCCGCGGGCTGCGACCACCTCGACATTCAAAAAGTTCCCGGCCGGTCCGGAGAACGCCTGAATCTCGACAATACCGTCAACGTCTGGTGCTTGCCCTGGATGCCGACCGATCCAGGCGCCGCTGGCCGGATCGCGACCATCGACAAGTACCGGCAGGGTGCGGCCAACGCGGCGGGCCACAGCCGCTTCCGCGGCCTCTCGGGCGGCCTCCTCAATGACTGCCGCGCGCCGGTAGCGCTCCTCTTCGTCCAATTTGCCGGGCAGGGTGTGTGCCGGCGCGGATTCCTCATCCCACCAGGTAAAGACCCCGACCGCCTCAAAGCCGGCTTCGTCAATGAAGCGGACGAGTGCATCGACGTCCGCTGGTGTTTCGCCTGGGAAGCCCGCGATCACCGTAGTCCGTACCGACACGTCAGGATTGGCGGTGCGAAGCGCGTCCAGCAGGCGCCGCGCGTCGTCTGCGCGATGTCCACGCGCCATCGCGCGTAGAACATCGTCGGAGGCGTGCTGGATCGGCACATCGACATAAGGAACGATCCGGCGCCCCGCCGCAAGCGCCGGGGCAAGCCGAACGGCGCCGGGCTCGGGGTACAAGTAATGCAGGCGGATCCACGGTGGTAAGTCGGCTTCGTCTTCGAGGCGGGCCAGCAGGTCCGCCAGAACGCTCCCGTCGCTGCGGTCTCGGCCCCAACGGATGGTGTCCTGACTGATCAGTACGCCCTCGCGTACGCCCCGTGCCGCCAATGAACGCAGCTCCGTCACGATATCGTCGGCGCTGCGGCTGACTTGTCGGCCGCGGATCTGTGGGATTGTACAAAAGGTACAGGCGCGGTCGCAGCCCTCGGCGATTTTGACGTAGGCGAAGTGCCCCGCATTCAGCAAGACACGCTCGTCCGCGGCCGATGGCAGCGCGGGTCCGGGGCTGGCGAGGATCCGCCGTGCACCGTCACCACCCGCCCACAGGCGGAAGGCGCCACTACCCAGGAAACGGTCGACCTCGGGCAAATCGGTCGCCAACTCCTCCCCAAAGCGGTCGACGAGGCAGCCGCTGACGACGAGTTCGCCGATCTCTCCCTGCTCCTTGAGGCTGCCGAGGTCGATCACCGTATCGATCGACTCGCGAATCGCCGGCTCGATGAAACTACAGGTATTGACGACAACGAGATCGGCGCCGGCCGCCGTGTCGACGAGCCGCCAGCCAGCTCTGATGAGATGGCCAATGCCGGCCTCAGCGTCAACTTGGGCTTTGGAGCAGCCGAGGGAGACGACATGGATCGTCCCGGGCTGTTTTTGGGGATTTGTCATCCGTACAGTGTCCGTGGTCAGTCGGGTGCCGCGCAAACCAACAATCATGCCGCATCTTGCGCAAGTAGCCCGGCAGGGTATAATGAAACCAATTGAGAATGAGAATATAGATCTTGGGTACGGAGGGTTGGGCGTGGGATTCAATCAGACACATTCAGTAACATCCCCGCTGCCGCCCGCCGCACTGGCCGAAGCGCATCGCGTGTTTGAGGCATATCTGCGTCGTAAGGGTCTCAAGCAGACGCGCCAGCGCCAGCAGATTCTTGAGACATTCTTAGGTACCGATGAGCACCTCACGGCGGAGGATCTCTATCATCTTCTGCAAAAAAACTACGACGGCATCGGCTTCGCGACCGTCTACCGCACGCTACACCTCATCGTCGATTCCGGCATTGCACGGCAACGTGAATTTAGTGCGGGACGGAAGTACTACGAGCACGTATTCGGTGAGCAGCAGCACCACCACCACCTGATCTGCACGGAGTGCGGCAAGATCGTTGAGTTTATGTGCCCGGAAATCGTCGAGCGGGCCCAAGAGGAAACTGCCCGTCAGTACGGCTTTGTCTTACAGGGGCATGTGCATGAGCTCTTCGGCATCTGCGGGGACTGCCGAGCTGCCGGAGACGACAGCGTTGCGGGCTCGGGGGCCGCGCGAGTAAGCTGAACGCCTACCGACCACGGCGCCGGTCGCGAATCCGCCGCACCTGCTTGGAGGTTCTGCAATGTCCGCTCTTTTGGGTCAAGTCAAGGCAACGTGGTTGGGGCATGGCTCCATTCTGCTTACGAGTGCTGCGGGGCGCCGTATTCTGATCGATCCGTGGTTGACGGACAACCCGTCGGCACCCGATGAGTGGAAATCTCTGGACGCCTGTGCCGGCATCGACCTCTTGCTGATCACGCATGGCCATTTTGATCACATTGGCGATGCTGTGGCGGTGGCCAAAGCGCACGCTCCGATCGTGATCTGTAACTACGAGATCGGGCACTGGCTCGAATCCAAGGGTGTCCAGAACGTGGCCGCGATGAACAAAGGCGGCACCCAGGTTCAGTTGGGTATTGCCGTCACGATGACCCACGCCCAGCACAGTTGCGGGATCCTTGACGAGGGACGGATTGTCTACGGCGGTGAGGCTTGCGGGTTCGTACTCACCTTCGAGAACGGGCGCCGTGTCTACCACACCGGTGATACCAACGTATTCGGAGACATGGCGTTGATTCGAGAGCTGTATCACCCGGATGTGGTGTGCCTGCCGATCGGCGATCACTTCACAATGGGGCCACTCGAGGCGGCCAAAGCACTGGACCTGATCGGCGCCAGGTCAGCAATTCCACTGCACTTTGGCACCTTCCCGGTTCTGGCGGGCAGCCCCGACGCGCTGCGTCAGGCGGCTCGTGACGTACCGACCGAGATTCTGACGCTCGCCCCCGGCGACACGCGGACAATCTGAGGCCAAGGGTGCCCACGGCGGCGCCGACGCTGGTCGCCTGTGCGACGCCGGTCGGTCGGTCGGCTATTTCGGTGGTCCGCCTGAGCGGGCCGGAGGCTTTCCGGATCGCCGAGTCCGTCTGCACGCCGCCCGCGGTGGGGTGGCAGGCACGCCGCGCGACACGATGCGCATTGATGGACCCCGAGTTGGGCCGTCCGATCGACGATGCCTTGGTGCTCCCGTTTCGTGGCCCGGCCAGCTACACCGGCGAGGACCTCTTCGAGTTTCATTTGCACGGGAATCCGGTGATTGTCGACCGCCATATTATCGCCACTTTTTAATTTAAAGCATTCCCCC
>CAZUAB010000182.1:0-4609 GCA_964617795.1 uncultured bacterium
TCGGTGCCGGTGCTGCGCGGCGTTCATTCCGCCCTGCGGCAGTTTCTGGAGAGCATGTTCATTGACCGCAACCAGGCCTTTCGCAAGGTTGTCCTGATCGAGTATCCACGCAAAGGTCTGTACACGCTGGCCTTTGTTACCGGAAGTGTGCAGCCCGGCTATTTTGGCGAAGCCACCCGGGCGATCGGCAAGATGCGAGCCGTATTTGTCCCGACGACGCCCAATCCGACCAGCGGGTTTTTGCTGTTCGTCCCGGTCGAGGATTGCCTAGATGTGCCTCTGCGCGTCGATGAGGCGTTTCGCCTCGTGGTCAGTGGCGGTGTGCTGACGGCCAGCTCGAAGGTCGACCTGTTTGAGCGGCTACGCAATGCCGAGCGCCAGCCTTCCGGTGGCGGAGAGGAAACGATCGCATGAGTACGCTGAAGATAGGCTCGTTTGCCGCGGTGGCTTGGAATGACGGTGGTGCTGTCGGTGGGACAAGCCTTTTTATCGAGGTGGAGTTGGCGACCCCGGCAGCGGTGCCGCTGGCCGATCTCCGCGGGATCGTTCGGGTTGTCGAGGGCCTAATCCGCGATCATTGGGACCACCGCACGATCGATACCGGCGTGCCGGATCTGCGGGCCTTTGGCCTGCGCGTGTTTCAGACGTTGGCGCCTGAATTGGAGCGCCGCCGCTTTCCGCTGTTGGCCGTTACGCTGCGCGAAGATCCCCTGTGGGCGCTACGCCTGGAGGCTGCCGAGGCCGCCGGCGCGTGAAAAAACGCGGCGACGCGGTTGTCCTTTTGAGCGGCGGCCTGGACAGTGCGACGGCGGCAACGTGGGCCGTGCGTGAGGGATTTCGCGTTCACGCCCTGTCGTTTGACTACGGCCAGCGGCACGCGGTCGAATTGCACTTCGCTGCCGAACTCGCCCGCCGCTTGCAACTGGCCGGCCATCGCGTGCTGCCCGTTCCGCTGGGTTTGATTGGCGGCAGTGCGCTCACCGACCCTGCGCAGGTACTGCCGTCCGAGCCGCCCGACCCGGCGCGTATGCCCGCCACCTATGTGCCGGCGCGCAATCTCGTGTTTTTGTCGTTGGCTGTAGCCTGGGCCGAGACGCTCGGCGCGCGCGACGTGATTATCGGCGCCAACGCTGTCGACTGGAGCGGCTACCCCGATTGCCGCGAGCCGTTTCTGCAGGCCTTCGCCCGCGCGGCCGATGAGGGCACGCGCACCGGCGCCGAGGGCGGTCGTTGGCAGGTCCACGCGCCGCTCGTCCACTGGACCAAGGCCGAGATCATTGCCCACGGCACCGCTTGGGGCGTACCGTGGGAGTGGACGACGAGTTGCTACGGCCCCGATACCGAAGGCCGTCCCTGCGGGCGCTGCGAATCTTGCACAATCCGCGCTGCCGGGTTCGCGGCGGCCGGCACGGCGGACCCATTGCCTGCGCGGCTGGGCCCGCCGCCGCCTGCCGCGGATCAGACCTCGGCGTAGAGCCCGTTCAGAACCTCGCCGTACTTCTCCATCACGACGCGGCGCTTGACGGACATCTTGGGCGTCAGCATGCCGTTGTCGACCGTAAACTCATCGGGGATGAGTTTGAAGCGGCGAATCTTTTCGTAGCCCTTGAACGTCTTCGAGTATTGTTCGAGATCGGCCTTGATTGCCTTTTGCAGTTCGGCTGATTCGCACCACTCGGCCGGTGAGCGCTCGGCCAAGCCCTGCGATTTGGCCCAACCGGGCAGCGCCGTAAAATCAGGAACGATCAGGGCCACGTTGAAGGCGGCGTTGGCGCCGTGCACGAAGGCTTGGTTGATCAACGGGCTGAGGCGCACCTGCTCTTCGAGCGGCGCCGGCACGACATACTTGCCGTTTTCCAGCTTGTACTGCTCTTTGACACGGCCGGTGATACGCAGGTAACCCTCGGGGTCGATCCAGCCCATGTCGCCGGTGCGCAGGCCGCCGTCGGCCGTAAATACGGCCGCGTTCTCTTCGGGCCGGTTGTAGTAGCCCTTCATGACGTTGTGGCCGAAGACGATGACCTCGCCCTCGCCGGGGCGGCTGGCCGCATCGACCGCATCGACCGGGTCGATCCGGATGGTGATGCCGGGCAGGGGTACCCCGACGGTGCCGATGCGCGGCGCCGAGACCGGGTTGTAGGTGGCGATCGGGCTGGTCTCGGTCAGGCCATAGCCCTCGCTGACCGTGATGCCGATGATGGCCAGAAACCGACCGACCTCGGGTGACAGTGCGGCGCCGCCGCTCACGGCGTATTTGAGGCGACCGCCGAGGGCCACCCGCACCTTGCTGAACACCAGCTTGTCGAACAGCTTGTATTGCAGGTCCAGCAGAAACGACGATTTCCCTTGGGTTGCGAGGTCCAAGCGCTTGCCGCCGACGGCGAGCGCGCGGTCGAACAGCACCTTGCTGAGGCCGCCTTTTTCATTCATCTTGCGGTGGAGGCCCGTGTAGACGCGGTTCCACACCATCGGCACCGAGAACAGGATCGTCGGCTGCACTTTGGGCAGATCGTCGAGCAGCGTGGCCGGGGTTTCGACGACGGCCGCGCGACCGCCCAGGCTGATGCCGCCGTAGAGCTCGCAGGTTTGACCGAATACATGGGCCCACGGCAGGAATGCCAGTGAGGTCTCGCCAGCAGGGTCGGTCGGGAAGACTTGATTGAGGCCGTTGACGTTGTCGGCGAGGTTGCCGTGGCTGAGTTGCACGCCCTTGGGCAGCCCGGTCGTACCCGACGTGTAGATGAGCCCGGCCATGTCTTCGGGGCTGATTGCGGCGACCGGAACCGGCTTGCTGCGTCCGTTCGCGCGGATTTCATCGAGGCCGATGGCGCCCTTGGGGAGCGGCTTGCCGTCCGGTTGGAAGACGATGATGTGCTTGAGCGAGGCCACATCGCCACCGATGAGCGCGGCGCAGGCCTCGGCGATTTCGCGCGTCCGCACGCACAAGATGGTCGGCTGGCAGTCCTGCATGATGAACACGCGCTCATCGTGCTTCTGGGACTCGTACATCGGCACCCAAACGCCACCAAGACCATAAACCGCAAAGACGGTTGAAGCCCATTCGATGCAGTTGTTGGCGATGACGGCAATGCGATCGCCTTTTTGCAGGCCGAGGGCGTCCAAGCCGGCGCGTGTTTCGTCGACCATGACGCCGAATTCGCGGTATTTGATCCACTGAAACTCGCCGTTCTGGCGCGTGGCCAGTGCGTCACGGTCTGCGTAGGTGGCAACCGCGTGATTGCTGATGTCAACGAGTGTGTGGAATTTACGGATCAGCTCGGCCATAGGGTCGGGTCCTTCCGGCAACGGGTTGCATCGGGAAAACAGAACGAATCGGAAAACATATCCTAACCCGTTGCGATCGTGCGCGCACGCCGAAGGTTTCCGCAGCGCGTGCCCGACTTGGCTCGATTCGCGGCGGGGCTCAATCGAGCCGGATCCCAAGCTCGCCGAGGCCGCGCTCGCAGGCTGCGGCCCAGCCGCGGTTGGCGGCTGGATTGGCCGGGCTCGGGTGCAAAATACGACCGATCGGAATGCCGCAGTCGCCTGCAGCCCGCGTGGCCGCCTGCTCGGCCACCCTACCGAGGCCAACGATATGGTTTGGTGCAAGGTGTGTGATGGCCTCACGGAGTGCGGCGTCGCAGGCTGCGGCCAGGGGGGCGAACTCAAGGGCTGGAAGCTGGTCGGGCGTCCGGTTGCGTCCTGAGGCCTCAAGAAACACGAGCGGGCACCAGTTAACGACAAAAAACCGGGCGAAAAAGGCGTCCGGAGTGCCGAACCGATCGCGCGCCCAGCCCCACAGGCGGGCGCCGCTGACCTCCTCGCGAGGACAGGCAAGTCCCTGGATCGGTCGCTTGGGGTGCGCATGCGGCGGTGCGACCACGTCGCCGCCAAGCCCCATCCAGTCACGCACCAGCGAGACCGTGCCGAACGGCACTCCGGTCTGCATCATGCCCCAAGGACCCGGGTTCATGCCGACGAGCAGCGTTCGGCCCGTGGCGTGCCCCCAGCGTGCCAGGTAGCCGCGGCGGATGACCGTGGCGTAGCGCAGCGGATTCATTACCGTGTGCACGGGGGGCGCGAACGACAGGCCATCGATGCGCTCGGCCAGTCGTTCGTCAATGGCGACGAGCGGATCCATCCGCTCAGGATACCGCAGATGCCCCTGTATCCCAAGGCCGCGGTCGCTTGACACGTGCCTCGGCGTGCCTACCTTCAGCAACGAGGAACAAGGCGGGGACCGCGGCTCCGCCGACCTCAAGGCCATATTCAGACGAAAAGGAGAATCAAATGCGAGGACAAATTTCTCAGTGGAATCCGTGGCAGGAACTCGAAGCCCTCGGCCGGCAGATTGACCGCGCGTTCGGCCGGTTCCCGCTACATGTCGTCGAGGCTCGCGAGAGCCAGGAGGCGCCCGTGCAGGGGCTGCACGCCGATGTACTCGAAAGCCCCGAGGCTTGGGTACTGCATTTCGACTTGCCGGGTATCCATCGTGACGACATTGGGGTCGAGGTCGGCAAAGGGGTGCTGACGGTCCAGGCAGAGCGCCGTTTCAACGAAGCCGCGGAGGGCGAAAACTACCACCGCGTCGAGCGTTTTCACGGGCGTT
>CAZUAB010000183.1:0-4533 GCA_964617795.1 uncultured bacterium
GTCAACTGGCTGATCGGCCGGCATTGAGCGCGGACTATTCCCCGGTCGCTGCACCCAAAAAGAGGCCATGCACGCCGCGGACCGCCCGCTTCACCGGTGCCTACCAGCGGATATAGACCTCTTCGGCGAACCCGCGCAGTCCGTCAAACGCCAGTTTCGTCCCGTCATCCAGCACCACCCAGCCCGCCAGGGTGCCGTAGGCCTTGTGAATGCGAACGCCCTTGACCAGCAGGTTGGCACGTAGCGGCTGCTCGGCTGTCGGGGTCAGGACGGCGTGGAAGCGTCCAGCGGGATCTTCGAAGGTCCATGGTTGCAGACGGTCGCTGCGGTCGAACGCCCAATTGACAATGCCCAATTTGTGCGGCACACCGTCGACAAAGGCGATGTTCTCAGTGCCTTGCGTGACATCGCCGAAGCCTGCCCCGAGGTTGAAGTCGAGGCGATGCCCGTCAACCTCACCACCGGCCATGCCCCACTGCCAGACCAGCTTGGGCGGCCAGATGCCGCGACCCCAGTCACGAACCGCAAAGGCATCACCGCCCAGTTCAAATACGGCCTCGCCGACATCGACCGTGCCCGTCACCGGCATGCCGGGCACCTTGTTCTCGTAGAAAAACCCGCCGTCAACACCGGGAAACGGAAACACACCGACATACTGCCGGTGACCCGGCGGTGGCCCAAGAACAACCACGCCGCTGACCGGCGCGGAGAACCGCACATCGCGGAAGTCGAAGGCGATCTCGCGGGCGCCGCCCGGCAGCGGTCGCGTAGTAATCAAGTGGCGGCCGTCCGACCCCAGGCAGTCGACGGGCCCGCTGGTGTCCGCCGGAAATGCCTCAACAACCGTTCGCGGGTTAAGGGCACCACGCGCGCCGAGCCACTGCTGCCCGGTCGCCAGCTCGTGTACGAGTGCGTTGCAGAACCCGGCGAAACGGATATCGGCCAACGTGATCTCAAGCACGACGTCCGAGGCCATGATCGCGAAGTAATCCCATTGGCGCAGTAGGTCGAGATCGCCCCTGAGTGCCGCACGATCGTAGCGATGAACGGGCCGTGACGACCAGCCGGGCGCAATCAGCCGACCCTCGCCATCCACCAGATCGACCGGCGCTGTGATCTCACGCTGGCGTAGATTCTCGACATCAAGGCGCGGCATCGGCGCCGGTAGATGGCAGCCCGCGACCGTCAAGACGGCCGCCAGCGCAAAGCCGCTCCCCGACGCCCGCCCGATTGTCACAGAAACAGGTCCGCCATGGGGGTCACCGAGGGGTCGATGGCGTATTTGTCAAAGTCCGTCACGCCTTCTTCGCGCAGCACTTCATCGTCGATGTAGAAGTTGCCGGTTGCAGTCTTGGCGGGGCGATTGAAGATCGCCCAAGCTGCGTCGGCCATAATCTCGGGCGTCCGCGAGTGGCGCACCATCTGATCACCGCCAAGCAAGTTCTGCACGGCCGCGGTGGCGATCGTCGTGCGCGGCCACAGCGAGTTGAAGGCGATGCCCTCGCTGCGAAACTCCTCGGCCATGCCGAGCGTGCACATGCTCATTCCGAACTTGGCGATCGTGTATGCCACATGCGGCGCATACCACTTGGGGTCGAGGCTGAGCGGCGGCGACAGCGTCAACACGTGCGGGTTGGCCGCCTTGCGCAGATGCGGGATGGCCCACTTGGAGCAGACGAAGGTTCCGCGCAGATTGATCTGGTGCATCAGATCCCAGCGCTTCATGTCGGTCATCTCGGTCGGCGTCAGACTGATCGCGCTGGCGTTGTTGAGGAGGATATCGATGCCGCCGAATTCGCGCACGGCCTGCTCGATCGCCTCGGCCACCTGGTCTTCGTGGCGGATGTCGACGACGAGCGGCAGTGCGCGCCCACCCGCAGCCTTAACCTCGGCTGCGGCCGTGTAGATGGTGCCGGGCAGCTTGGGATGCGGATCGGCGGTCTTGGCCGCAATGACGATGTTGGCGCCGTCACGGGCCGCACGCACGGCGATGGCCAGGCCGATGCCGCGGCTACCACCCGAGATAAACAGGGTCTTGTCCTTGAGTCCAGCCATGGCGAAGGTCCTTTCGTTGGCAGTGAGATGGGCCCACCGAGTGGGCAACGCAAAGCATGATAGCAGCGGCAGCCACAGCGATCGAAACGCCGTCCTGCCCGGCAGCGCCCGTCGATTCGCGCATGGGCGAAACCGACGGTGTTCTGGCACAATGGAGTGAGCGCTGAATCAGTTTTCATTCCAGTCCGATTACGTATTACGCAATTCACGGAGGAAGCCCCTATGGCCCGACTGTTCGACCGTCGCGACACCGACTTCGTCCTCTTCGACGTCCTCAAGGTGCAGGAACTGACTCGTCTGCCGCGCTTTGCGGACCACTCCGAGGACGTCTTCCGGATGATCCTCGACGCAGCCGAGAAGCTGACGCATGAAGAAGTGGCCCCGACCAACATCGACGGCGATCGCATCGGCGTCAAGCTGGTCGACGGCAAGGTGCAGGTTCCCGAGTCCTTCAAGGGCGCCTACCGCAAATACATCGAGGGCGGCTGGTTTACCTTGATGGAGGACTACGACGTCGGCGGCCAGCAGCTTCCGCACTCGCTTGGCGTGGCCGTTGAGGCGATGTTCGATGCGGCCAACCACAGCTTGCAGATGTTGCCCGGTCTGTCGATCGGCGCCGTGCACATGGTGAAGACGTTCGGCACCGAGCGCCAGAAGAAGCTCTACATGGAGAAGATGTACAGCGGCGACTGGTCGGGCACCATGTGCCTGACCGAGCCGAACGCCGGTTCGGACGTCGGCAACTTGACGACGGTCGCGCGCCGCAACCCCGACGGCACCTACAGCATCAAGGGCGCTAAGATCTTCATCTCGTGGGGCGAGCACGAGGTCTGCGAGAACATCGTCCATCCGGTTCTGGCGCGTATCGAAGGCGACCCAGCCGGCACCAAGGGCATCTCGATCTTCCTCGTACCCAAATACCGCGTCAAGGAAGACGGCAGCTTGGGCGAGTTCAACGACGTGACCTGCGTCGGCCTTGAGCACAAGATGGGCATCCACGGCTCGCCGACCTGCCAGCTCAACTTCGGCGAGAACGATGCCTGCGTCGGCGAGTTGCTCGGTGAAGAGCGCAAGGGCATGAAGATCATGTTCCAGATGATGAATACCGCCCGCCTCGGTGTGGCTGTGCAGGGCCTGTCGCTGGCAGAACCGGCCTGGCTATACGCACTGGAGTATGCCGAGGATCGCAAGCAAGGGTCCTCAATCAAGGAGTTCAAAAATCCCGAGGCGCCGCGCGTATCGATTCTGCAGCACCCCGACGTGCGGCGGATGATTCTCGATATGCAAGCCAAGGTACAGGCGATGCGGGCCCTGCTGCTGTTTACCGGCCACAACGCCGATATTGCTGCGGCTGGCGAGGGCGACGAAGCGGCACTGGCCCAGGGCGTACTCGAACTGATGACGCCGATCGTCAAGAGCTGGTGCACCGATATTGGCTTTGATGTCAACGAGACGGCGATACAGGTGCTGGGTGGGCACGGCTACCTCGCCGACCACCCACTTGAGCAGTACATGCGCGACGCCAAGATCGGCTCGCTCTACGAAGGCACGAACGGCATCCAGGCAATGGACCTGCTCGGCCGCAAGATCGGCATGAAGGGCGGTCTCTACTTGATGCAGCTTGCCGCCCGCATCGACGAAACGGCGGAACGCGCCCAAGCCGACGCCGACCTCAAGGATCTTGGCGATCTGGTGTCGCAGGCCCGCAATGCGCTGGCCGAGACGGCGATGCAGCTTGGCGCAACGTTTGCTGGCGGCGACCTCGAGCTGCCGCTTCTGAATGCCAAACCGTTCCTGGATGCGATGAGCGAAACGCTGGCCGGCTGGGCGCTGCTCGAACACGCCCTTGTCGCCAAGGCCAAGCTGGCCGCACTCGGCGGCGTCGACCCGCGCACGAACCCCGACGCGGCGTTCCTTGACGGCAAGATCAAAACGGCCCGTTACTTCATCAGCCGCACGCTGCCGCTGTCGGTCGGCAAGTTCCAGATCATCCGCACCAGCGATCGCACGCCGCTCGAAGCGGTCCTCTCGGCCACCGAGATCACGACGGCCTGATCGGACGCCCCAGTTCAAGCTCTCGGCAAGGCCGGCTCCGCACACGCGGGGCCGGCCTTTGTCGTGGGGGCTGTCCAGGTCCTCTACCGTCATTTCTGGGGCCGAAAGGCCGAAGAGATCCAAGCCACGGCGCAACCGCAGCCGCCCGCGAATCGCCACGGCGCTTCACGCCTCGCGATGACGTGGCGGCGAGAAGGCCGCCTACCCCACCACCAACCGCCTTCGCCGCCGCCGCCAAACCCACGCGCCCGCCAGCAGCACCAATCCCCAAGCCTGCGCCCCACCCGGCCCGGAGGCGCAGACGCCCTTGGCGGCCGGGATGTCGCACTGGGTGGTGATCTTGTAGCTCCGACAACTCGCGGATTGCCTGGGGCTTGCCCCAAGCAAACGCTACCAGTTGGAATGGGAGTAATCTGTAACCAA
>CAZUAB010000184.1:0-4451 GCA_964617795.1 uncultured bacterium
ACGTGCTGTGCGACGGGGCGCAACCACCGCGACCGGTGGGCGCCCGCCCTCTCGGTACGGGCGGGCAGGCCTTCCGCCTCGATCCGGCCCCCGACACCGTCCTCGTCATCCTCGGCGATCCAGCGGATTTCGACGAAGGCGCGCTGAGCCGATGACGGGCACTCTCCACCCACACGTCCCCGAAGGTGCGCCGGAAGACGGCCTGGCCATCACCTTCGACGAGCGGCATGGCGTCGTGGAGTTGGCCCTTGATCATCCGCCGGGCAACCGCCTGTCGTGGCGGCTGCTCAATCGCCTCGACCGCGTACTACACGGTCTGGCCAGTCTGCCCGTCGATTCCCCCGTTCGTGTGGTCGTGCTGGCCGCGCACGGCGACGACTTCTGCCACGGCGCTGACCTGGGCGATGCCGAGTTGGCCGGCGTCGTAGCCAGTGACCCGGCACGACTGGCCGTTCTCGGCCAGCGCATGATCGAGACATTGGACCGCTTGCCGATCCCGACGGTTGCGGCCGTCACGGGTCGGGCCATTGGCGGTGGCGCATGCCTCGTCACGGCCTGCGACTTCAGAGTGGCGGCACCCACAGCGGAAATGCGCTTTCCCGAGGTCGACCGCGGAATGCACCTGAGCTGGGGCATTTTGCCGATTTTGTCGCGCGAACTCGGTGCGGGCACGGCGCGGCGATTGGCGATCGCCGGCGAAACCTTTTGCCCGGCAACACGGTCGGATTTTGCGCGGCAGGACGCCGCTCCACTCGCCGCGGCGCTCGAATGGGCACGCAATTTGGCCGCCAAACCGCCGCTGGCGGTGCGCGCCGTTCTGGCCACGTTGCAGCGGGGACACGCCAGCGACGACCCGGAACGCTTCACAACAACGACGCAAAGCGCTGACTTCGTCGAAGCCATGACGGCCTACGCACAAAAGCGACCCGGTCGTTACAACGGCCGCTGAGGGCCGATCAGACCGCGGTGGCCTGCACGGCGGGTACCCGCCGACCATCACGTTCGACAAAGGCCAGCAGGCGATCGAAACCGCCGAAATAGGGGCCTAGCCATTCCCAAATCGGCGCTGGCTCGCGGAAGCCTTTCATTTGTACGCGGCCACAGAAACGCAGGAGACGGGCGCCGCCGTCACGGCTGGTCACACGGACAAAGTGCTGGCGCGGCTCCAGAACGCTGTAGCCCGGCAGCACCTCGGCCAACGCCTCACGCTTGCCGTGCCAAACCGTCGTCTCGCCGGCCAGAATCGCCGCTGCTGTCTCGCCGCTCAGCCCGATACCGCCGTTGTAAAGCGCCGTCCCACCACTGAACGTCACCATGCTGCGCAAGGTCTGAGCGACGGCATCAACCTCTTCGGGGTCCGTCGGCCACGCCTCGAACAGCGGCGACGGCATGGCCCCGATGATGGCCGGTCCAACGTGCACACGAAAGGCCAGCGGGTGTCCGCCGAGCGCCGCCACGGCCCCTTCAATGGCCGCTCCCGCAGCGCCATTGCGCTCCACGCCACGCGCGCTCTCGTTGATTTTCTCGGCCAGGGCCACAAAGACCTTGCCAAAGACTTCGTCGTCCATACTCAACTCGACCGGCGGCGCCCCGAACGAGACGAAAACGCCGAAGTCCAGCTCGGGACCTTCATCGTGGACTGCCGACAGGGCGGCCAGCTCCGCCTCGATCTCCAATTGCCGCTTGCGTGCGGCGTCGTCGAGTGCAGCGCGTGCGGCTCGCTGCCGAAGCTCACCGGCCTCGGCTTCAAGGTGAAGACGTTGATCCTCGCCGGCGCGGAGCGTTCCTGCCATGCGGCGCTTGCTCATGAGTTCGCGGCCTTCGTCACGCACCAGCGCAGTCGCCCGCTCGGCGAATTCGAGCAGATCCAGCGGGTCGCCCGACAGGCTGATCGCATCGCCGAGCAGGTTGTTGAGGCGAATACCGCCGCGGTCGGCCAGCTCCGTGCCGCCCTTGAAATACTCCTTGGCGAGCCTGAGTAGCGGCTCGTAAAAGCTGGTGCGCAAAAACTGCCGCACCTCGACCTCACGCAGGTTGGCGGTCAATGCCGTAAATCCTTTGAGGTCGGCGAAGAGGTGCCCAATCGGCGCTCCTCGGCCGCCAGGCGCCGGTGCAGCCACAGCCGGTGCCGTCTCCTCGGTGGGAGAGTTCGATACGCTGGCGGGCGACGATTCGCCGTCGTCAATCATCGGTACGGGCAACAGACCCTCGTCGGCGGTGAACCCGTAAAGGGCGCCGCGAGAGGCTTCCTCCTGGAGCGCGCCGGCTTCCAGTACCTGCACTTCAACATATGCCATCGTTTCGTTGAGCAGGCTGCGCAGCCAATGGTCGAAGGCCGCCCCGACGGCCACCTTCGCCAAATGCTGGGCGCCAGCCAGACGACGCGCCTTGCCCTTGAACCGTCCACCCTCTTCTTTTTGGCGGTGCAAAATCTCACCGTACGCGGTCGGGTCGACCGCCTCCAACATCCGCATGATCAGCGGGCCCGGTCCATCTTCGGATGCGCCCCACAAACTCGCCGGGTCGCTGGTCTCAATCGCCTTGTCGACGCGCGAGAGGGCCCGGATCGCGGCTGTCTGAGCCTCCTCCAAAAGCGACTCGTGCCAGGCCGATTCGAGGATTTCCGAAGGCAATTGGGCGATCCAGCCTTCGGCCCACGTCTGCACCGCGCGCCCGGGTGGCGTCGCCCGATCCTTCCAGCCGCGCTCTTCCTTCTCGATTCCGGCCCGTACCACATCCGGGATCCGCGCTGGCGGGGCCAGGTCGACGGTCAAGGCCTCGGCCAGAAGAACGGCGGCCGGATCGTCGCCCTTGGGCGCCAACAGGCCGCGCCAAGCAAGCGCAACCGTTTCGCGGGCCAAGAGGCGCGCAACGGCAAATGGGCCATCTTGCCAACCCTCGGGCGGGTGCAGATTTCCCTCGCGCGCAAGCGCACCGGCGACGAGCGGCCGCAGCGGGTCGCCATCGCGGGCGAGCGCCTGCACCAAGCGCCCCAGATCACGAACCGCCTCGGTGACATGCATATCGTCACGTACGGCCCGCCAGAGCACGCCGTCGATCGGCATGGCGGCCTGCTCATCGGGCAATAAACCGCGGTACTCGCCGCCGAACCGCGGCGGTGGCAGGACGATATCGGCGGCCCACGGCTGCGCAAGCAGGATGGAACGCTGATCGGTGGGCACAAACAGCACAGCCCGGGCTAGCGCATGACCAACGGCACGTTCGTACCAGCGGCGAGCAGCCACCGGCAACGTCGGCTCAAAGCCCAGCCGGACGCGCGGCGTCCCCGCCGATCGTCCGTGCACCAAGCGAAAGGCATCGACACCAGGCCGCAGCGCCCGCTGCCAACGCTGGTTACCCTTGCTCAGTGCCTCCGTGGCGCGACTGAGTCGCTCCGTGCGCAGGGTCCGCGGTCCCATCTGTCGCATGTCTTGCCGCCTTTTCGACGTGTCCACTGATGCCGAAGCGTGCTTCAAGCACGCCCGCAATCCGGCTCCAGTCTACTCCACGGGTGCGGGCAAGGGCAAGAGCGTGAAACACCAGCTCGGCGGCTTCCGCCGCCACACGATCGGCCGTCTCGTCGGCCGCCGCTGCGCAGAGCTCCGCGGCCTCTTCGCGCACCTTGTCGGCCGCCTTGGCCGGGTCATCGAGCAGACTGCGCACATAACTTTTGCCGGCGTCGGCCGATGCACGCGACTCCATGACGGCGGCCAACGCCCGCAGGATGTCGGGGCGCGGCCAAGGGTTGTCGTCCTCGTCACGCCAAACGCCGTCGTCGAGACGTCGGAAAAAACAGCTTGGCCGACCCGTATGGCAGGCGGGCCCAGTCTGCTCAACCACGTACAGGATGGTGTCGCCATCGCAGTCGCTGCGGATCTCGCGGATGACCTGCATGTGCCCCGACGTGTCGCCCTTGCGCCACAATTCGCCGCGGCTGCGCGACCAATAGTGCGCCCACCCCGTCGACGCGGAGGCCGCCAGGGCCTCGCGGTTCACCCACGCTTGCATGAGTACCTTGCCCGTGGCCGAATCAATGGTGATGACGGGCAAAAGGCCATTTTCGGGCCAAGTGAGCAAGGTGCTCATAGCCGCTCCAGACGCACCGGTACGCCAGCCTCGTGCAGACGCCGCTTGACGTCGGCAATCTCGACCTCACGGAAATGGAAAATACTGGCGGCCAACAGACCGTCGGCATGCCCCTCAACGGCTGCTGCCACCAAATGCTCGGCTGTGCCCGCACCGCCTGAAGCAATCACCGGCACTGGCACCGCATCACTGACGGCCCGGGTAAGGGCCAGATCGTAACCCGCCTTGGTACCGTCGCAGTCCATGCTGGTCAGGAGCACTTCGCCTGCGCCGGCCCGCACGGCCTGCTCGGCCCAGCGCACGGCATCCAAGCCGGTCGCCCGCCGCCCGCCATGCGTGTAGACCTCCCAGCGTGAGTCGGCATC
>CAZUAB010000185.1:0-4376 GCA_964617795.1 uncultured bacterium
GTCGCGGTACCCGATCGCAGCCCGGCGCCTTGAAATCGTCTACTTTGATTGCCGTTGTCGCCCTGCTCGTCCTGTTGGCGATCGAGGGCGCCGTACTGTCGGGCTTGCCGCTGTCTTTGCTGCATTTTGCCTGGCTGCCCGTGCTTTTTTCGGAGCGAGCAGCCTCGGTTCGCGCAGGCCTTGCCGGTTTGGCTCTCCTCGAATGGTCGCTTGGCCGCACCACCTTTGGTGCGGCGTTCAGTACGGCGGCCACGTTGTTTTTTATCTGGCATTTGGTGCGTGAAGACGTCCACGCCGAGAGTCCCTGGCTGGCCTTGGCCATCATGCCGGTGGTCGAGGCGCTCCGCCACCTGTGGAACGGGCTGTTTGCCAGCCAATACGGGCTGGCGACCGTGGCGCCGTTCCCCTGGGCGCACCTCCTGTTCGAGCCGATTCTGGGTGTGCCGTTGCTGGGCGCATGGTTTGCCTTGCGGCGTCGCAGCGTACGAATTTCGCTGGCCGGGGTACTGCGATGAAGGCCGCGGGGCAACTGCTCGACCCGCGCGAGCAGCGCAGCCAGGAGCGCCGCCTCAAGGCGCTGCACGTGTTGTCGTTGGCGATGCTTGCTACGCTCGCGGCACGGTTGTGGCAGATCCAAATCGTTCATGGACACGAATATCGTGAATTGGCCGCCGCGCAGTCTTCGCGCGTCCGGGAGATCCTGCCGCCACGCGGTCTTCTGACGGACCGCAATGGCGTGGTGATTGTCGATAACCAGCCGGGTATGCGTCTGCGGTTCCATCCCGACCGAGCCGTCGATGTCGATCACACGCAGGCCTTCCTTGAGCAGGCACTCAGCCATCCACCGCGAGATATGACGGAGCGCATTCACAAAGCTATGCGGCGACGACCATACCGCGCCGAGACGATCGTCGATCAGCTACCCCGCGACGATCTGGCGCGTATTGCGGCGCTGAGCTATGAACACCCCGAGTTGGAGCTGCAGGTGACGCCCCTGCGCCGTTATCCGCACGGCGAGGTGGCTGCGCATCTTCTGGGCTATCTGGGCGAGGTCAATGATGCCGATCTGGCCCGGCTTTCTCTGTTCGACCGCTATCAATCCGGTGACATCATCGGCAAGCAGGGTATTGAGCGGGAGTACGAGCCGTGGCTGTTCGGGACCAAAGGGGCCGACCGGTTTCGGGTCGATGCGCGAGGGCGGATGATGCAACAGATGTCGTCTGTACCTCCGCGGGCTGGCTGGGACTTGCGCATGACGATCGACTGGCCGACACAAGAGGCAGCCGAGGCGGCCATGGCTGGCTACCGTGGTACGGTGGTGGCACTTGATCCGCAGACCGGCGATGTGCTGGCCATTGTCAGCCGGCCGGCATTTGACCCAACCCGCTTTGTCGGAGGAATTCGCACGGGTGATTGGTCGATGCTGCGCGATGACCCCGGCCATCCGTTGGAGTACCGGCCGGTGCGCGGTCAGTATCCACCCGGCAGCACGATCAAGCCCTTGACCGCATTGGCTGCACTCGACGCAGGTCTGACGACACCATCTGAATCCATCGTCTGTCCTGGCTACTATCGTCTGGGCCGGCGCACCTTCCGCTGCTGGAAGAGCGGTGGGCATGGCCGCGTATCGCTGTACGACGCCGTCAAGTTGAGTTGCGACACCTATTTTTATGAGATGGGGCGTCGCCTCGGGATCGATACGTTGGCGGAGTATCTGCGGCGCTGGGGGTTCGGTTCTCCGACCGGCATCGACCTTGAGGGGGAAAAGGGTGGGCTGGTTCCGGATACCGCCTGGAAGCAGCGCAACAACACCGAACCGTGGCAGGAGGGGGAGACGATCATCACGGCGATCGGGCAGGGCAGCTTGCTGGTGACGCCGATTCAAATGGCGGTGTTTTACGCCGCCATCGCCAACGGCGGTACCCTTGTGACGCCGCATGTGCTCAAGGAGTTTGCCAATCGCGACCGCCCCTCACCGCTGCCTTCGCCGGCGCGCGGCGGCAATCGGCAGGTGGTGGCGAATGCCGAGCAACTGCAGATCGTTCGCGAGGCGCTCGTTGCCACCGTGATGGACCGGGACGGTACCGGTGGCCGAGCGCGGCTGCCTGGCGTGCAAGTGGCTGGCAAGACCGGCACGGCGCAGGTAATTGCACAGGCCAAGCGCGGCGAAGAACTCGATGGCCACCTCAAAGACCATGCCTGGTTTGTCGCCTGGGCGCCGGCCGACAATCCAAGGATTGCCGTCAGCGTGCTTGTCGAGAACGGCGGTGGGGGCGGGGCGGTGGCCGCGCCGGTGGCTCGCCGCGTGCTTGAGGCTTTCCTGCGCAAAGGATCGCCGGGATGAAACGCGGCGTTGATATCTGGCAGCGCTTGGCCGAGTACCCCGGTGCCCTGTGGATGCTGGGTATCCAGACAATCGGCCTTGTTGCTCTTGCCGGCGCGTTGCCTGAGGGCGAATGGGGCCTGTGGTGGCGGCAACTGGCGTGGCTGGGCGGGGGCCTGCTGCTGGTCGTCGTGTTATCCCTGTTTGACTATCGCGATGTGGTTGATCGTGCTTGGCCCATCCTGCTGGCGACGGCTGCACTGTTGGCGGTCGTGCTGCTGGTCGGCAAGATCGGCGGCGGCAGTCAGCGCTGGATCGGTCTCGGCCCCTTGCGTGTGCAGCCCAGTGAATTGGCCAAGTTGGCCGTCATCGTCTGGGCTACCCACTGGGCATTCGGTCATCCACGGCCGGGCGGTGCGCACGTACCCGATCTCCTTGTCCCCGCTGCCGTTGTCGGCGCAATGTCGTTGCTGGTTTTGGTGCAGCCCGATTTGGGTACAGCGGTTGCCATCGGCATCAGCGGGCTATCCGTATTCCTGATCGCCGGTATCGCTTGGAAGTTGCTGGTCGCCCTCGGTATCACTGGTATCGGCGGTGCGATCGGAGCTTGGTTTTTCGTTCTACGCCCCTATCAGCGCAATCGCGTGATCGGCTTTTTGAATCCCGAGGCCGATCCGCTCGGTATCGGCTATCACACGCTGCAAAGCAAGATCGCGGTCGGCGGTGGGGGCGTCTGGGGCGCTGGCTTCGGTCGCGGCACCCAGACATCGCTGCACTTCTTACCCGAGCAGCACACCGACTTCATCTTCAGCGTCTGGAGCGAGGAGTGGGGGTTCGCCGGCAGCATCGTGCTGTTGGCCCTCTACGCAGGGCTTCTGACCTGGTTGGCGCGCACTGCCCTCGAAGCGCGTGACACCGTGGGCCGCCTGCTCGTCGGCGGGATCTTCGTGCACTTTGCGTTCCAAATCGGGGTCAATATCGCCATGACGGTTGGCCTGGCGCCCGTCGTCGGCATCCCGCTGCCCTGGATGACCTACGGCGGTTCTTCGGCGCTCGTCAACTGCGCAGCCTTCGGGTTGGCGTTGTCGGTGCGCCAGCGCCGCCGCATGTTCTTCGGCCTGTAAGGTCGGTGAAATGGGCGCACTGCGGGGTCAGGGGCTTGGCGCCTGGCTTGATGTACCTCCGGTACACCTGCGCCGTGCGCCGGCGGGCCTTCCTTGCATCTGACCGAATTTGACCGGCCCTGACGGGCGTGGCTCCTGTGGCCGGCCGGGATCCTGATATTAGAATCTTTCCAAACTCTTGACATCGGTTTTGGCTGGTGCTAGATTGGTTTTGGGGGCGATCCGTTCATCGATCGAAAGCCGCCAGGAGTGCCGGCCATGCGCGAGTTGAGAACACGCATATTGAGCCGATCTCGTAACGTTTCGATCCTCGCAGTGGCGGCGCTGGCCGTGGCCTGCGGGTCGGAGCCGATGGCACGGCAGGCGGCGCGACCGTTGTCGGTCGGCGCTGCCGAGGCGTCGTCAGCCACCCTGGCCCCGGCATCGGTGGTTGACACAGCGCGCGTCCGTGTCTTTCTTACCGATGCCCCGATCGACGAGGTCGATCACGTCTGGATCGATCTCGTGCGCGTGGAAATCGGCATGGCGCAATGGGGGGGGGAGGAATGGATGCCCGTGCCCATGTCGCCGATGCGCGTGGATCTTTTGGCGCTGCGGGGCGGCGTGCTGCGCGAGTTGGGTTCGACGACGCTGCCGCCGGGTGAGCTGCACATGGCCCGCCTCGTCATCTCGTCGGCCCAGGTCGAGATCGACGGGGTGCTTGCGCCGGTGCAGGTGCCGAGCGGTGCGCAGACCGGGCTGAAGATCCCGCTGTCGGCGACGATCGCCGCCGGTGACGACCTTGATCTGACGATCGACTTTGACGCCGCGGCGAGCTTCGGCTGGCGACCGGGCAAGGGCTGGTTGCTCAAACCCGTCCTGTCGGGCGCCGTCGAGCCGCGGCGAAACAGCTTGCCGGTCGCGCAGCCGCTGACGGTGACGACGACGAC
>CAZUAB010000186.1:0-4350 GCA_964617795.1 uncultured bacterium
GCCGCGGCGTAGGCCGGCAGCGGTGCACAGAGCATTAACAACACCGCCGCCGTCCAGTTTCGCCAATGTGTGGTTGAAAATCGCACGGCGCCTACTTGACGATGACTTCAAACAGTACGCGCATATTCGCCTTCGCCTCTTTGGAGTAGATGTTGTTCGGCAGGGGCTCGTACTCGGCCGGTCGGGTCTGCCCGAAACCGATCGTCACCAGGCGGTCGGCCGCGATTCCGCCCTTGACCAGGTAGGCCTTGACCGACTGGGCACGGCGCTCGCTCAGCTTCTGGTTGTATTCCGCCGTGCCCTTGGCCGAGGTATAGCCGGCAATACGAATCCGCACGTCGGGGTTGGCCTTGAGCAGTTTGATGTTATCGCCGAGGATTTCCGCCCCCTTCGCCGTCACGACGGACTTATCGAATTCAAAATGATTGTCCTCCAGCATGATCAACACGGCCGGTGCGGCGCCCTCGGGGGGCAACACCGTCGTAAACCGCCACGTATGCGGCTGGCTCGATGTCCCACCCGCGGCGCCGTTGACCCCCGCTGCCACCGTTGCGGTATACTTCGTCCCCATCTGGAGATCGCGCTTGGGGTTGAAAATCGCCGCATTGTCGCCGTCGAACCTGATACTTCCCTCGACCGGGTCATCCCCTGCAGTGACCGTGAACGCCGAGCCGGAAATAGCCGAGCGCTCAACAGGCACGTTGAAGGTCGCAATGACGTCGCGGCCCACCGCCACCCCGGACGCACCGGCGTCGGGGCTGGTACAAATGACCTTCGGTTCGACCACCATGGCCGTAGGATATGGACTGTCCACCGGCCGCTTTTCGCCGCCGAGCATGAAGCTGAGACCCGCCGTCAATTCGATACCGCTGTTGATATCTCCGGCTTCGCGGAATAAGACGTGCCGTGCATCTCCGCGCAGCGCGACAAAATCGGCCAAAAACCACTTGAAGCCGGCGCCGTAATCAAACAGCCCGTGGCTCTGGTCGGCCCAGTCGGGATTGTCGAATTTCAGCCAGCCGCCACCCACCGCCAGAAACGGCACGAAACGGCCTTCCGGGTTGATGTGGTACAGCGCGTCGCCGCCGAGGCGGTAGGTGTGGACCATCCGATTGTCGCGCGCAAATGCGTGATCCCAGTCCTCGGTCGCAAAGTAACCGAACATGGCCTCCGCCGCAAGATTATCGGTGAAGTTGTAGCCGATACGCAGCCCGTACAGAGAGGCGTTGTTGCGGTGCTGTCCCGGCAGCAACACCGCGCCGGCAAACGGGTCGAGCGTCAAGGTGCCGGATTGGTTCCACGCTTGGGTAGGCGCCGGCAACGCCATGCCCAGCAGGCCAAGGCCCATCATCATCATTCGTTTTTTCATTGGATTCCTCATGGTTTTTGTCCGTTCTCTATTGACCGGGGACATTGACGACGGTCAAGGACGGCGGTGCGTCTCCGACCAATGAAAGGGCACCGCCACCGGCAGCACCGGCCAGGACCCGGCCGTTGACGGTCGAACCCATATTGACGGTTGCGGTGTTGCCGGCCAGGATGCTGCCGTTCCAGGTGGTCCCGGATCCGATGGTGATGTCGAGACCGACCACGAACCAGATGTTGCGGGCCTGCGCGCCGTTGTCCAGCTGCACGACGGTCGGGTTGCCGAGGGTGCCGGAGTCGACGAAGGTGCTGTCGACCTTGACGATGAAGATCGCATTGGCATCGCCCTGCGCATCAAAAATGACGATGCCGCCCGCGGCCAGGCCGAGGTTGGCCTCGTGATAAACGCCGGGTGTCAGTGTCTTTCCGGCCAACTCCTCGCCGGCAATCGAGCCCGGGATGAAGTCGTCGACCTTGGCCATGCCCTCGTTCCAAGCGATCTGCAGATCATTCGACACCGAATTGGCTGTCCCGCCGTTGTCGAAGGGGTCCGCTGCAAAGTAGATCGTACCGTTCACGGTCAGCCCAATCGCACTGGCCGGCTTGCTGTTGACAGCGCAGTTTGCCGGCGTTCCGGTCGCGTCGGTGCACGTCCCAGTCGGGTAGAGTGCGACATCACCGTTGATCACCACGGCGCCCGTCGACGTCATTCCGCCGCGTGAAGCCAAGCCAAATGATTCGATGCCGCGCAAATTGATCGCCAACGGCACGATTGGCGCATCGCCGGTGGTGAACGTCCATGGGTTGGCCGCGACGCCATCGGTCAAGGGATTGCCGAACAGGTCGGTGGCCCCCGAAATCCAAGCTGTATAGGTAGTCTCGTAGGTCAATGGATTGACGGGAGTCAGCGATGCAATGTTGTTGACGAGATCGTAGTTGACCAACCCCGTGACGGGCATCAGACCCTGCATCAACGTGAACGTCAGCGTATCGATTGTCAATTGGTCCATCGGCTCCGTAAAGGTCGCGCTGACGACTTGGTTCAACGGCACATCAAGGGCACCGTCCATCGGTACCGTCGAACTGATACGGGGAGGAACGACATCGGTCCCCGGGAAGGATCCGGTCGAGAAACTCCACACGTAATCGGTGACCATGGAGTTGCCAGCCAAATCCTTGACACCGATCAATCCCTTGACCGTCGCGGTGTAGGTGGTGTCGGCCGCAAAGTTGCCGACGGGCTTGAACATCGCAATATTGTTCGGCAGGTCGTAGGATACGATACCGGTGATGGGCATGGGGCCATCAGCCACGGTGAAGTTTGCGGTATTGATCGATGCCGAGTCCATGCTCTCGCTGAACAGCACGTCGACCCGCTTGTTGAGTGCAACGTTCGCATCGCCGTCGTCAGGGATCGTCAATACCACCTGCGGTGCGGTGGTATCGGGAATGCCACCGGTAGAAAATGCCCAAACGTGGTTGGCGATCATGGCGTTGCCCGCCAGATCGCGAACGCCGGTCACGCCCTTGACCGTGGCAGTATAGGTCACGCTCGCTGAAAACCCCGGCGTCGGGGTGAAGGTCGCCGAGCGACTTGGTACGTCGTAGGCAACCGTCCCGGACACGGGATTCACGCCGTCGAGAACGAAGAAATTCGTATTGATGATCGTCAGCGGGTTCATCTGCTCATTGAAGATCGCGACGACCTTTTTGTTGACCGCGACATTTGCTTCACCGCCACCGGGCGTGGTGAAGCTGACCCACGGTGCCGCCGTGTCGGCGGCGTCCCCCGCGGTGAACGTCCAGGTATAATCGGCCGCCATCGCGTTGCCGGCCAAATCCATCACGCCTCCTGGGCCCTTGATCGTGACGGTATACGTCGCACCGGCGGCGAAATCAAGGTTGGGCGTCAGCGAAAACACCGCGGCATTGGCCCCTGTCGCGAACGCGACAATTCCGGCGATCTCGCCGCTGGGGCCGCTGACGATAATGTTGGCAGAGACGATGCTGTCCGGATCCATCGACTCGTTGAAAACAGCGACGATATCACGATTGATCGCGACATCTGTCTCCTCGTCTGCGGGCGCGGTGAAGACCACGCTCGGGGCGGAATGGTCGGCGCGCTCACCGCTGCTGAAGCTCCAAACAAACGGGCTAGCCAAGGCCCGACCACCAACGCTCATTGCTGCAACCGATACGGTCGCCGTGAATGTCGCATTTATCGGGAGGTCCGCAGTCGGCGAGAACGTCGCGGTCCGTGAGGCTTCGTTGTAGGTCACCGTGCCGCCGACCGGGTCTGATCCGGGTCCCGTCAGCGTCAATGTGCCCGCAGCGACAACTGACCGGGAATCCATCACCTCGCTGAACGTCACAAGGATCCTGCCATTGGTCGCAACGTTGGTCGCGCCATTTTCGGGTGTCACGAAGGTCACCGTTGGCGCCGCCGACCCTACGGGCGCCGGGGCGGCCGGATCATCCGGACCGTGATATACATCGCACCCGCCGGCCGCCAAGGCCAACACGAGCGCCCCGAGGCTGCCCAGCGCCGTGCGCATGTTGAATGTTGTTTGGCTCAAATTCATTGTATTTTCTCCTTGTTGGTTACGGGCGTATGTCATTTATCATCTGCCTTCAGTTTGGCGAACGCGTCTTCAAGCTCGGCCCACGCACCGTCCAAGCCGGTCTTGAGCGTGTCCCACTTGTCGCCGCCCTTACTCCGAGCCTCGGCCAAACGGGCATATGCAATTTGGTATTTGGCCTTCAGGTCGTCCGCCATAAAACGATAATCGGCCTTGGCCTCGGCACCGACGGCTTCGGTTTTGGCGATAATCCCGTCCAACGCTGCGCCCCATTCCCGCAGTTGCATTTCCAACTTCCCCAGATGCGCGTCTGTCTTCGGCACTACAAGCTCCTTTGTCTGTTGCTCGGCCCGGCCTGCGCCCAAGGTTTCTGGCGATTGCCGGATCAGTCGAGTCCGTTCAAGGT
>CAZUAB010000187.1:0-4272 GCA_964617795.1 uncultured bacterium
CGAAGGGGCCTGCTATACCGCCACCGTGACGCTCGACACCACGGGGCCCAAGCCGACGCTGTTCGCCATCACGGGCAATGCGGGTGCGGATGTCGGATACAGCAACACCGTGAATCTTCTGGTGGACGCCACTGGCGACGACAGCACCTGCACATGGGCAATCGCCGAAGATATGACGTTCGCGGTGCCGACGGACTCCGGCACGGGCTGTGCCCTGACGTCTGAGCCGTACACGATCGCCAATCAAGTCGATGGCCAGCATTTCTTCTATATCCGATTCACCGACGATCTAGGTAATGTGGGCCCCCTGAGCCAGGCCACGATCGTCTTGGATCGATCGACGCCGAGCGTGATCGGCGGGGGCTTCACCATCGACGAAGGCACCTATACCGTATCGACGACAATTCATCTCAGTCATAGTGTCGCCGATGTGGCTGAGATGGCGATTGCCGAGGGCGCTACGTGTGGCAGCAGTTGGGAGCCATACTCGAGCACTTCCGCATTCTCCGTTTCGGGCACGCAAGGCAGCAAAACAATCCGAGCGCGCTACCGTGATGAGGCGGGGAACGTGACTGGGTGCTACTCGCAAGTCGTCATCTACGACAATGTGGGGCCTGCGTTCAGCAGTGTCTCGATTGCGGGGCAAGAAGCCGTCTCGGGGCGTACCGCAAACGCATTGGTGACATTGACGCTCAATGGGGCGTCAGGAAGTCCGACAGAGATGCGAATTTCTAACCTTGCGGGGTTCCCGGGGACCCCGTGGCAAGCCTACGCGGCTACATTTGCTTGGCAGCTGGCCGGTGGCGACGGAAGCAAGTCTGTATATGTGCAACTCCGCGATGCCGCTGGCAATGTGAGCGTGACTCGCACCGGCACAATCACGCTCGATCAGACCCCGCCCGATCCGCCGGCGCTGCAATTGACCGACCTTACCGGTGACGGCTATGCCGTTACCGCCAATACGGTTGAGATGAGTTGGACACAGCCTGCCGCGACGAATTTTTACGAATTGCAGCGCTACGTATTCGGCTTCGACAGTGATTTTGCGACCATAGCGGGCAGTTTGGCCGCTACTGTCGTTACGTACACGGATACAACGGACAAGCCGGGCACTTCCCATCAGTATAGGATTCGTGCCCGCGATGACCTCGGCAACACGTCGAACTGGTCGCTGGTGGTCGTGGCGCGCCCGTATTTGCCGGTCACGGAATCGGTTTGGATCAAGTCCGACAACCGCTACAACTTCAATTTTTCACCCCAGACGGGGGTCTTCCAACTCGACTCTGCGTACGACTGGATCGATGCGGGCGCGGTCAGCTACAGCGACGTATTGGGGACCAACGTCGTCGAGTGGCTACGGCCGGATGTCGCCGATTTCCGAATCAACGAGGCGGTTATTATCCGGCAGCGCAACGCCGACAATTCCTTGCTGTACGACACCCAGGTCCCGTTGCCGCTCAACGCCCTCCAGGATATTGGCGTGATCAACGCCTATAGTGGTGCCCCGGCCGCTTTGGTACTGGCTGACCAGATGCGGCCGGCCGTGTTTTTTGTCAAAAATGAAACGCCATTGACGGTCCGCAAAATCGAGTTTGTGGATGGTGTGGCGGTCGAGGAGCAACTCGGCACCGAGCAGCCGCTTGGACTTAATGCCGCCGTCGATCCATTTGGCAATGCTGTTGTCGCGTACCGCCCTAGCGGGGCCGCGAAACCGCTGAAAATCACCTCGAAGGTCATTCTCTCGGACTCGTTCGAGCATTCCCTGAACAACGGAAACTGGACCACAACAGTGGGGACACCTGCGATTTCAACCGGTGCGGTCGGAGAACCCCACGGCGTGTCATCTTTGCAGATGAATGGGGGCAATGATTACATTCAGTCATTCAGCTTGGCTGCATTCGGAGATCTCGAGTACACGTATTACTGGCAGCCCGGCGGTGCGCGCAATGCCGGTGATCCGCCCGAATTGAACGACTACTTACGGTTCCAGTACACGACCAACGGTACAACATGGCTTACGCTGCAGACCCACGGCCCCGACTCGGGTAGTGATATCGCGTTCACGAAGGCGAGTGGCGTGGTGCCGGCCGCTGCTGTTGCGGTGCGATTCATCAATAACAGTTCCTGCATGAGCTGCGACGATTATTTTATCGACGGTGTTGAACTTAAGAGCGCGAATTGGGTCCTTCAAACAGTATTCAATTCCGTTGACAACATCGGTAATTTCCCCAAGATCGCTATTGATGGTGACGGCATACCCCACATCGTGCATCGTGACGACACCAATGACCGGCTGCTCTGGACGCGCCGGTTCGCGGGCACATGGACGACCGGAGTCATTGACGTCACCGGTAACAACGGCGAGACTTTTGACTTCCTGCTCGACCCAGCCGGCAAGCTGCACGTTGTTTACTACGATGATGACACCAACAAGCAGGTCAAATACGCAACCAACGCCAGCGGGGGATGGCAGTACGACGTCATCGAGTCCAACAACTCCAACTACCCCGGCCTGCGTGGGGTGGGTATTGCCCGTGATTCAACCGGGGTCCTGCATGTCGGTTGGGGTGCGCAGAATGGGTGGCAAGGCGTTCGTTGGTCGTACGGGTCCAAGGGCAGTTGGGCGGCGCCGGCGCAGATCACGACCAAGGAGCCGCACGAGAATACCAAGATCATCGCTATGGCGGCCGACCGATACCCGCGGATTCTCTTTAAGGAAAATGGTTCGCTCGACCCGGTGTTGATGGCCTACAACGGGAGCGCTTGGTCGGCGACCAACTTGTATATACCGGGCGACGCAGGTTGGGGGATGGACATGGCGATCGACCGGCTGGGTATCGCGCATGTGACTTACGGCAACATCACGCAGAAGCAACAGGCCTACATGCGAATAGGCGCCGATACGTCGCCGCATTGGACGGAAGGGGTCCACGGTACAGGCGGTCTTTCGAATGTCGGCCGCGGGATCGATGTCGTTGTCGACCGTTTCGGTGGCCGCCACAAGCTGTACTACACAGGTACGGGTACGCGCTATGGTCGGCCCGACGGCAGCGAAGAGTCGATCGGTATTCCGGGGAGCGCGATGCTGGCGCTCGCCGTCGACGAGAACGGGTTTGCTCACGCGGCAGTCATGCATAACATGGCCCTCCATTATTTACACAACAAAAGCGGCGTGTGGCAAGACTCCGTACTTGACGCCACGGCAAGTTACACAGGCCTAAGCCCAGATATCGTGGTCGACCCAGGCGGCATTGCGCATATCAGTTACGTCAATTACACGGATGACCGCGTGATGTACATCAATACATCCGCGGCGCTACCTGTCATCGTTAGCTACGGTGGTGAACAATTCGGAAAAACGTCCATCGCCGTCGACAGCGCGGGCTATGTGCACATGACTTACGGCAAATCGATACCCGCCCGCCTCGGCTACGCCCACAATAAGTCCGGTACGATGGCCGAACAGGTCCTGCCGGGAGGGTTCGCGATCGCGACTCGCAATACCGCGCTGGTGCTGGACAAGGACGATCGCCCGCATGTGCTGGCTCACACGTGGCAGATGAGTGACGTCTACTATGCCGTACTGGACGGCGGCGTCTGGACGGCACAATGGGTCGAGCAGGCTCCCGAGGTCGGAAAGGCGCTGGCTCTGGCACTGGATTCCACCGGGCGACCCTTTGCCGCATACAAAGACAAGGGCGATGGCCTGACCCGGTTGGCTGTGCGGCAAGACGACGGTACCTGGTTGCGGTCGACGTTGCTGCCTAGCTGTGATGGCGATGAGGCGAATGGGGTGGCGATTGCAGTCGACCGCTGGGACATCATGACGGCAGCCTGCCATATCGTGACCGGCGGGGTGCAGTGGACCACCGGGAAGTTCTTTGGCAAGCTCTTGGGGGTCTCGTCGACGAAGCCTGCGCCGTTCTAGGCGCCGCGTCAGGCACGGGTGTACCGGGGGGCAGAACTACAACGCCACCGGTGCGTGGACGCCGGCGAGGTCCGGTGATACGGTGGGAGCCGCCTGCCCAAGGCGGCCCCTCCTCGCAAGTTCGGTCGTGGGTGCGTTAGAATGTCTACTGACTTCATGCACCTTTAAGCCGAGTGTACGGCGACGGACGGAGCCTCGTGACCGCCCCCAAGCGCTACCACATTCAGACCTACGGCTGCCAGATGAACATCCGGGACTCCGAACTCCTGGCTGCGCAACTGGCGGAGGCCGGTTACGTCGCCGCCACAACGGCGGATGAGGCCGACCTGACCGTCGTCAATACC
>CAZUAB010000188.1:0-4261 GCA_964617795.1 uncultured bacterium
CAGCCACGCTTGGTGGGCCGGTCAAACGGGATGCGATGCAAGGAAGGCCCGCCGGCGCACGGCGCAGGCGTAGCAGCGCTACGTCGAGCCGGGCGCCAAGGGCCTGACGCCGCAGCGCGCCCGTTTCACCGGCCCATCAGGTGAGGAGGTTGGTGAGGAGGACGTAGAGCACCCCCGACAACCCCGCCGTAAACGGCACCGTCGCCACCCACGACAGCGCGATCGTGCGCACGACGCCGGTGTCGATGGCGGCAATCCCGCGTGCAAGCCCGACGCCGATAACGGCCCCCACGAGGGTGTGGGTCGTTGAGATGGGCATGCCGAGGCGGGAGCCGAGCAGAATGGTGGCTGCGGCGCCAAACTCCGCGGCGAAACCGCGGGTCGGCGTCATTTCTGTGATCTTGGCGCCGATCGTGCGAATGACTCGGTATCCGAAGGTGGCCAGCCCGACCACGATACCGACACCGCCCATGGCCAAAATCCACATCGGCACGCCGACACTGGCAGTGAGAACACCGGTGTGCGTGATTTCCCAGACGGCGGCCACCGGACCCACGGCATTGGCGACGTCGTTTGAACCGTGGGCGAACGCAACCATGCAGGCGGTCGCGACCTGCAGGACGGCGAACACTCGCTCAACCGCGACATAGCGGGGGTCCATCCCCCCCACGCGATGCCCGTTACGCATGCTCCTGTAAATCAGCTTCGGGAATGCGTACAACGCGGCGAGGGCCAGTACACCGCCGACGATCAGGCTGTAGACAGCGGCCTCACCAAACGGCAGGTCCAGCTTGAGGTTCTGGAGCCCCTTGTAGAGAAACGACAGCGTCAAGATCGAGCCGACGGGCAGCAGCAGCCACGGACCCCACCGCCCGGCTGCTTCGTGCGGTTCATCGTCCTCGAGGATGAGCCGCCGGATCAAGTGGAAGGTGGCGAAGCCAAGCAAGCCGCCGGCGAGCGGTGAAACGGCCCAGCTCGTCACGATCGAGCCCATCCGTGTCCAGTCGACAGCGGCAGCGCCGCCGGCAACCATGCCGAATCCCGCCACGGCACCAACGATGGCATGCGTCGTCGAGACGGGCCAACCCAGCAACGACGCCAAATGGAGCCAGACCGCGGAGGCGAGAAGTGCACCAGACATGCCGATGGCCAACTGCATCGGCGCGTCGGCAAAGATCTGCGCATCAATGATGCCGCGCTGCACGGTTTGGGTGACATGCCCGCCAACCAGCACGGCGCCAGCAAACTCAAAGATTGCCGCAAGAATAACGGCCCGGCGGAAGGTCAAAGCGCCGGACCCAACGGAGGTGCCCATGGCGTTGGCGACATCGTTGGCGCCGATGTTCCAGGCGGCGTAGGCGCCGAAGATCAACGTCGCAATGAGCAGGGGATCCACGAGATGTTCTTTCGGTTCGCGGTAACGTCGGCTATGAAGTGGTCACGAAGGTGCGCAAGCGATTGCCCATCCGCTCGGCCGCGTTGGCGACCCGTCCAAGCTCTTCGACTATTTTCATGGATAGGAAAAAATCGGGCGCAGACCAGGTCTCACCCAACTGCACCAATCGGCGCACGATCTGATCCTGTACTTTGTCAGCCTGGTGTTCGAGATACCCGAGCGCGTTGATCTGCTCGTGAAACCGGCGCGCCTCGGCGCCCGAAAACGATGACTCCACGACCTCGTCGAGCGACTCAACAACGAGCGCGGCCTGTCGGGCGGTTGCCAAGACCTTTTCGAGCATGTCATCCCAGAGCACTTCGAGCTCGGGCGTCCACGGCAGCGGCTTCATGGAGGCCAGTACCGCGACATCCTCGGCCTTGTCGGCAATCGCGTCTTGCATCGAAAGCACGTCTAGGAGGTCGCCGCGGTCGACCGGCAGGAATAGCGTCTTGGGTAGATGGTCCCGGACGCCGTTTTTGATCTCGTCGGCCTCGTGCTCAACTTGGCTGATTCGCTTGGCGATCTCTTTGACTTGCACGGTGTTTCCGCTGCGCATGGCATCACGCAGCGATGGCAGCAGATCGACGCACTCGCGCACTTTGCGCATGTGATCCTGAAACGGACCGAACGGACTGCGGGCGAACAGGCGCTGGAGCCAATCGGACATGGCGGAAGCCTCGTCGGGCGCGGATCCGGCCGCTTAGAGCGGCGCGTCGTCCCTGCCAAAATCGTACCATGATTCTCAGCCCTGCGCCCGCCGCAGGGCCTGCAACAGGATGGCGGCGCTCAGGGTCGCACGAAGGGATTGTGCTTGCGCTCATGCCCAACGCTGGTCGGCTGCATGTGTCCGGGCAGCAGGCGCATCTCGGGCGGCAGTGTATAGATGCGCTCGCGGATACTGCGTTCGAGAATGCCGAAATCGCCGCCCGGCAGATCCGTTCGCCCGACGCTGCCCGCGAAGATGAGATCGCCGACGACGCAGACACCATCTTCATCGGCCACCAACGCGATCGACCCCGGAGAATGCCCCGGTACGTGCATCACACGAAACACATGCCGGCCCAGCGTGACCGTGTCGCCATCGGCGAGCCAGCCGTCGGGCTCGGGCGGCGGCTCGGCGGTGACGCCAAACATACGCGCCTGCATCGGCACCCCGGCCAGCATGGCCGCGTCGTCGGCGTGCATGCGCACGGGCACATCAAACACCCGTTTCAGCGCAGCCAGCCCCCCCACGTGGTCAATGTGGCCATGGGTGAGCACGACCTCGCGCAGCACGGCGCCACTCTCACGGATGCCGGCGATCAACGTCTCGGGCTCCATGCCCGCATCGAATAGAATCGCCTCGCTGCTGTCGCGGTCAACGGCCAGCCAGCAATTGGTCGCGAACGGGCCGACGGTCCAGCCGCGGATCTCTAGGGTCATCAGGGCCTCCTTGGCGACCTTCAGGATACCTGAGGCCGAATGTCGCCTCAGTCGGCCCGCTCAAGCACGGCTGCTGCGCCCAAGCCACCCGCTGCGCAGATACCGAGGATAGCCGTCTGTTTTCCACTCCGATGCAGCTCTCGCGCCATGGTGGTGACCATGCGCGCACCCGTCGCCCCAAAGGGGTGTCCGAGCGCCAGCGAACCGCCGTGTACATTGAACCGCTCAGGATCGATTTCTCCGACGGCCTGATCGCGCCCGAGGCGCTCGCGGGCAAACGCATCGCTCGCGAGGGCCTTGAGTACGCTAAGCACCTGGGCCGCAAAAGCCTCATGGATATCGACGAGATCGATGTCCGACAGCTTGAGGCCGGCGCGATCAAGCGCCTGCGGCATGGCAATCGCCGGCCCGATCAGAAGCTGATCGCGCGGGTCGACGCCAACGTACGACCAACTGCGGAAACGCGCCAGCGGCGTGTAGCCAAGCGCACGCGCCTTTTCCTCGCTCATCATCAGTACAGCCGCCGCGCCATCGGTCAAGGCCGTCGAATTGCCGGCCGTCAGCGTGCCGCCTTCTTTGAACACGGGGCCCAGCTTGGCGAGTTTCTCGATCGTCGTATCGGCGCGCAGCAGGCCGTCCCGTTCGATCCGCCCCGACGGCGTGTCAACGGCGATCATTTCCTCGGCGAAAATGCCGTCATCGTAAGCCTTGGCCACCTTGCGGTGCGAATCAAGCGCCAGGCGGTCTTGTGCCTGCCGCGAAATGGCGTTGATCTCAGCCATCCGCTCGGCCGACTCACCCATCAGCTCCCCGGTCGAGCGCTCGGCGATCTGCGGGCGGCGCGGCAGCACATTGTTGAATGGCCACAACTTGCGAGCGGCGCCGAGGACATCCTTGAGGCCGGCCTGCTTGCCCAGCGCCAACGGTGCAAACGCGTGGATGACCTCGGCGGGCAGCGACACACCGACGTTGCTGGTTGAATCCGAACCACCGGCAATGACGATGTCCGCCTCGCCGCGGTCGATCAGCGCAGCGGCATCGGTGATGGCCTGCAAGCCCGAGGCGCAGGCCCTGGTTACCGTGTGCGCATGCGCCTCCGGCGGCAATCCCAGATCGAGCACCACCTCGCGGCCGATGTTCGGCGAGGTGGCCGGCAAGATCACACCGCCCCAGACGATCGATTCGATGGACTTGCGGTCGAGGTTGGTGCGTTCGAGCAGACCCCGTACGACGCGCCCGGCAAGCGCAATCGTGTCGAGTGTCGTGTAAGGCCCAAAGGCGCGCACAAAGGGCGTGCGGACTCCGGCCACGATGACGGCGCGAGAGCGGGGCGAGGACTGGGCGGAACGGGCCATGGGAAATCTCCTGTGTGTGTGGCGCGACTCAGGCGCCGAGGAAGCT
>CAZUAB010000189.1:0-4258 GCA_964617795.1 uncultured bacterium
AGAAACTGAGCCGTTCCAGATCGTCTAGCGCCCTGCTGCTACAATGCCCGCATGAACCAGCGCCCCGTTCTTGCCCGTCTACCGCTGCGTGTCGGCGCCCTTGCCCGGGGGGTCGGCATCGGTGCCGTTGTGGGGGCCGCGGCAGGTCTAGCCTCGGCGCTTTTCCTCAGTCTGCTCGAGTGGGTCACCGACGTCCGCACCGCCGACCATCGTTGGGTGTGGGCGCTGCCCTTAGGCGGCTGGGCCATCGGTTGGATCTATGCCCGCTGGGGCACACCGGTTCGCGGCGGTCACGATCTGATTCTGGACACAATCCACGACGATGGCCCCAGGCTGCCGCTGCGCATGGTGCCGATGGTACTTGTCGGATCAGTACTCACCCATTTGTTTGGCGGCAGTGCCGGGCGGGAAGGCACCGCCGTGCAGATGGGCGCCGGCTTGGCCGATGAGTTCGGTCATCGGCTCGGCTTCGACCGCGGCGAAGTTCGGCGCGATGTGCTGGCGGCAGGCATGGCCGGCGGTTTCGGCTCGGTGTTCGGCACGCCCGTCGCCGGGGCGATTTTTGGCCTGGAGGTACGCACACCCGGGCGCCTCGACCTGGGTCCGCTTGTGCCCGCGCTCAGCGCATCCATCTGCGGCGATCTCGTCGTCCGAGCCCTCGGTGTGGAACACGCTCGCTACCCCACGGTGGGCGCCTTGTCGCTGGACCCGTCGCTGATCGGCCGCTGGCTGCTGTTTGCGGTCGCGATTGCCGCAGTCACGGTAGCATTTATCCGCTTTCTGCACGCATTCAAGACGCGGATGGCACGGCGAATTCCTGCCCTGCCCTGGCGGATGGCGGTCGGCGGGCTAGTCGTGCTTGTATTGTGGCGGATCGTCGGGGACGACCGCTTTCTCGGCCTCGGTGTACCGACCATCCTGCAGGCCTTTGAAGACGCGGCAATGCCCGCCTGGACCTTTGCTGGCAAGCTCCTGTTTACGGTCGTCACGCTCGGCTCCGGCTACCTGGGCGGCGAGGTGACGCCGCTCTTCTTTATCGGCGCCACGCTCGGCAACGCGCTGGCGGGCCCGCTGGATTTGCCGCTGGCGATGGCCGCTGCAGTCGGTATGGCGTCCGTTTTCGGTGTAGCTGCCAACACCCCGATCGCGTTGGTGTTGATGTCCGCAGAGCTGGTCGGCGTCCATGTCCTGCCGCACGTATTGATCGTGATGACCATCGCCTGGTTGCTCGGTGGCCATCGGGGTATTTACGGTGCACAGCGGCTGTGGCGCGACAAGTCGGGGCGCCCGTTGCCAGACGCCACCCGCCTGTCGCCATGACATCCAAGACCGATCAAGTGCAGCTGCTGTCGGTCGTGGTACCCATCTACAACGAGGTGGCAACCCTACGCGAGGTCGTGCGCCGTGCACGATCGGTGGATCTTGGGCCACTCTCCCGTGAGATTTTGCTTGTCGATGACGGCTCCACGGACGGATCCGGCGAATTGGCCGAAACCCTTGCCGCCGCGCACGACGAAGTACGAGTCATCCGCCGCGCGCGCAATGAGGGCAAGGGCGCTGCGGTCCGCGACGGCTTTGCCGCCAGCCGTGGTGATTTCGTCATCGTGCAAGACGCTGACCTCGAGTACGACCCCGCAGACTGGCCGCGTGTGCTCGCACCGCTGCTTGATGGTCGCGCCGATGCCGTGTACGGCTCGCGTTTCCTCGGCGGACCACAGCGCATCCACATGTACTGGCACCGGCTCGGCAACGGTCTGCTCACGACACTGGCCAATCTACTCACGAACCTCGACATGTCCGATATGGAGACGGGCTGCAAAGCCTTTCGCGGCGACCTGCTGCGGGCGATCCCGCTCGCCTCGCGGGACTTTTGCATTGAGCCTGAGCTGACCGCCAAAATCGCCCGTCGCGGCCTTCGGCTGTACGAGGTGCCGATCAGCTATGCCGGCCGTAGCTATGCCGAGGGCAAGAAAATCACCTGGCGCGACGGCGTATGGGCAATCTGGGCGATTGTCCGCTACCGCATCGCCGATTGAGTGAACCGGACTCTGCGGCTCCGTAGCTACAAGCGGGAAGCGGCCCATTTCGCGAGCTTCGGTCGCTCGATCTTGGAGTTGTGCCGCGGATCGGTGGGAAGCGCGCGGATAAACAGCACATGTCGGATCTGCCGCGTCGCTGCGTGCTCAGCAGCCAAGGCCAGCAGTTCCGAACGAACCTTCGCCTCGCGACCCACGAACTCCGCCTGCAATTCTACGCAGATCACCGGCACGTCTTGGCCGCCGCTAGGCACACCAACGAGGCCGGAACGGCGCACGGCGGGATGGGCATCGAAGATCGGCTCGCAGTGGAGTGAAAACAAGGGGCCGTCGGCAGCACGCACCCGTTGGCCGACGCGCCCGCAGTACCACAGACGCCCCAGCTCATCCAGGTAGCCGACATCCCCGATCCGGTGCCAAATCTCGCCTTGTGGACCGAATATCTTGTTTTTGCGCGTGCTCTCAGGGTCTTCAAAGTAGGCGGGGCTGACGTGCGGGCTTTGGACAAGGATTTCACCGACCTCACCGGTCGGTAGCGCGCGGGCGTCCGAAAGTCGTTCAACAACGCCGTCGCTCATCGCGACAATCCGGATTTGCACACCTGAAAAAGGCCGGCCCACGCAGATCCCGGCCCCGGCAAGTGTCTGTTGCCACGTTTCACCCAGCACTTCCTGTGCACCCATCTCGGTGGCCGGTAGCGCTTCGGTGGAGCCATAGTTTGAAAACACTTCGGCCCCGGTACCCATCATGTCGAGCAGAGCTTGCATGACCGAGCCAAAGATCGGGGCGCCGCCGCCAATCACCCGCTCAAGGGTTGGCGTGCGAATCCTGTGTCCCACGGCGTAGCGCGCCATGTTCTCGAGCAACACCGGTGAGCCGAAACACGACCGTACCCCGCAGTCGTTGATCACTTCAAGTAGCGCTCGCGGATCGGCCTTGGCGGGGGTTTCGCGGGAAAAAGCAATCGGGGGCACAACCAGCGTACCGCCAGCACTCAGCGCAATGAAAAAGAAGGCGGGGAAAATGGCCATGTCAACCGGCTGGCCCCGGTCAGGCGAAAAACGCCAACTTTCGTGCACGACGCGGTAGAGCTGCGCATAATTGCGGTGCGGGTAGAGTGCAGGCTTGGCCGGCCCGGTGCTGCCCGTCGTGTAGAGAACCGCCGCCGGATCGTCGGGGGTGACCGCGGGCGGCAACGGATCGGCCGGTGCGACGCCGCACAGCGAGGACAGCGTATGGGCCCCGGGGAAGCGCCCGTCAACGACGATCGACCGGCGGAGAAACCGTGGCCCCCAGCCAAATCCGATCCGTCCGAGATGCGCAATGGGAATACCGGCAAAAGCCTCCGGTTGGATGCGGCGCAGTCGCTCCCCTACATTGCGGTATCCAACCGACGGGTCGATCCAGAGCGTCGTTGCCCCAACCCGCTGCAATGCGAGTCCGAGCACGCACGCTTCGTAGCTCGGCGGCGTCATGCAGACGATCCGGGTCCGTTCGGCGATACCGATCTCGCGCAGCCCGGGTGCCACCGCCTCGGCGTCGTTTGACAGTTCGGCATACGTATGGCGCCGATAGCGACGTTGGCCCTGGGCATCGCGGCCATCGGGCGCGACCACCGCGATACGCGCCGGGTCGCGCCTCGCCACCTCGCGCACGACAGCCGCCAGATTGAAGACATCGTCGGGAAACAACTGTGCACTCATTGCGGTGACCTCCGAGCCGGGTGCTGAGCAAGGAATTCACGGATAATTCGCGTGACGTCATCGGGTTTTTCGAGCATCAGCAAGTGGCCGGTGCCTGCCAGCCACTCTTCGCGCGCAGGGCGCAGCGTCACGTTGAGCCGGCGCCCTGCATCCGCCGACAAGATCCGATTTTCAAGGCCCCAAATCGTGCAAATCGGCGGATACCCCGCTGGCGGCTCGAATGTATCGAGAAATGCGTAATTCACCAGGTCGTCGAGTGCGCCAAGCAGTGACGGCAGCTGCCCCGGGCCTGTGAAACAAGCGCATAGATCTTCGCTGGTGTAAAGTTTGCGGGCCCGTCCGGTCGTCCCGAACTGCATGCGCAGAGATTCAACGGCCAGCCAGCGATTCAGCTTGAATCGGCCGATCAAACCATAGAGTCCGTGCGACAGCCCAGGCGCCCAGCGCCTGAGACGCAACGTCGAACCAAGCCAACCAGCGGTAAACGTCGCCGACGTCAACGGGTTGATGAGTACAAGT
>CAZUAB010000190.1:0-4202 GCA_964617795.1 uncultured bacterium
CATTGTTCGATTACCGGCGCACGATCGTCTCCGTGGCGATCGGCGCCGAACTGTGAAGGAGGCGGCCATGTCCCCTCGGTTCCCGACATGGATGCTCTGCGCCGCATTCTTGCTGCCGGCGGCGCCAGCCGTTGCCCAAACGGCCGCTCCCCTGCGGTCCGCATCTGGGCAGGCCGTGGCAACGATTGCCGCCGTCGAAGGTACGGTGACACTCGAACGCAAGGCCGCGACGACCCCGCTTGCCGCCGGCGTAGAACTCTTCGAGGGAGACCGCATTCGCACCTCGGCCGACGGCCGCGCCGAAATTGCCCTTAAAGATGGCTCGCGCCTGACGCTGACGGCGTTGGGCAATCTGACCGTGTCGCGTTATCTGGTCTCTCCCAAGGAAGAAAAACGCGAAGCCGGTTTCGAGCTGCTGAGCGGCCGCCTGCGCGCCTTTGTCAGCCGATTCGCCGCTTCAATCGAACAGAGTGTCTGGCAGGTTCGTACACCGACCGCCGTCGCCGGGGTCCGTGGCACCGAGTTCTTTGTGTTGGTCGATGACGGCGCGGACGGCGGTGAAGCTGGCACCGATATCCTCGTCGAGGAGGGTGAAGTCGAGGTGAGCTCCGCTGACCCGGCGCTTGCGGGCATCGTTCGCCTTCTGCCGGGGCAGTATTCACGCGTGACCCTCGGTCAGGCGCCAGGTGCACCGCAGGCCGCCGCCGGCGTCCTCGCCCGCGTCCGCCGCCTGATGGCCGCTGCCCGCGAGCGCGAGGCGGCGTCGCGCCGGGCAAGCGTTGGCGCGGCCGACCCCTTTGCGGGCGAGGACGTCGGCGGTGGCGACTCCGGGACACCTCCGGGCGGTGGCGATCCATTTGGCGACGCTGGTGGCGACGTGCCGCCGTTCCTCCAGGTACCAAGCACACTGCCCGGCGGCGGGGGCCCCGAGGGGCCATTGCCGCCCGCCGACCCACTGCCGGCTGTGCTTGATATCGGTGTCCGCGTCAACGATCAGGTGGCCCCATGAGCCGCCCACGTTTTGCCCCCTTCGTATTCCTTGCCGGCTCGGGAGGTACTGCCATGACCGTCCGCCGCCTTGTCCACGGCCTCTCGGCCGTTGCATTCCTTGCCCTCGGAGCCTGCGAAGCGGCCCTCCCGCCAGCGCAGTTGCAGATTGTGCTGCCAGCCCGTGATGCGGCGGGGGCCGAGCTTCTGCCTTGGGCCGATCAGCCGTACTTTGCGGTGACTGTTACGGGCGCCGATCTTGAGGCCGCGGGCCCGGTGACCGGCCTGCCCGGCCAGACCGTGACGATCGAAGTGGCTGCCGGCAATGCCCGCAGTGTCGATGTTCAGTTGTTTCCGGCGGCGGGTATTACGATTGCCACGCACGCCGGTAGCGCTGGCCCGTTCGACTTGGCGCCCGGTGAGCGGCGCGCAGAGACGGTCGATCTTTGGCTGCTGCCCGTGCCGGTGTTGATGCCGCTGCCGTTTTCGCGTGTTGCGGCGGGCGAGGCGGTTACTTGCGGCATCACGATCGATGGCAGCGGTTGGTGCTGGGGCTGGAACGGCGACAACGCGATTACGCCGGATGGAGCCGATGTCGCAGTGACGTCACCCAGCCCGATCCCGGTTGACGAAAAGATACGCGCCATCGATGTCGGTAGTGCCGAAGTATGCGCTGTTGGTGCGACGAGCGGGTCCGTATTCTGCTTCGGGCAGACGGATGAGGCTCTGGTCGAAGGTGTTCACACCATCAACGGCTTGCCCTTGGGCGATCCGGCGCTTGACGTGGCGGTCGGTTTCATGCGCAGTTGTGCTGTTCTTGCCAGCGGAAAAGTGCACTGCTGGGGGTCCTCGACGGAATCCTGCTGGGGGTCCTGCGCGCTGATGCTTGAGTCGACGTTCGAGGTTACGGGTATTGCGTCGGCTGTGGCCATCGACTCGGCGGGGAGCTATGATCGGGGCTTGTCCTATAGTAAGGCTTATGGGCAGACGTTTTGTGCTCGCGGCCGTGCCGGGGAGATCTGGTGCTGGGGCGACAACTCCAGTGCGCAGGCCGGCGATCCGGATTACGAGATCACCACGTTTGTCCACAACCCAGTGAGCATCGACGTGCCCGGCGGCGCTTCCGCTGTCGGCGTCGGCCTTGAGCACGCCTGTGCGGTGGATGGCGAAGGCGTACTGCATTGCTGGGGCTCGGATTACCGCGGGGAGGTCGGTGTCGGCAGTGGCGTCGCCGTTACGGTCCCGACACCCGTGGCTCTGCCGGGATCCGTTGTGTCGCTTTCGGTCAACGGGTGGACGACCTGCGCCGGTCTGAGTGGGGGGGCAGTGTACTGCTTCGGAGCCGCTTTGCCGCCCTACGATGCGGAAGGATTTTCACTCAATGCAACAGTGCCGACGGCAATCAACGGCCTGGCTGGCCGAACACCGATTTTGGGCGACCGGCACGTATGCGGGCTTGATCCGGCCGGGCAGCTTCAATGCATTGGGCGCGGCCAGGAAGGCCAATCCGGTGAGAATCCGATGCGTGTGCGGAGCACGCCCGCACAAGTCGGCACGCATACCGACTGGACCCAGGTAAGCGTGGCACACGACGATGCGTACGTGAGCTCTGCATGCGGCATCCGCAGCGGGCGGCTGTACTGCTGGGGAACAAATTTTGATGGCCAGCTTGGGGTCGGACTCGACAACTATGCCGTACAGTTTTCGGCATCGCCGCTCGAGGTCGGCGGTACCAATTGGCTGCAGATCGACGACTTCGCCAATGCCAAATGTGGGCGCAAGACCGATGGCTCCGTGTGGTGTTGGGGCTTTGTGCCGTATTCGGGTTCATTTACGGAGCCGGTTCAGCAAGGCACGCTCACGGGGGCGACCCATTTCGACATCGGCGGCGCACCACTTACCATATGCGCAACGACGACGTCGGGACTGTACTGCTGGGGCGAACTGACCTATAATGTCCCCGGTTTTTGGGGCATGGGCTCGCAAGTGCCCGTATCGGCGCCCCAGGTGGTCACAACGACTGTATTCACGCAGGTGGCCGTCGGAAACGCCTTTGCATGTGGGCTGCAGGCCGATACGACTCTCCATTGTTGGGGAAGCAACAGCGACGGCCAAGTGGGGAACGGGTCTGTCAATGTGGGCCCTTGGGCGCCGGTCGCGATCGGTGGTAGCGGCTGGGTCAAGGTCCAGGCGCAAGGGTACAGGGTCTGCGCGCGTAAAGGATCCGGAGAACTCTACTGCTGGGGCCAAAACACCGACCGGACGCTCGGCCTGCCGGCAGGGGCTCCTGGCAGCGTCTCTGTGCCGACGCAGGTCGTAGGTCTCACGCAAGCTGTTCTCGACATGTCGCTATCTTCGCACGGCCTTTGCGTAACGCTTGCCGACCAAACCGTCCGATGCACGGGGAAAACGGCGGACATGTCGTGGTTGCCGGCCCTGCCGTTTGCAGTGACGCCGTTGGGGCTTGGGGCCACCTTGGCTGCGGACGCCTTTGCCCCCGCCGTGCCCGGATTTGCATGGTCGATGGTCCGCTTGGGATCCGATGAACTGACCAGTTGCGGTATCCAGACAGACGGCAGCCTGTGGTGCTGGGGGAACCCAACCGATGGCGGTCTTGGGTTGGGCCCGATCGACCACAACGCTTGGCGGGCGATCGAGCAGCCAAGGGGGCTGGCGCTGCCCTGAGCGCCAGTTGGAGGGTAGCGCCGCCGTTCCGTTTGAAGCCGGCGCCTGTCCTCGCGTAGAATGAAGATGGTAAGGCTCGACCAAGGAGGTTTCGCCATGCTGCAAGTGACACCCGCCGCCCAGGGCAAAATCGCCGACCTGCTAAACCGCCACTCGGACCCCGAATTGGCGCTGCGTATCAGCGTCGTTGGCGGCGGATGCAGTGGCTTTCAATACGATATGGCCTTCGACAAGGCCCGCGATGAAGACGAAGTCCTTAACGCTGGCCCCAACGTGCGCGTGCTCGTCGACCCGATGAGCTACCGTTATCTCGAAGGTACCGAACTGGATTTCGTTGAATCGATTCAAGGTTCTGGGTTTTCGTTCCAGAACCCGAATGCCAAGCGCACCTGTGGCTGCGGGAAGTCCTTCGCTGGCTAGCCGCGGTTCTGCGCCGACATCTCAGCGGCAATATGGTTTTTTGGGGCGCCCCCTGCCGGGGCGCCCTTTTTTTGCCCACCGCGGCCTCTTTTTGGTCGCCAGCCTGCTAC
>CAZUAB010000191.1:0-1755 GCA_964617795.1 uncultured bacterium
GGCGGTGGTCCCACGCAGCCACAGCGAGTTTTCGTCGCTGGCCAACGCGTTCAACACGATGGCTGACGCCTTGGCGGCACGGCACCACGAGGCCGTTGATGCGCAGACGCGGTTGAGGGCGCTTGCGAGCCGGCTCCAAGTGGTGCGTGAGGCAGAAGCGGCGCGGATATCGCGCGAACTGCACGACGAGATCGGCCAAGTGCTCACTGCGCTGAAAATCGACCTGTCGCGGCTGCCGTTGCAGTGCGCTGCGAGCGAACAGCATGGGCCCTGTGCGGCTGCGCTCAAAGAGAATATCGCGACGATGAGTCAGCAGATCGACACGGCGGTGGATTTTGTGCGGCACATCTCGTCCGACCTCCGTCCCGGTGTATTGGACAAGCTCGGGCTAATTGCGGCTCTCGAATGGCAGGCCCGTGCGACGGAGGCGCGTACGGACCTCATCGTCCAGGTCGAGGCGGACGACGTTGGACCGCACCTCGGCGAGCGTGCCTCGGTGACGCTGTTTCGGATCGCGCAGGAGGCGCTGACAAATGTGGTTCGACACGCCGAGGCGCGGGTTGTCGAGATCAGTCTCGTAAGCACGGAAGAAGCTGTCATTCTCACTGTACAAGACGATGGCAAGGGAATCGCGGCGGATTCAATCGAGAGCAACGAATCCGTCGGGGTGATCGGCATGCGTGAACGTGCGATGCTCATTGATGGGCACTTGTCGATCCACGGGGCCCCCGGGCGAGGGACAACCGTGAGTGTCACCGTTCCACGACAATCCACAGCGGAGGCCGCCGATGCGTATCCTGATGGCTGACGACCACGCAATTGTACGTTCGGGGCTGTGTCGAATTGTCACCGATGCTTTCCCAGGCGCAACCATCGGCGAGGTTGGCTCCAGCCAGGAGCTGCGCAACAAGGTCCGTGAAACAAGCTGGTCTGTGCTTGTCCTCGACATTGCACTCAAGGATCAAAACAGCCTGGACCTGGTGCCCGAACTGAGGGCGCTCCGACCCGAGATGCCGATTATCGTCTTGAGCATGTATGGCGAGCAGCAATTCGTCGTCCGCGCACTACGCGCGGGCGTTTTGGGGTATCTGACCAAGGACCGTGCGCCGGAGGAGCTTTTGCAGGCGATTCACAGCGTGCTTGAGGGAAAGCGCTACCTCAGCAAGGCGGTGGCGGGGACGCTCGCCGATCACGTTGCCCTCGCTGGATCGGGGACCGAGGCATTGCACGAGCTACTGTCGCCCCGCGAATACGAAGTACTCATTTCCTTGGCCTCTGCACGCTCGGTCTCCGAGATCGCGGCCCAGCTCCACCTGAGCGTGAAGACCGTCAGCACCTACCGCACGCGGGTCCTCGAAAAGATGGGCATGAGCTCCAACGCGCAACTCATGCGGTACGCGTTGCAGCACGGATTGGTGCGCTAGGTCGGGATGGCGTAGGACAGATACCGACTCGCGGTTTCCCCCCGTCCGACACAAAGTTCAGACCGGCGCCGATACCGCATCCCCGCGAAATCTCCTATGCTTAAGATATGACTCTATCGCATCCAGATTCGGCGCTCGATGGCGCCTACGGGCCGCCGGGTCAATCGCTCGCCGCGCACCTGAAGACACGGTTGGCCATCATGCACCCGGCGTACTTTGCGCTGGCCATGGCGACCGGCATCGTCGCGATCTCGTGCCATCTCCTCGGTCTCCGCGACCTCGCTGCAGCGCTCTCCTGGGTCAACATCGTGGCCTATCCTACGTTGTGGGT
>CAZUAB010000191.1:1765-4190 GCA_964617795.1 uncultured bacterium
CTGTTTATCGCGCGTGCCGTGATGTTCCCTGAGCGTGTAGGCGCGGATTGTCGCGACCACGGGCGTGCGCCTGGGTACTTCACCATCGCGGCCGCAACCGGTGTGCTGGGTGCGCAAATGGTGCTGCTGCACGACGCCGTCCTTGTCGGGATGGTTCTGTGGTGGCTGTGTGTCGCGCTGTGGGCGGTGAGCACATACACGATTTTTGCTCTGCTCACGGTGAGCGACAAGAAGCCGACTCTCGCAGAAGGGATCAACGGGGGATGGCTCGTGGCGGTGGTGGCCACTCAATCTGTCTGCGTGTTGGGCTGCGCCTTGGGCGGTGCTTTTCTGGGCGATCGGAATATCACACTGTTCGTGCTGATGTCCTTTTGGCTGGGCGGTGGAATGCTCTACCTGTGGATCATCGGCCTCATTTTTTATCGCTATATGTTCTTTCCTTTCTCGCCGCGCGATCTCATGCCGCCCTACTGGATCAACATGGGCGCGGTCGCCATCTCTACCTTGGCGGGTGCGGCGCTTGCCAGCGCTGCGGGAAGTTCGACACTTCTTGCGCCGCTAAAGCCGTTCATTCTCGGGCTGACGATGATGTTCTGGGCGACCGCGACGTGGTGGATACCGATGCTGTTGGTCCTCGGGATTTGGCGTCACAGGGTCAGCGACGTTCGGCTCTCATACGACCCGCTCTACTGGGGCCTGGTCTTTCCCGTCGGCATGTATGCGGCCAGCACCTTTCGGCTGGCAACTGCACTTGACGCGCCGTTTTTGCTATGGATCGCCAGGGTCTTCGTTGTCGCCGCGGTGTCGGTATGGCTGTTGACCTTCCTCGGGCTGGCCCGGCGGATGCTGTATGCGGTGCTGCTCGGCCTGCGGCGCCCACGCGAATCACAACACCTTGAACAGCCCGACGGCCAAGCTGTCGTCGGCAATTGGAAAACAGGAGGAATTGCGCCATGAACTTAATCAGTGAAGCCCGTCCCCGTCCGGACTTGGTTCGTGCAATGGGTCACGCCAAGACCGATGCGGAGAAGGCTGTGGCGGCGGCGTCAAAGGCGGAAATCTATGCGGCGGCGGAGCAGCAAATGCGGCGCGGTCAGCGACTCGTCATCAGCGGGTTCGTTGTCGCCGTTTTGGGTATCATCGCCTATTGCGTCATCTGCCTCAGCGCTGCCGTGAACCAGGAACTCGGGTCGTCTCTTCTGGAAAGCCCGGGGTGGCTGGCTGGGTCCACGTTCGGCATCATCGGCCTAGGGACGCTGCTCTGGCTGGCGGGATCGTTTATCTATCTCAACGGCGCGATGGACAGCGACCCGAGCGGCTCGGACCTCCACTTTTAGTTCGCCCCCCGGCGGGGGCGGCGGGTCGGTGGCGGTAATCATTCGGGCCGGACGCGCCTGACCTAGGTCAGGGAAAAACTGTCGACCACGTCGCCGACCTCGACCGCACCGCTGCCGGGAGCGACGACCAGCAGGACGTCGGCGGTTGCCAGGTCGCTAAGCATATGGCTGCCGCCGCGTGCTAGAATCGTGGCTTGGTCGCCGTGGCGGCGCGCCCAGATCAACTGCGAGCGCTTACTGTCGCGCGCAATCGGTGTCGCCGCGCGCAGCGGCTGCTTGGCTGGCCACCAGGCCGCGTCACCCTCGAGCAGCGCCAGCAGTGGGGCGGCGACAATGTGCAGACCAATGGCCACTGCTGCCGGGTTGCCAGGCAGGCCGATCAGCCACTGCGCGCCACGCCGTCCCACAAACACTGGCTTGCCGGGCTTGATAGCCAATTTCGGCACGATGATTTCGAAGCCCAGCGCGGCGGCGGCGGGTCGCACGACATCGTGGTCGCCGACGCTAACGCCGCCGCTGGTGACGACCACATCGGCATCGGCAAAGGCGGCGGCGAGCACAGCCTGGGTGGCGTCGCGGTCGTCCGTGACTCGTTGGGCGGGAATGGCGGGCAGGTATAGACGCCGCGCCAACCAGGTGGCAACCAAAGGGCCATTGCTGTCGGTAATCTGACTGGGCTCCGGGCGCTGGCCCACCGGCACCAACTCGGCGCCCGTGGCCAGCACCACCACGCGCGGTGTTCGGGCGACAGTCACCTGGGTGACGCCGGCGGCAGCCAGCGCTGCGATTTGCAGGGGGCCCAATCGCGTACCTGCTTCAAGCACCGTGCTGCCGGCGCGCAATTCTTCACCGGCGCGGCGAATGTGCGGCCCGGCCGGCGCCCGCACCTCAACTGTGGCGCCGTCGTCCCCGGCGGTTTCGCGTGGGGCGATGCCGTCGGCACCGGCCGGCGCGACGCCGCCCGTGGCGATCCGCACAGCACTGCCGGGCGACAGCGCATCCGGGACACCTTGACCGGCGTAGGCCGTGCCCACCGGCAGCAACCGTGCCGGCGCCCATCGAGGCAAACGGCGCCAGCCATTCCTGCA
>CAZUAB010000192.1:0-4175 GCA_964617795.1 uncultured bacterium
ACGCTTGTATGTAGGAGACGAGGACCACGCCATTGAGCACGGCAACCCCGAACAAGGCGATGAAACCGACGCCAGCCGATATTGAAAAGGGATAGCCGCGTGCTGCAAGGGCGAAGATGCCGCCGGTGACCGCTAAGGGCACGTTGAAAAACACCAAGGCGGCCAACCGCCCCGAGGCGAGCGCGGTGTACAAAAGCACGAATATGATGCCGAGCGCCAAAGGAACAAGTACGGATAGACGCTCCGCGGCTGCTTGAAGATTCTCGAACTGCCCGCCCCACTCGACGATCCAGCCCGGCGGCAATTCAACTTGACGCTCCACGGCGTCGCGCGCCTCGGCCACGAACGAGGCGATGTCGCGGCCGCGGACATTCGCCTCGACGTTGATCCGCCGGCTGATGCGATCACGGCTGATCTGGGCAGGTCCGTCGCCAAGGTCGATTTCAGCGACGGCCGCAAGGGGAATTCGGCGAGGATTGCCGTCGCGGTCGCGCACGGCAACGACCAGCCGCCGTACCGCTTCCGGATCGGCACGCACGGACTCGTCGAAGCGGAGTTGGATGTCGAAGCGCTGCTGGCCCGAAATGACGCTGCCGGCGGTCAGCCCGCCGATGGCCTCGATCGTTGTCAAGATTTCGTCGGCCGAGACGCCGTAGCGAGCCAGCGCCGACCGGTCCATGCGTATACGCAACATCGGCAGCCCAGTCGTTTGCTCGGCTTTGACCTCACCGGCACCAGGGATTCCGCCGAGCACGCGCGCCACCTCATCGGCTTTTCGTTTGAGCAGGTCAAGATCGTCACCGTAGAGGTGGACCGCGATGTCGGAGCGGACGCCCGAAATCAACTCCGCGACGCGCAACTCGATCGGCTGCGAATAGCTGTAGATGGCTCCGGGCGCCTCCGCCTGGAGCGTCCTATCGATCGCGGCGACGAGATCGGCCTTGGAACCGAACCGCCACGAATCGCGGTCATTCAGAATGATGTACGTGTCGCTGACCTCGACGCCCATGGGGTCCGTGGCGATCTCGGCACGGCCCGTGCGCGATACGATAGTGCGAACCTCGGGAAAGTTCTCCTTGATTACCTGCTCGACGTGCGTACTGATGGTGTTGGAAGTTTCTAGGGATACGCTCGGCAAGCGCCAGATCTGCATGGCGATCGACCCCTCGTCGAGTTTGGGAATGAACTCGGCTCCCAGGAACGGCGCGACCCCGAGGCTCAGAGCAAAAGCGCCCAGTCCGATGGCGGCCGTATAGCGCGGCCGACTGGTGGTCCAGCGAAGGGCCGGGGCATAGATTCGCTTCGCCCAGCGAAACAGGATCGGCTCCTTCTCGTCGGTGTGTCCTCCGAGCAAGTAGCTTGCCAGCACTGGCATGAGAGTGAGCGCACAGGCTAGCGAGGCCACCAGCGCGAAAACCACCGTCAGCGCCATGGGGCGGAACATCTTGCCCTCGATGCCCTGGAGCGCAAGGATGGGCAAGTAAACGATGGCGATGATCCCCACGGCAAAGACCACGGGCCGGGCTACCTGCCCCGCCGCCTGCCTCACCTTGTCCAGATGCGGCGCGTTGTCACCCCGCCGTTCGTGCAATGTGCGCACGATGTTTTCGATCATGACGACTGAGCCGTCGACGATCAGGCCAAAGTCGATCGCCCCAAGGCTCATCAGGTTTCCCGAGAGGCCGAACTGGCGCATGGCCCAGAACGCCACGAGCATCGAAACCGGAATTGTTGACGCCACGATCAGGCCGGCACGTATGTCGCCGAGCAAGAGCAGCAACACCAGGATGACGAGCGCGCCCCCCTCGGCCAGGTTCTTGGCGACGGTTCGAATCGTGCGATCGACGAGTTCGGTGCGATCGTAAAAAGTGTCGATCACGACGCCCTTGGGCAGAGTGCGCCGCAGGGCCTCGATCTTCTCGTGGACGCGCCCGGAGACGACGCGGGCGTTTTCGCCCATGAGCATCATGACGATGCCGATGACCGCTTCGCCACGTCCGTCGCGCGTCACCGCGCCCTGGCGAATCATGGGCGCAAACTCGAGGCGGCCGAGTTGCCGCAGGAAGACGCTGCGGCCGCGCTCGTCGGTCTTGATCGGAATGCGACCGATGTCGTCGAGCGTCCGGATCAGCCCCTCGCCGCGCACAAGAACTTGCTCGTCTTGGTGGACGATGTAACCGCCGCCGGCGTTGCGGTTGTTACTACGAATGGCCTCGGCGACGTCGCCGACGGTGAGATCGTAGGCACGCAGCCGTGCCGGATCGATCGTCAGTTGATAAGTCTTGAGTTCACCGCCGAAGGCGTTGACCTCGACAACTCCGGGGATGGAACGCAATTGGTAGTTGATCTGCCAGTCAAGTATGGTGCGCAGTTCCATCGGCGTGTAGCAGGTCTCGGTGTCTGGCCCGCCGGCCGGGCACATTGGCTCGCCGCGCACTTCGAATTGGTAGATCTCGCCGAGCCCGGTTGAGATCGGACCCATCTCCGGATCGCCATAGCCCTCCGGAATGTTCTCGCGTGCTGCGGTCAGTCGCTCGCCCACCTGTTGCCGCGCCCAATAGATGTCGGTGCCCTCCTCGAAGACCACAGTGACCACGCTCAGGCCGAACTTGGACACGGAGCGGATTTCCTCGACCCGCGGCACGCCGCTCATGGCGCTCTCGATGGGAAAAGTAATGAATTGCTCGATCTCCTCCGGAGCCAAACTTGGGCTGGTGGTCAGGACTTGGACCTGGACGTTGGTAACGTCGGGGACCGCGTCGATTGGCAATCCGCGCATGGCGCCGATGCCGACGACGATCAGGAGCAGCCAGAAAGCCAGCGTCAGGACGCGGTTATTGAGCGCGGCATCGATGACTCGTTGAATCATGACGCCCCCTCAATGGTCGTGATCGGGCTCTAGCGAGCCCTTCAGAATTTCCGATCGGACGACGAAGACGCCGGCCGAGACTACTGTGTCGCCGGGAGCCAGGCCCTCGACGATTTCAATAGCATCCGTCGCGGCCCGGCCGACGCGGACATCGCGAAGCGAGAACTCGCCGTCGCTTGAACGTACGACCACGGCTGTGCCGTCATCATGTCGAAACACCGCCGTCGCGGGAACGACGATCGCAGCCTTCGAGCTGCCGACGGCGACTTGCACACGGACGAACATCCCCGGCCGCCACTGCCCACCGGCGTTGTCAAGGACCACGCGGGCGACGCCCGAGCGCGTTTCGCGCTCGAAGTGCGGGCTCACATAGTCGACGCGGCTTGACGCGCGACTCAAGGCATCCTTCGTAGAAACCTGGGCCTTTTGGCCTACCCGAATCGTCTCGCAAAGGCCGGGAAACACCTGCGCCTCGACCCAGACGCGGCTGACATCGGCGACGGTGAACGCTTCGTGGCTCGTCTCCAGCACCTCGCCCATGGGCGCGTGCTCCTCAATCACCGTGCCGGCGATCGCCGCGCGTAGTTCGTACGATCGTAGTGTTTCGGTGTTTTCGACGATCGCCATCACGTCGCCTGGCCGGACGCGGTCGCCGAGCCGCCGCTTGAGCGCACGGACGACGCCCGGATAGGGTGCAGTTACGTGTTGCAGGCGCGCGGGATCGAAGACCACCTCGCCGTCCAGGATGCAGGTTTCCTCGACGACGCCGGCGCCGGCGGTCGCCCAGGTGATGCCGAGCGCACGGATGGCGGACGCCGCCAACGTCACCGACTCGGCGTGCCCCGCTTCTTCGTGTTCGTCTTCCTCGTGGTTCGTCTCATGTTCCCCGACGTGCCGCTCACATGCAGCGAGTCCAGCGGCCGCGGCCAAGGCGAGGATCCAGTATTTGTCTCGTGTCATTGATGGTTTCATGATTTCAACCTGTTTCAGGGTGTCGTTGTGGATGATGTAGCTGCCGCTGGCGCGAGCAATTCAGTGCCCGTCACGGTTTCGAGTTCGACGGCAGCGCGCAGCAAGTCGGCGGCCGCCTCGATTTCTCGAAGCCGTGCCTCCTGTAGCGTTCGTTGGGCATCGACCACTTCGAGGGCGCCGAAGCGGCCGCGCTCGAACAGTGCCTGCGCGCTGGCAAAGGCTCGTTCCGCCTGGGGCAGAATGTCTTCGCGCAGACGCTGCAGTTCGGCCGCCAAGGCACGGCCACGGGCGGCGATTTCAGCGGCCCGGGCCTGCAACTCGGCAGTCACGGCGA